>JBFHGX010000260.1:0-4217 GCA_041582875.1 Bacteroidales bacterium | reverse complement strand
GTAAAAAGACAGTGTCAGTTGTTCCTCAACTCAAAATGGTTGACATATTATTGGGTATGTCGGTGAATACATAAATTTTGGGTCATTACTGTTAACCGCGAAAGGCGCGAAAATCGCGAAATTTTATGTTCATGAAAGGTAAAACAGGGCTTCATTTATCCGCGAAAGGCACGAAAGGCACGAAAGGCACCCTGTACAGTCGTACCTCCCTGCAGGGCAGGCGAAATTTTATGTTTACGAAACAAAAATACTACAGACGCGAAAAATACGATTAGACAGCTTAATTCCTTTCGTGTTTTTAGTGTCTTTAGTGGTAAAAAGACAGTGTCAGTTGTTCCTCAACTCAAAATGGTTGACATATTATTGGGTATGTCGGTGAATACATAAATTTTAGGTCATTACTGTTAACCGCGAAAGGCGCGAAAATCGCGAAATTTTGTGTTTACGAATTGGGCGTCATCGCTGATTTTTGTAGTTCATGGATAGATATTCTAGTGGTTGGGAGGGGGCAAGCTGTTGGCTGATGGCCCTTTGCTGTTGGCTGTTGGCCTTTAGTTGTTGATGAATTAAGTGAAGAATGAATATTGAATAATATCGAATGTCGAACACTGAATGTCGAATGGCGAAGGTTGTGGCCTATGGCCATTCAAGCGTGGACGCTTGATGTGGGGGGGGGCAAGCTGTTGGCTGTTGGCTGTTGGCTAAAAGAGGGGTTAGTGGATAGGGGGATAGTATGGTTGGTGGGAAAGGTAGGAAGGGGAAATACCGAATGTCGAATAATGAATGTCGAATGTCGAAGGGGCTGACGCGTGAAGTGGGGGATGTTTGGTTGGGAATCTACCTTTGTAAGACCATGTCTTTAAAAGGAAATACCACCTCAAAACCACGTGATTGCATTTCTTGGCGGAAGTCCTCCTCCCCTATTTGGGTGGTTATGAGGACAAAATCGCCGCCCCAGGCGCCGAGAGATTTAACTACTCCATTGTAATTTTCAAAACGCTCTTGCTGGATGGTTGGTCGGTTGAGGATTTGGGAGAGGAGTGCTTCGTGTTCGCGTAAAAGTGATTCAAAATGTGCTAATTCGGAGGATCTGGCCACCTGATACGTCAGGTCGCTGACCCGTTGGATATCGGATGCAGTGAAAACTGCATTCCGCTTAAAGCGATGAATTTCAGCAGAAGAACGCTGTTTGGCACCCAAATAGACAAAGAACAAGTGTTGGTGAAAATCCGGAAAAAATGGCACCCGGGTATGCTGAGATTTTTGGTCGTGGAGCGCATACACTATAGGTCCGTTGGCCGTTGCGCAAGCGATATCGTACCCTGATCCCCCAAAAAGCTGCTGATTTAAGCCATGGGCGTCGAGGTTGAGCCACTGCGACAACAGTGAAATGAGGGTAGCACTGGAACCCAATCCGAACTCAGGATCGAAATCCAGCCGGGTGATTACCCTGAAGCCTCCTTGTTGGGGAAGTCGTGTAGCAGCAAAAGCTACTGATAAAATTTGAGTCAGTTTAGCGGCCAAAGTCTGATCAGATGTTTCCGTAAGCGTGAGGTCGGGCCATGCCAATTTGGCATTGAACCACAATCCGGCAGGTGAATGAGCCTCCCACAACAATTGAGGTTCGGGAATGGAATGCACCTCCATGTGTTGTCCTAAAACTACTGGCAGCGCCAGCGCCTGAGCCCCTTCCATAACGAGGTATTCCCCTGTCAGCAAAAGTTTTCCGTGGGCAGAAAAATTCAGCATGGGACCTTAATTATTGCGCAGTTTAGCGATAAACAGGCTCACATTAGAAAAAGAAACCTTGTTATCGACAAAATACTCCACCGCTTTTTCTTTTTCTTCGGAAGTCGCTTCAAAATGGTTGAGGATATTCAACAAGTGCATTTTCATGTGCCCCATTTGAATTCCTTTAGTCACAAGTGAGCGAACGGCGGCAAAATTATTGGCTAATCCAACGGCAGCGGCAATCATCATAAGTTCTCTGGAAGTAGGATTACCCAGCATTTTGAGAGAATGTTTAGCCAGGGGATGCAGCGACGTGAGTCCGCCGACAGTACCCAATGCCATGGGTAGTTCCAGTTCGTAACGAAAGACACCATTGGAAAGGTCGACTTTAGTGAGGCTGCGGTACCTCCCCTCTTTAGATGCATAGGCATGTCCAGCTGCTTCGATGGCCCTAAAGTCGTTTCCCGTTGCGATGGCCACGGCATCAATTCCGTTAAAAACCCCCTTATTGTGGGTAGTTGCTCTATAGACATCTATTTCAGCAATGCGCACTGCAAGCTCGAATTTCTTAGCAAACTGTTCTCCCGTAAGGTCATTATCGAGCCCATCGAGACAAGAAAAAGGACACTCCACCCAGGCTTTTACCAAGCAGTTGGGTGTATAATTGGATAAGATGGACATCACGATTTCGCACTCCCGTTCTTCCTCCGTGAATGTCTCTTCCTCCTTGAAAAAATGCTGCATTTCCTGGGCAAACTCCTCGAGACAGGAATTAATGAAGTTGGCTCCCATGGAATCCACCGTATTGAAGGAAACCTTCAGCTGGTAATAGAAAGGGATTTCGTTGGACATATCAACGAGTTCGAAGCCAATAATGCCACCGCCTCGTGATTCCATGTTTGCGGTGATATGACCTGTGGCCTCACGCAATCGTAGGAAAAGAACTTCCTGCACGGACAGAAGTCGTTTTTTCTCCCCTTTCCAAAGGAAATGCACCTGACCAATTTTTTCCACATCGACCACTTCGGCATGAAAGCCTCCATGATCGGACCAAAAGCGGGCACTGGAGGAAGCAGCCGCAACCACCGAGCTTTCTTCGATAACCAATGGAACGAGGTAATTAAGGTCGTTGACAATGACATTGGGTGCTACTCCGTAAGGGATGTAGAAATTGGAGATGGTATTCTCGCTGAACTCATCAAATATTTTTTGTTTACTTTGATCGCTATGCCAAAAACTTTTGAGCAGCTCAATAGTTTCCACTTGGTTATCCATGAGTTCAGCTACGATCTTCAGTTTATCTTCTTTCAGGAGTTTTGAAAAACCCCTGATAATCAGATCACGTTTTCTTCTTCTAGGCATAATAGAAATTCAATGGGCATACAACAAATGAAGGACTACCAGTCATCCTTGGTTTTTTCTTTCTCTGGTTTCATTTTCTCTTCGAGGGAAGATCCCCAGTTGTTGACGTAGTTGGCAATTTGTTCCAGGTAGCTATCCCATCGGGGGTCGTAAGCCGGATCGTTTTTGTCGAGCCACTTTTCGACGGGGATATTGGTTTGTGATTTTAGGACCAGTTCGTCGATGGTATAGCGGTAGCGATCGTCTTTCACTTCGATGGTGAAGGTGTAGTTGATCATGCCCCCGGTATGTTTAATACTATCCTCGTCCCAGTAGTAGATACGAAACCTGTGATGGCCAATGATTTTCCCACTGGGCACATCGCGCACGGAAGTTACCCTGACGGGATCTTTGTAGTATTCGTTAAGCCAATAGACCACGCGGTTAAAGAGGTCGTTTTGCTCCCCTTTTTCTTCGACTACATTTTGAAATTTGATCAATTGGGTTTCTTGGTCGACGGGAATAAACAAATCGGGTTCTTGCGCATAGAGGTGCAGGGTTGAAAGGAAGAATAAAAACAGAATAATTCTCTTCATGACGATTATGCTTTAGTTGATAGAGCAAATTTAGGGTAAAATGTCGAATGGTAGGATTTATGGGGGAAAGATTAGTTTTTTTGGGGGGTTGGGGGTTGGGGGGAAGCTGTTAGCTGTTGGCGTTGGCTGTTGGCTAAAAAAAGTCGGAAGACCGGAGACAGAAGACGGAAGTAGCGACATAGTGCCATAGGTACGACTGATTTGGTAGACCTGGAATTTATTCCGGGGGATGGGTGATGGGCTGCATGCTCTACATGCTGTTGGCTGAAAAAAAAGGTTAAAAAGCAGGAAAGAAATGGAAGAGCGAGAAAAATGAAAAATGTCGAATATCGAACACTGAATGTTGAATGTTGAATAATGAAGGGCTGACGCATGATGGTTTAACCGCTGAGGCGGAGAGGCGCTAAGGGGTTTGTGAAAGGGTTGGAAAGGGTTAAAAGGTGGGAAGGTGAATTGAATTTTGAATATCGAACGCTGAACGCTGAACGCTGAATGCCGAAGGGGCTGACGCGTGATTTTTTTAACCGCTGAGGCGGAGAGGCGCTAAGG
>JBFHGX010000259.1:0-4225 GCA_041582875.1 Bacteroidales bacterium | reverse complement strand
CTTATGTCAGGAATTTATTCAGCTTCCCACTGAAAACCAACATATCTTGCGCAAAGAAAGGGTGTTTAATGGGACTGATAATGGGTATAAAGGGCTGAGAGTGCGGTTGTAGTTGATGTTTTTATGCTCATTCCGCGTGTTATAATTGATTCTGTCCAAAGTATAAGCTATAGAAAAACAGACAGTTACTTGATTTTTTATAATTTGGAATGCCTGAGTAAAATGGATTTTTAAAAAGGTCTCAAAAAAAGTTGATATATTTCATAATGCGGTTATAAAATGTGTAACTTTATGACCCTTAATTATTAATTGCTCCAATCAAAAAAAGCACCCCATGAAACACCATAAAAGCAAGAGATTATTTGACCGGACAACGGCATTTTTAAAAGTTTTAACTTTCATCGTATTGTTGGGGGCATGCTTCCCAAACCACTTAAAGGCTGAAGGTTCAAAAGAATTGAGCCATAACAACTATGCCACAGGTCTTTATATTTGCAATGATTTTATTAATAACTGTTCCGGTTTTGGTGGGGCAGATCGTTCACATTTTGCAGCCTACGACTGCGATAGTCTGGATCGCCTGAATTTTGTGGTAAACAATTCTAGTGAAGTGGTGTACTTTGGTTTTCAAGGGGAGTGTGATTTCTCAGCTCATATTGTTTATCGAATCAAAGACAGCAACGGAAATATTGTTCAACCTCAGCAAGATCTGCCCACAAGCGGAACGGGTTACATCAATAATTTAGCCGAAGCCATCGAAGGACCTGAGCAATTGGTGGGGTCAGCAGGTTATATGGCCATAGAATTTAATCCTCCATCTACAGGAGTTTATTATGTCGAGTTTAATACGGTACGTAATAGCTCTCCTACGACTACCTACATTGGTCAATTTAGTTTAACGTTGTTCGATGTTACGGTAGCGGATGCAGGTACTTCGATACCAGGTCGATTATATTCACAAGCCTGGCAATTCGCCTGGGAGCCCATGACAGAAAATTTTTATGGAAAGGTGTATGCGTATTCCACCGATAGCATAATAACTTCACTCGAATTAAATAACATGGATGGACGAGTTTGGGTGCTTTACAGTAACCACAACGGTGTTGGAAATACGGGTGATTTTACACAGGATAGAAAATCGATAATGGGCGATGTTTTTGATCCGGAATACAGAATATTTCTCAATGAGCCGGATATTGCGATTTTCCCTCCAGTGACTAGTTTCGGGGCAATAGTTGCTCCGGTTATTGGCCAAACCCATTGTGATGATGGGACCATTGATTTCACTGTAACCGTAGATAAGGCAGCCTATGTAGAATTGCTACTTAATTTCGATGCTCCATATGTTTCGCGGTCTATTCTTGCACCGGTTGATGTGGGTGCCAACATCATAACTTGGGATGGTTATGATGGTAGTTACCCAAATCCACTGCTTGTTGCTAACAACACCAATATTAATTTTGTTGCTAGTTATATCATGGGACTAACCAATTTTCCCATGAGTGATGTGGAAGAAAATTATAATGGCTTTGTCATGGAGCATGCAAGTTCGGTGGGTATGCCTGCACCTTTATTTTGGGATGATTCAAACCTAATGGGAGGGCCGGTTAATTTGAGTGGATGTATAAGTAGTTCTGTTCCTTGGAGTGGTTGTCATGATTGGAATTATGGGGACGGAAACACAATCAATACCTGGACCTATGCTGCAACTTCAACTACGGGACCGGTAATGATTGTACAAGAGCTTCATCCTGATTCGCTTATTTTTGACCAGCAGCCTCCTCAAAGTTATTATCCGGGAGCTACAAACATATCTTTTTCTGTGGCCATCGATCCCAGTACGGACGTTTATCATTGGAATTACACCGGAAGCGATGTAACTGTCAATCAGGTGAGTCCAGGAGATCATTTTGTCACCCTTGATTTTGGTACTGCGGCTACTGCAGGAAATTTGGAAGTATACGGAACCAACTCCAATTGTCCCAACCCTGGTGTAACCTCTAGTTTGCCGATTACCATTGGCACGCCTCCAACTTTATTCACCAATTTTTCAGCAGCTCCCCTTTCGGGAGATGTTCCGCTTACCGTTGATTTCTCTGATCTTTCTGTTGGAAACCCAACCATTTGGAGATGGGATTTTGAGAATGATGGTGTTTACGATTCATATGAACAGAATCCTACCCACCTATACAATCAGTTTGGATCCTACACGGTAAAACTTGTCATTGAAAATGGAACTGAAATTGATTCACTCACTAAAACAAACTACATAACCGTGATGGATTATGCCATAATCAATTATCCCTACGTGCAAGGGTTCGAAGAAGGTGGCGATTTTCCAGTTCATTGGTCTCAAGAGTATGTTACCCGCTCAACGCTCGATTGGCAATTTATTGGTGGTAATGGAGGCTCAAATCCTGCAACAGCGCACAGTGGATCCTACAATGCTTGTTTAAAGGATGTTTCAACCAGCGATAATAAGACCAAACTGATTTCCCCGGCTTTGGATTTGTCTGCTTTCACCAAAGCAAAGGTTAAATTCTGGCATACGCAGGCCATATCTGCCACCAATCAGGATAAATTGAACGTGTATTATCGTTATAGCAGTTATGGGAATTGGGTCTTGTTGGAATCATTCGATAACAATCTTACTTCCTGGACAAACGATTCCATTATTATTGATAACCTGAGTTCCTCATACTACATTGGTTTTGAGGGCAATGCCAAAGGAGGGTTCGGTGTATGTATTGATGACGTGGAAATTACCGGAACCACAGAAACGATTTCATCCGATTTTTCATCTGATATTACTACCGGTGAAGTCCCTCTGTCAGTGAATTTTTCTGAGAGTTCGGTAGGTAGTATTGTAAATTGGGAGTGGGACTTTGGCGATGGCTTTACTTCAACAGAGCAAAATCCTTCACACACCTATAGCATGGCAGGAACCTTTACGGTTAGTTTAACCGTTTCTGATCTTTTCGGATCGGTAACCGAAACCAAAACCGATTATATTACAGTCACTTCTATGGCGCCAATGGCAGAATTTGAAGGTACACCTATTAGTGGTAATGCTCCGTTGGAAGTTAGCTTTTCTGATTTGTCTGTTGGCAGTCCAGATGCCTGGCTGTGGGATTTTGGTGATGGAAATTCTTCTACTGAACAAAACCCTGTTCATACCTACATTCTTTCAGGATCGTATACTGTGAGTCTTACCGTTTCCGATCCCATTGGATCATCTATGGAAACTAAACCTGATTATATTGTAGTTTCTGCATTGGCTCCTGTCGCCAACTTTTCTGCAAGTATAACAGCAGGTGATGTTCCTCTGGAAGTCACCTTTGCAGATGCATCCACAGGTGAGATAGATACCTGGTTTTGGGATTTTGGTGATGGAGAAACTTCTGGTTTTCAATTTCCTGTTCATACTTATTCCCAAATTGGAACCTTTACTGTTACGCTCACTGTTACGGGTCCTGGAGGCAGTAGTATGGCTACTCAAACCGATTATATTACAACTGTTGGCGTTCCCCCAATAGCTGAATTCTCAGCGATGCCCACTTCTGGTCAAGCTCCTTTACTGGTTCAGTTTACCGATTTAACAACAGGAGATGTAAATACATGGAATTGGAGTTTTGGTGATGGGCAAACTTCTGAAGAACAAAACCCTAGTCATGAATATTTAACCCCGGGAAATTTCACAGTTTCACTAACTGCTAGTGGTGTTGGTGGTAGCCATACCGTAACCAAAGAAGATTTTGTTTTGATTCCGGTAGGTATTAACGAGCAATCTTCTGAGGCTATAGTGGTATATCCTAACCCTGCGCATGATATGCTAATGATTGTTTTTCAGGATGATATCGACAGGCGAATTGATCTTTATTCTACAGATGGTCGGTTAATGAAAACACATCAAGGAAATCAACAAACAGTTGAACTGAATTTGCATGGGTTGCCTCTGGGGGTATACTCTTTGGTTGTTAATTCAGATAATCAGGTGAGTCATATCGTTAAAGTGATTAAAAGGTAGGGCGAAATAAACTTTGATAATAAAAAAAGGGCACAAGCCCTTTTTTTATTATCAAATAACTCCCAGGTATTTATACCTCCCCCTTACCTTCTTCTTTTCTTCACTCACCGAATTCCTTCCTCCATTCGCCTAAAACCGATTTACACAGCGCCTTTTTCGTGGTAGTTTTGCTTCAGAAACACAGAAACTATAAAAGTT
>JBFHGX010000258.1:0-4233 GCA_041582875.1 Bacteroidales bacterium | reverse complement strand
TTCAATGTCCGGTAGGTTATCGATGAGGGCCTGTGTATCTTCGTTGTTGAAGTTGTAGCGTCTTCCACGTGGAAAACCTTTGTAAGGTTTGGTGGTGGTTTGGGTCCACATGAACATGGCATTGGTCGCCATGTCACCCATGCCCTGACTCACGCCATTGTGCAGACCTTTGCCTGAACCCAGCATGATGATCAGCATGAAGATTCCCCAAAACACGCCAAAAGCAGTGAAGAAAGTTCTCAGTTTGTTCTGCTTAAGTGCAAACAATATTTCGTGCCATTTATCTCTATCGAGTAGTGTCATAGTGTTTTAGTTTATTCATCGCGCAAAGCGACCACCGGTTTTACTGCTGCAGCTTTTCGGGCAGGTACATATCCCGCCAAGGCTCCCGACACAATTAAAATGAGGGTTGCACCCATTGCAACGCCCATGTTAATTTCGGGATTGGCAAAATAATCGATATCGGGCAATGCGCTCGAAACCAGTTCCAGCAATCCTACTCCGGCCACAAGTCCTAAATATCCTGCGATGGCCGTAATTAGGATAGATTCGTGCAATATTAAGGCAACGATAGATCCGGGAGTAGCTCCCAAAGCCTTGCGGACGCCTATTTCTTTGGTACGTTCTTTAACTACGATCATCATGATATTGCTCACGCCTACAATTCCTGCGATGATGGTTCCGATACCGATGACCCAAATAAACAAGCGAATGCTGGCAAAGAGGTTCATGAATTTTTGGTAGTTCTCGATGCTGTTGAAAATGAATAAGGCACGTTGGTCGTTGGGATTGAATTTCATTTGTTCTGCCAGTGTTTCCCGTATTTCTTGCACTACTTGTTCGCTTTGGTCGATGCCTGCATCACCAAGCATTAGGCTGACATTGTTGATGTTAGTGCCCAGATTGAAAACGCGCTGAGCCGTAGAAATGGGAATATACACGCGGAGCAGGTCGCGATCGCTGCCCGGGTCGTCATAAATGCCCACTACTTTAAACGGTACACCGCTCACGTTAAGGTATTCGCCCACCGCTGGTTTACCCTTGAATAGTGCATCGTAAGCCAGTCGACCTACAGCTACAACTTTGCGGTATTCGTTCATGTCGATTTCATTTAACCACCGACCTTCAATCATGGAAAGTGATTCTACATACCGATATTCGGGGCTGATGGCAAAAATGTCGAAAGTACCGTATTCATTTCCATAGGAGAGCAGGTTATTTCGCCAAATTCTGCGGCGGGTAGAGCTCATTTCTACATGGGGCATTTTTTCGAGGGTGGTACGTTCGTCGTTGGTAAAGGTTAGTCGGCGGCCGGGTTTCATTCCCTTGTATGCCTGACTGGTGACGCCCGGGTTGATGGAAATGTAGTTTACTGCATCTCCTTCAAAATCCTTACGGACTCCATTTTCCAGCCCATAACCCGAACCCAACAACAGCACCAACATAAAAATACCCCAAGCCACGCTAAAACCCGTTAAAAAGGTTCGCAGCTTATTTTTGCTGATGGTATTAAAAATTTCCTGCCATTTGTCCAGATCAAACATCGTTCGTTTTTTTAGGAATTGTAAAATTCAGCTTCGGCAAGAACACTGTTACGTAGTTCGTGACTCTTGTAGTTGTTTTCGATGAGTCCGTCCTTGATATGAATAATGCGGTCGGTTTGTTCGGCGATGTCGGTTTCGTGGGTGACAATCACCATGGTAATGCCTTGTTTGTTAATCTCTTTCAATAAAGTCATTACCTCCTGGGAAGTTTTTGAATCAAGCGCTCCGGTGGGTTCGTCAGCGAGAATTACTTTTGGATTGGCCACCAAAGCACGGGCTATGGCGAGCCGTTGTTTCTGACCTCCAGAAAGCTCTGAAGGAAGGTGTTCGGCCCAATCGTAAAGTCCCATTTTGTCGAGGTATTCCAGTGCCAGCTTATTTCTTTTTTTTCGACTGACTTTTTGATAATACAGTGGAAGGGCTACATTTTCGACTGCATTTTTAAAAGGGATCAGGTTAAAAGATTGAAAAATAAAACCCAACATTTGGTTGCGGTAGTAAGCTGCTTTGCGTTCGCTGAGGTTGGCCATCAGGGTTCCATCCAAGTGGTAAGTTCCTTTGTCGTAATTATCGAGAATACCAATAATATTTAGTAACGTTGATTTTCCAGAGCCAGAAGAACCCATGATTGACACCAGCTCACCTTTTTCCACCAATAAGTCGATACCTTTGAGAACATGTAGGCCCGAGTGTCCCATTTGGTAGGTTTTGTGTATGTTTTTTAAATCGATCATGATTTAGAGTTGTGATGTATGTAGTATAACGCATTATTTTAACAGTAATTATGCCAGTGTTTGGATAAATTTGTAAGTCAAAGGATTAGGTTGATATGATTCAGGGAGACTGTTCGGAGGATTACAATAAGTGTGCGCTGGCGTTCAGTACGAAGGATAAATTGGCAGTATTCGAACACCTTTGTGCCCGATGTGCAATTAAACCTTTGATAAATCGTTAGTTTATCCGGTTCATTTATATAGTTTTGTTATTTAAACAACATTTTTCAAGTGAATATTTATACACAAAAGATGCGTTGGAAGGCGCTGCTGGTTGTTTTGGCTTTGATGATTATCGGAGGCTCCATTTTTTACACCAATATACTGGTGGGTAAATTTGCCAGTGAAGAGCGAAAAAATGTGGGCTTATGGGCTGCAGCTGTTCAGCGCAAAGCTGAGTTGGTAGGGTATACCGAATCTTTTTTTGGTCAGTTACAGGCTCAGGAGCGAAAAAGAGTGGAGTTGTTGGCCGGTGTTTTTAAGGAGTTGTTGAGCGATAAGCCGTTGAACGATGAGTATCCTTCATTTCTTTTGCAGATTATTGAGCAAAACAAAACCATTCCTGTGATATTGACCGATGTTCATGGCAAGGTGCTATCTGCCGCTAATCTTCCCGATGGACAAGATACGATATCCTATTTCAGGGGCGAATTAAAGGAAGAGTTTTCCGTTTACAAACCCATTGTGGTTCCTCTCACCGGCAATAAAAAGCAATATTTATATTATCGCGACTCCCATTTTTTTACAGAATTAAAGAAGGTGCTTAATGAGTACATAACCTCGTTTATGTCGGAGGTGGCCCTTAATTCGTCGAGTGTACCTGTTATTATTACCGATTCAACCCGGCAGAAGGTGATACAATTTGGTAACTTAAATGATGTGAGCATGATGGATCCTGTTTATGTTAAGGCCAAGCTGGAGGAAATGGCTGATCAGAACACCCCTATTGTGGTAGACTTTGGAGGAAATGGGCCATCCTATATTTATTATCAGGATTCAGAATTGTTGACCATTATGCGATTTTTTCCACTGGCACAAATACTGATTATTGCTGTTTTTTTACTGATTGCTTATTTGCTATTCAGCTATGCCCGCCGGTCGGAACAAAACCGTGTTTGGGCTGGTATGGCCAAGGAAACAGCGCATCAGTTGGGTACCCCATTGTCGTCGATAATGGCATGGATTGAATTGCTTAAAATGGATGATACCAATGCAGCAACGGCCGCTACTGAAATTGAAAAGGATGTCAGTCGATTGGAAATCATCACCGAAAGGTTTTCTAAGATTGGTTCAGATGCCAAGTTAGAGCGCAATGATGTGGTAAAAATACTCATCGACAGCATCAATTATCTTAAACCGAGAACGTCAAAGAAGGTAGAGTATGTCGTGAATATTGATCCTGCTCACCAGATTGTTTTGCCTGTAAACGGAGCATTATTGAGTTGGGTTATTGAAAATTTATGTAAAAATGCCATGGATGCCATGAATGCATCAGGAAGCATTACCATTGATTTGAAGGAAGAATTAAAACACGTGGTTATTGATATAACAGACACAGGCAAAGGCATTTCACTCACCGATCAGAAAATGATATTTAATCCAGGTTATACCACCAAAAAGCGAGGTTGGGGCTTGGGGCTATCGCTATCGAAGCGTATTGTTAAGGAATATCACCGAGGCAAGCTTTTCGTTAAAAGTTCGGCACCTGGCAAGGGTACCACTTTCCGGATAGTATTAAACAAGTAGGTTAGTACCTCTTAATGGGTTAGTTAGGGTAAAAAAGATTTATTAAATCAAGGTTATTTTTTTTACAGAAGTGTATTTCCATTAAATAAATATTACTTTTGGCCTATATTTCAATTTATTAATTAGATTATCATGGATATTTTTGTTGGAAGTCTTCCTTTTAGATTAAG
>JBFHGX010000257.1:0-4244 GCA_041582875.1 Bacteroidales bacterium | reverse complement strand
GGAATACCTGCCGCCATCAGTGCCGTTTCCGGGATTACCTTCATGGCCTTGCTCATGGGACTGACCTTACAGCACGATGCTTCGGCTCCCGGATGGGTAAGCCGACTGGGATTGTCGCATGTAACTTCTTCGTGGCCCTATCTGCTGTCATCAGCCTATTTATTATTGGTCCTTGGTATTGCCGCCACCAAGCGGATGATTCCCTTTTCCACCAAAAACATCCCCTACCTGTTGAATCATTTGGGGTTGTGGATTGTGCTGTTTTCTGCAACTTTTGGCGCCACTCAGGTGGAACGACTGGAGATGACCATCAAAGAAGGAGAAATGGAATGGCAGGCTTTAAACAAAAAATACAATGTTTGGGTAGAAATGCCCGTTGCCATCCGACTCAATGATTTCATTCTGGAACAATACGCACCAAAACTGGGCATCGTAGACAATAAAACGGGAAAAATACTTCATGAAAATGGCAAAAACCTGTTGTTGATTGATTCGGTTGCTTCAGGTGTTATGCTGGGTTGGGATATTCGTGTGCTGGAATATCTGGAGCAAGCCGGTCGGGCCGGAACATCCTATTACTTCAATAACGAAACCGGAGCCGCTCCTGCAGTCAAAGTAGAAGCCATTTCGGCCAACCGAGCCGACACAGTAGTAGGATGGATCAGCTGCGGAAGCTTTAACCGACCATACGAAGCCCTGAAACTGAACCAGCAATTGTCGATCATCATGTTTTTCCCTGAGCCTAAAAAGTTTTTATCGAAGCTTGATGTACTCACTCCGGAAGGAGATGTTATTCCCGTTGACCTGGAAGTCAACTACCCCTATCAAATTAAAGGTTGGGAAATCTATCAAATCAGCTACGACAGTCAATTGGGTAAGTGGTCGGACATCTCGGTACTTGAATTTGTGCGCGATCCCTGGCTGCCTGCCGTCTATTTTGGAATATTCATGATGATTGCCGGCGCCCTCACTCTGTTTTGGACCGGCAGAAAAAAAACCCCCAACGCCTTATGACCTGGATCAACTTCCCTTCCTACGCCCTCATCACCATCGCCGGCTGGATGTTGGGTTTGTTATTGAACTATTTTGGCAAAACCTCCTTGCTCAAGAATTTGGGTGTTATCCTGATCGTTATCGGGCAACTGACCCTCACCTTTTTTCTCATCCGGTTGTGGATGGTGCTCGATCGTCCGCCCATGCGCACGTTGGGAGAAACCCGATTGTGGTACAGTTTTTTCCTTCCGGTAATTGGACTCATCACGTACCAACGTTGGAAATATCAATGGTTTTTAGCCTACAGCTTATTGCTGGCCAGTTTATTTCTGATCTTGAATTTAGCTTATCCCGAAAATTACTCTAAAACCCTGATGCCAGCCTTGCAGAGTCCGTGGTTTGTGCCTCATGTGATTGTTTACATTTTCTCCTATGCCTTGTTAGCAGCGAGTAGTTTGGTCGCATTAAAAGGATTGGCTTTGCATTATTTCAAGGGACAAAGCGCTAATAAATCGACATTGGCTTTGGCCGATAACCTGGTGTATATCGGGTTTGCCTTTTTAACTTTGGGCTTGTTGTTTGGTGCCTTGTGGGCCAAGGAAGCCTGGGGACATTATTGGACCTGGGATCCCAAAGAGACCTGGGCATTTTTAACCTGGATGGTGTATTTGGTGTACATTCACTTTCGGTATTACCAACCTCAAAAGGAACAAAGTGCCTTATGGACGCTAGGGTTGGCATTTGCCGTATTATTGATATGCTGGTTTGGGGTCAATTATCTGCCTTCGGCAGCGAATAGTGTGCATGTGTATACGCGGGGGTGATTGGGGGGATAAGGTGACGGAGTGACGAAGTGACTGAGTGACGGAGTGACTGAGTGACGGAGTGACGGAGAGTGACGGAGGTATAAGTGATAGAGTGGCGTTATTTCCTATTGTACAAGATTCTTTGTCCATCACATCTTCGAACCACATTTATTGGCATTTAGGATAGCGCAATGAATAGTCACAGTGCAGATATGGGATACGCCTTAAAGCTTGATCATTTTCAAAATCACCTTTTCGGACATAGAGAATAATTCTACAAAATAAATCCCGGGCTTGAGTTGCTGAGATCAATCTCTGTTTTTATTCCATGTAATTGCCCTTTAATTTTCACCATTCCCTCCATATTATATACCTTGAATGGGATCTCCTTTTCAGGGGATAAACAACCCAACATAATCAGATCCTCTGAGGGATTGGGATAGAGGAAAAATAAATCATTGGGATTATTGAAGAGGACGGGTTGGAATTTAACAACTCCCTGTTTGATTGGAGGGTTCTGGGAAAAACCCCATTTCCGCCACAGGTGGCTAAAAGCAATGAATCAGAAGCGATAATGGATCCCAGGCCAGAACCTTCCAACCCCTGACATGGCTACCATTGTGCTTTTAATTGTAAAGCCATGAAAAAGGACAAAAACAAAAGCAGGTTTTTTTGTAGGTTTTTCATCACACAGGTTTATGTTGGTTTATTTAATGTCAATGTCCTTTTCAAGAGTGTGGTATAAATGGGTTCATTGCCCAGTTGAGCGGTTATCACTGAAGCCACCAAAGTGGTAATCAGCAAAGGCAAAATCAATTCGTAGTTAGAAGTCATTTCGATGGCCAGGGCGATCCCTGTTAAGGGAGCTCTTACTGTAGAGGCGAAAATGCCAGCCATTCCGGCCACGGCAAATACCGCAGGATTGGTAACCAGATCAGGTAAAAAATGCTGCATTACCGTTCCATAGGCCATGCCCAGCAATACGCCCAAGGCAAGCATGGGGGCAAAAATACCTCCCGGAGCACCTGATCCGTAACTAAAGATGGTCAGAAAAAAACGAGCAACCAAAATAAAGAGTAAAACTTTAAGCGTAAATGAAGATTCAAGTGCTTCGGCAATGGTTTGATATCCTCCACCGGAGATTTCAGGAAACAGAATGCCTATGATCGCAATGAGGAGTCCCATACCCAGCGCCATCAGCAACCTGGAATACTTAGTCACTACTTGAAATCCATTGAGGGTGAGCACCAACAGTTGATTAAAAAAATATCCTATCACACTAAACACCAACCCCAATACCACAAACAGCCACAGGGTGTTGATGGCCTGATGTCCGAATACCATCATGTGAATAACCGGATCGACACCCGTCATAATACGCACCACAATATCTGCTGTTGCGGAAGCGACCATAATGGCAGCTACAGAGTAAAAATTGAACTTAAAATGGCCATGCATTTCTTCCATCACAAAGATAATCCCTGAAAAAGGAGCATTAAAAGCACAGGCCAATCCGGCAGCAGCGCCGGATGAAATAAGAGGATTGCTGTGGTCTTCGTTCAGTTTGAAAACGTCTTTCACCATTTTACCAATGTTGGCCCCCAATTGAATGGTAGGTCCCTCACGTCCCAGGAGCAAACCGCTGCCCAGCGAAAACAAAGAAGCAATAAACTTAACCGGAATGATGCGTTTCCAGCGCAACGGTCGTACTTCGTCTAAAGCCCCTTCTATTTCATGTACGCCACTGCCTGAAGCTTCGGGCGCAAACCATTTGACCAAGTAAATGGCAACTGTTACGCCCACCACTGAAAACAACACAGGAATTCCCCAACTGCTCAGCTCCGTTTTAATAACCGAGGACATCAAATGTATGCGCAGGATATCGAGTTGTTCGAGCACGATTCGAAACAAGCTTCCAACGAGTCCGGCAATTAGTCCTACAATCATGGCAAAAAACACCAGTTTAATGTTTTTAAGACGCGCCTCAGCAAAGCGCTGATCTGATCTCCATGATGAATGTCTTGCTGGCATAGGTGTTTTTTTAAGAGGAGTAAAGATAGTGTTTTTTGGGGGAAGGGTGGGGAAGGGTTGGAAAGGGTAAAAGGGGGGGGCTGTTGGCTATTGGCGTTGGCTGTTGGCTGGCTGACGCATGATTTTTAACCGCAAAGGCAGAGAGACACGAAGAGGAATGTGATACAATAGACTCGCTAACGCGCGCTTTGAGTTTATCGCTATGGCGGAGAGGCGCAAAGAGGAAAATAATGTAAATCCCTGAATATCTCACTTTTCTGTCATTGCAATTTAGGTTGCGAGGTATGAAGCAAGTGAACAGAGGAATCTTGAAAGGGAAAAGGTGGGAAAGGGTGAGAAGATGAATAATATCGAATATCGAACGCTGAATGTCGAATGTTGAACAGGTTGTGGCCTACGGCCATTCAAGCGAGG
>JBFHGX010000256.1:0-4263 GCA_041582875.1 Bacteroidales bacterium | reverse complement strand
GAGATTTTTCAGGTCAACTTTATTAGTCCCATAGCTAACGGAAGTCTGCCATTTTATCGATATTATCTGGTGGATAGTGCATTTTTCGGTCCTCATTGGTGTTACAAAGTGATGTTTAAACCACGACACCAGCAAACCCTGACTTTTACCGGAAATTTTTGGGTGCACGACACTACTTTTGCCATTAAAGAAATTGAAATGCGCATGGCAGAAGATGCCAACATCAACTTTGTTAACGACTTGGTGATTCAAAAAACGTTTGATGTGGTGGACGGAGAACATTGGGCATTGGTGCGCGACTATACCATCGGCGATTTCAACCTCATTGAAAACAACAAAACCACCATGGGTTTTTTTGGAAAGAAAACCACTTCCTACCGCAATTATGTTATTAACCACCCACGCGACAACAAATTTTACCAGGCTCCTGTAAATGTTACTATTAGAGAGGATGCCTCCGACCAAACAGAGGAATACTGGTCGCAAAGCCGCCACGAAGAACTATCCAAAGATGAGCGGACTATCTATTATATGATCGACACGTTGAAGACTATTCCTCAGTTCAAAACCTATCTCGACATCATCGAAATGGTGGTTACTGGATATTATGTGAAAGGTAATTTCGAGCTGGGTCCCTATGCATCTATGTTGAGTTTTAATGCTGTTGAAGGAACTCGATTCAGGTTTGGAGGAAGAACCAGCAATCAGTTTAGCACTAAAGTTTTATTGGGTGGTTATGTAGCATACGGAACGCTTGATCAACGATTGAAGTATGGTGGAAATGTACTCTACATGATTAACAAAAACCCAAGAAGAGCTCTAAGTGGATCCTTTAGATATGATTTGGAACAATTGGGAGCCAGCCAAAATGCTTTCCGCGAAGATTTTTTCCTCGCCTTTTTATTCCGGCGACAACCCGCCGACAAACTTTCGCTAGTGGAAGAAATTAAGTTGAGTTACGAGCATGAGTGGTTCACAGGCTTCAGCAACACCATCAACTTGATGAACCGCAATTTATATCCTGTTGGAGGCGCAAGCTTTGAATTTAATAAAGATGGAGAGATGGTAGTTGAAGATGCCATCACCTCAGCAGAAGTAGGCATTGATGTACGACTGGCCTATAAAGAAAGGGTGTCGATGGGTGAATTTGAACGGGTGAGTCTGGGGGCAAAATTCCCTATCGTGAATATCAAATATGCTTATGGCATTCCCAACCTATTTAAAAGTGATTACGAATACAACAAAGTTCAGATGAGCGTAACCCACTGGTTTAATGTGTTTAATATTGGTTGGTCAAGGTTCAGAGTCGAAGGTGGTCGTATTTGGGGAACCCTGCCCTACCCATTACTTAAACTCCATGAAGGAAACGAAACATATTTCTTTGATGAGGCAGCATTTAACATGATGAACTACTACGAGTTTGTGAGTGATAAATATGTAAGTGTATTCTACACCCATCACTTTGGCGGCTATTTGTTTAATAGGGTTCCATTATTCAGAAAACTGAAATGGCGTGAGGTAGCCTTTGTTACCGGATTGGTGGGCGGATTAGACGAAGCCAACGTTGCATATAATCAGGAACACCAGCCCGGAGAACTTTACCCACTGGACAAACCCTATTTTGAAGCGGGGGCAGGTATTGAGAATATTTTTAAAATACTTCGAGTTGATGCCGTTTGGAGGTTATCCTATCTGGATCATCCAGACATTACTCCTTTTGGTATAAGGGTGAGCATGCAGTTTTCGTTCTAAACTGAATGACGACCATAGCAACTATAGAATTCATTTCTTCGGTTTTAACCAACAAAAAAAGCCTCACCATTTGGCGAGGCTTTTTACCATCAATGTAATATTATTGTTTTACAAACTTCTGCATTAAGGCTAATCCTCCATGGGTCTCTACCTTAATCAGGTAATAACCCGTTGCAAAAGCAGATGTATTGATATCCAGTACATTTGATTCTATGGACAAAGAATAGGTATGTGAGTAAACCACCTGACCAAATGCATTCAGCACATAAACCTTGGCATCATCAGCAGTCTTCACATCAAGTGTAACATGTAGCATTTGATCAACAGGATTAGGATACAAACTCATTTCACCAGCTGTATTCACATCAATTCCAGTACAGTTGTCTATGGTGACCAAAACCTCGGCAGCCATTCCTGTACAATCTTCAGCGGTCGTTTCAGTGAGATTAACACTTCCCTGTCCCGGATTTGTCCAATTCACGGTAATTTGATGTGTACCTGTGCCTTCTACAATATCTCCACCTGAAACCGCCCAATCGTAGTTGTTTCCAGTATTTTCGATGGCTGTATAAATTTCTTGGGTAAAGTCACAGGTTTGAACAGGGCCTGAAATCACAGGTTCAGGAGTATCTGACAATAGAATGGTCAGACTCTCGGAATACTCACCCATACCACATTGATTTTCACCGGCCACTTCCAAAGAAGCTTCTCCGGCAAAGCCATTTGACCAAGCAATCAATACCTCAGCTCCATTGGCTGTCATTTCACCTGCTTCTTCAGGAGATAAAACCCAATCATAACTATCAGCATTATCAAGAATATTGGTAGTGTAATTACTCTCTACATCATTACAAACGATCTCTTCACCAGTAGGTTGAGTAGCTTGTCCGGGAGCAGTTATGGTATGAATCCAAGGAGTACCCCACATTTGCAAATCACAGAAAGTGGCTTCTCCAACGGCTGAATAGACGCCTTCTTCACTTTGGACACCAAAGCTGATGGCACTGCCTGTTCCTGCAACGGTAATTCCGGTATAAATACCATCACGATAGAGCAAATAATTTACATTGGCTTCTGAACCATTCTGTGTGATTTCGATTCCATCACCGCCTTCGCAGATTCCACCGCCATCAGACAACATAAATGGTGCAGGTGTAAAATTGATTGCGCAAGTCAATCCGGAAGAAAATGTACCTGTTCCGCAGAAATTATCGGCACGAACAGAAATGGTATAATTACCCATAAAACTATCATCAGCTGTAAAGGTTCCTTCAGTTCCTGAGCCAGTGATAACTCCGGCTGAGGATGGCTCCACTTTCCAGAGATAAGAATCAGCATTGGTTACGGCTTGTGTAGTGTACACATAAACACCACTGGCACAGCCAACGGTTTCGCCTACAGGTAGATCAGGCTGAACCGGAGGAACAATCACGGTTACCACATCACTTACAGCCATGGTACTGGTAGTAGGGCCGTCAGAAACTTCAAGTGAAACATCATAGCTTCCAACATTAGCATATGTTACTACTGGGTTTTGCATGGTTGATGTGGCAGGATTTCCTCCTTCAAAAATCCAGTTCCATGAGGTGATAGCACCAGTTGAAAGATCGGTATAGGCTACTGTTGAGCCCTCACATGTGGTTTCAACACTTTGGGTAAAATTGGCGTTGGCCACATCTGGTATTAAATTTAATAAGTCAACAGCAGAAGATTGCAAAACATATTTGTCATCATCATCCTGAATCCACGCAATTAGCTCACAGTTGGCTGCTACCCATGAATTATTAAAAGTAAAAATGAGGTTTACATCCACTTGGTCACCTACATTAGCAAAGCTAACCGCAGTACCTTCTGCATCCGGCGCCATAAGACGTTCAGTAAAATCTATGGTCGACAATCCATACCAAGTGTAAGGAACATCAGATTCGGTTAACGCAAAACGAACTTTTAAGTTCGCTCCTGTATAAGCTGATTCTTTTGTTACACGAACCACTACATCATAAGCAGTACCGGTATTATCCCCAAAAATTTCCACCGAAAATTCACTTTGTATGGCCATTCGAGAAGTCACTTTGGGCAAATAGGTTGAGTATAAACTCTGCGTATTGCTACCACCAACATTTTCGTCCCAACCCCCATCAAAATAAGCTGTTGGATATCCACCTATGCCATAGTAGGAAGTTCTGACAGCAGCTTCAGGCGTATTGAACGGATCACTTGAACTATAGGAATGATATTCAATTCCTGCAACAGGATCTCCATTGGTATATAAATCATCCAAGGCCATAGCTGCCCCCGGACAAAATTGACAATTTGTACCAGTTCCCACTTCTATTAAAACGAGTTCACGGGCTACCTGAGCATACATAGTAAATGCAGCAAACAGAATAATTGTAAAGAGTAAGGTTTTTTTCATAACACGATTTGGTTTGTTAAGTATAGAACACAAATTTAACAGGAGAAGGACTCCTTTCACGGGTAAAAAAGCCTGCGAGGGGTACAATCGTGATT
>JBFHGX010000255.1:0-4267 GCA_041582875.1 Bacteroidales bacterium | reverse complement strand
TGAATCGGCCACCAAACTGCTTTTATCTCCCGGACAGGCTCAGATTTATTATGGTGATGAAACGGGACGCCCCCTGATAATTAAAGGTGCAGAAGGCGATGTCAATTTAAGAAGCAAGATGAATTGGGGAGAAAACCCTGAACTGCTGGCTCATTGGCAAAAATTAGGACAATTCCGTAACCGACATCCTTCCATTGGAGCTGGAGAGCACCAAATGCTTAACCAACAGCCCTATTTTTTTGCTAGGACTTACAACAAAAACAACCATTCTGACAAAGTGGTTGTTGGTCTCGACCTTCCGGGAACTACCATTACCCTAGATTTAAAGAAGATTTTTAATGATGGAGATCAACTTTATGATGCTTATGGCCAACAGTTTTATCATGTTGAAAATGGTCAGGTAATGATTACAACAGATCAAAAGATCCTTTTACTTGAAAAAAGGTAAAGCCAAAAACCAATGAGTCATACCGAGAACAATACGCTCGGTATACTTTATGGTATCATAACGATTCTAAATGAATACCCTTAAACTTAATAGCAGGATAGGGCACTCTTGCCATCTGAGTATACAGAATAAATATATTCACCTGATATGCTATTAGTTATTGTCGTCGCACCTGAATTCTTCGACCGAAACAACAAGGCAAAAAAAAGCCACCTCTTACGAAGTGGCTTTGGTGGGCGATGAGGGATTCGAACCCCCGACCCCCTCGGTGTAAACGAGGTGCTCTGAACCAGCTGAGCTAATCACCCTTTGAACTATGAACGTTGGCTGTAAAAGCGAGTGCAAAGATACATCTATATTTATACTTCGCAATAGTTTTTGAAAATAATTTACAAAATAGATAAGTTTTTTTCTACCACTTAACCTATTCTCCTTTTGCTAATTTTGCACAAGCTAATAAGGTAAACTTTTGTATAGATCTTTCGTCGCCACCGGACTCATTATTCTTGCGATTATCTTCCTGTTTTCAGGTTGCTCGGTAAAGAAGTATGTGGGTAAAAACGACTACCTGATAAAAGGGTATAAAGTTAAAGTTGAAGGAGATCATCCTGAGATAAGTTTTTCAGAACTCCGATCGTTATGCCGACCAAAACCCAATTCGAAAACAATTTATTTTAGATTTAAGCTTTATAATTATTATCGTCATCAGGCTAAAAAAACCAAATTCAGAACTTGGCTCAACAAGCACTTTAGTGAACCTCCTGCTTTCTATTCACAAGAAGATGCAAACATGGTGGTTAGAAATATGAATCGATACTTGAACAACGTCGGTTTCTTTAATTCAAAAACAGACTTTTCAGTTGATTTTGGTCACAAAGTAGCCAAAGTTACTTTTAAAGTTACGCCATCAACACCCTATCGCATTGAGTCCATCGAGTATCAAATTGCCGACTCGTTAGTAAAAAAACTGGTCTACGCGGAAATTAAAAATACGCTTATAAAAAAAGGAGATATTTATAACGCTTATACCTTTGATGATGAACGTGATAGAATAACCAATCAGTTGCGAAATCAGGGATACTTTTATTTTAACAGAAACTACATCCAGTTTTTGGTTGACAGCAGTTTACTACTACGTGAAATGAAGGTGACCCTGGTGGTGAATAATGTAAAGAAACCAGATTTTAAAAATCCGGGGAATATCATCGAAGAAAAGCATCAACGCTATAAAATTAATGAAGTATTTGTAAGTCCGGAATACATACCAGGTGATGCACCACCTACTGATACGATCATCCACAAGATAGCTTTCTGGAACGATACTGCAACCTACAATTATCATTTCCTGTACGGTAACAAACTCAATATTCAACCTGCTGCGTTTAATTCTGCCATCAAAATAAAACCGGGCCAGTACTATTCTGCCAATCGGACTCAGTTAACTTATCGAAAACTATTTAATTACCAGATCATCAGAACAGCCAATATTAATTTCGATACCGTTGGCACATTTAAAAGCACGCAACCCGACCAGCAATACTTAAACGCATACCTGCTTATGCAGGATAATAAACTCAACCGCTTTTCAGCTGAACTTGAAGGAACCAATTCAAGTGGAGATTTGGGCATCAGAGGAAACCTGGTTTTTTTAAATCGCAATATTTTCCGTCGGGCGGAAGTTTTGCGAATCAGAATAAAGGGAGGCACCGAAGCACAGACCATTTCCGAAGCTGACGGAGATGCATCCTCTTCAACACTTTTCAACACCTATGAAGCCGGAATTGACGGCACCATTTTCTTTCCCCGCTTTATTTTCCCCATTCGTCTCGATAAATTCAACCAACGGTATATCCCTAATTCAAACATCAACTTTGGTTACAATTATCAACTCCGCACCAATTATTCGCGCAACATCACCAATGTAGACATTGGATATTTATGGAATGCCAGTAAAACCGTTAATCACATTCTAACACCTATCAACTTAAATTTTGTTCGCGTTCAACCTACTCCTGAATTTGACTCAATTTTAAATACAGAAACCAATCAACGACTGCGCGAGCAATATTCCGACCACATGATTGCAGGACTGAACTACAGCTTCATTTTCAACAACCAGAACATGATGGCGCTCAAACACTTCAACTACCTTAGAATAAATCTGGAAACATCAGGGAACCTACTTTACCTCGTAAATAGCCTTGCAGGAAAACCTAAAAATGATAGTGGATACTACAATATTTTCGGAGTCAGATATTCGCAATATATACGTACCAGCATCGATTTTCGGCATTATTATTATTTTTTTGAGAAATCGAATAGTTTGGTTTTCAGACTATTGATGGGAGCAGGTATTCCGTACAACAATTCGGATGAACTTCCCTACGAAAAAGGGTTTTATGCCGGAGGTGCCAATGACATGCGCGGATGGATATTCAGAACGCTAGGACCAGGAAGTTACTCAGGATCATCAACCTACGAGCGCGTTGGCGATATTCAACTCGAAGGAAACATCGAATACAGATTTCCAGTTTACAGTTTTTTTAAAGGGGCATTCTTTGCTGACATTGGCAATATATGGACTTACAATAAATCATCAACATTTCCGGGAGGAAAATTCGAATTCGACTCTTTTTACAAACAACTTGCCGTTGATGCTGGCATTGGTTTGAGGTTCGATTTTCAGTTCTTTATTTTCCGCATCGACTTTGCTGCTCCACTGCGCAATCCAGCCTACCCCGCAGGAGACCGTTGGAGAATTAAATATTTACAATTGAAAAATTTCGTGGTAAATTTCGGAATTGGCTACCCTTTTTAAGGCACTTATTCTCATTATTATAACCCAAACATGGATACCGGGCAATTAAGAAAAAGCATTTCCCAACATTTTGGTCACCAACCAACACACGACCAACAACTCGCCATTGATCATTTATCGGCGTTTAGCACAAGTACCAAGCTTAATCCGTTATACATGCTCAAAGGTTATGCCGGAACGGGTAAAACAAGTTTAATGAGTGCCTACGTCAAAGCTTTATCCGCCCAAAATACCCCTTTTGTATTGCTAGCACCAACAGGCAGGGCCGCCAAAGTTTTTTCGCTTTATGCCGGATGGCAAGCCCACACCATACATCGCTACATATACTTATACCTGACCAATGCAGACGGCCACACCAACATTGTGATGGCTCCTAACAAGCTCAGCAACGCCGTTTTTATTGTAGATGAAGCTTCGATGATTAGTGATGATACCCAAGAACCGGGAAGTGTATTTAACCGCAGTATTCTTTATGACCTATTTCAGTACGTTTTCAGAAACAAAGGAAACAAACTGATTCTGATAGGCGATACCGCACAGCTTCCACCTGTAAGTTTGGACATTAGTCCTGCACTCAATTTACAATGGCTGGTGTCATCGTATACCATCACAGGTTACCAACATTTGATGCGCGAAGTGATGCGTCAGGCCAACGATTCAGGAATACTCGATAGTGCTACGCATTTAAGGAACAAGGTTGAAAACAACGACATTTCAATTCCATTTTTTAATATCATGAACCAAGCTAAAGATGTGATGGTGATAAAAAGTGGCTACGAAATGGAAGATGAACTTAACAGTGCCTTTGGAGGTGACGGGAAAGAAGAAAGCGTAGTAATTTGCAAATCGAATAAAAGAGCGAACCTCTTTAACCAACAGATAAGAAACCGGGTTTTTATGCGCGAATTTGAACTTGAAGGTGGCGATTTGCTCATGGTGGTTAAAAACAACTATTTCTGGTTGGGAAACGAATCACAAGCAGGATTCATCGCCAATGGGGA
>JBFHGX010000254.1:0-4309 GCA_041582875.1 Bacteroidales bacterium | reverse complement strand
TCGGTGTTCCCTACTCAATATTCATCCATTCAATTGTTTCACAAAATTGTTTCTCAGAAACACGAATCAATAAACTCCAAATAAGCAAATCAACCTCTCGACCTGACAGGTTCTTTTCAACCTGTCAGGTCTGGAGCAGATCTCACTCCCGCCGTGTGGAGAGAATAGAAATATTGTATTTACAGAACCTTTACTTCAGCCAACAGCCAATAGCCAAAGGCCAAAAGCCCTTCCCCCTACTGCAACTCCAATTGTCCACCCATTTTCCTAATTACCTCCTCACGAACCTGGGTAGTGCCTCCATTGAAAACACGGGTATCCACAGGAGCGTTGGTTTTCCATGCGCCCCGGGTAAAATCAGGCACATCAATGGGTTGCGAATTATTGGCAATACTCCACTCACTCAAAGGAGTGATACAACTCCATGCGGCGGCATCATACACATCCATGTCCATGGGCAAACCGTTGCGCAGATTATCAATCATGCGCCAGTCCATGATAAAATCCATACCACCATGACCTCCCACACTTTTGGCAATCTCTCCTACCCTGCGCACCAATTCAGGTGTGTACTGTTCCTCAATTTCAGCCATCTTCGCCTCATCGGCCACCTTGTGACCAAATGCTATTTGTTGTAAAGGCCATTTTTGAGCAAAGCATTGGGTCCCGCTTAACAAATGAATCCTGGAATAGGGACGTGGCGAACTGATGTCATGCTGAATCATGATGGTTCGCCCTTTGTTTGTCTTGATGAGCTGAATATCCATGTTTCCGCGCATATCAAGCGACAAAAATTGCTCGTACAAGGGATCCTCAGTCGCTTTTTCGGCAATGCGGTTTTTCAGGGTAAAGTCATTGGACATGATGGCCGTCAGATAATCCATCTTATCACCACGGTTGATGTTCATGGCCTGACAAATGGGTCCCAGTCCATGCGTGGGGTATACATTCGCCTTGCGTTCATTTTCCCAAATACGCCACCATTTGGTATAGGCTCCATCCACCATCTTCTCGTCTTTGGGTTTGTTAAACATCCAGTAGTCCAAATCATGAATATAGGCACCTTCGCCATGCACTAACTCACCAAAAACACCATGTCTGACCATGTTTAACGTAAGCAGCTCAAAGAAATCATAGCAACAATTTTCTAAAATAACACAGTGTTTCTTGGTGCGCTCACTGGTTTCAACCAACTGCCAGCATTCGTCAAGGGTTTTGGCCGACGGAACTTCGATGGCCACATGCTTGTCGTTTTCCATTCCGGCCAGCGCCGCAGGCACGTGAAACTCCCATGGAGTGGCAATGTACACCAAATCCACCTTATTGCTTTCGCAGAGCTTTACAAACTCCAGATCTCCTCCTACAAACTCCTTGGCTTTACGCAATCCAGCCTTTTTCAAAATGCCCTGTGCGCCATCCACTGCAGCTTGCCGGATATCGCACAAAGCGGTAATTTCCACGCCCTCAATCAAGGCCATACGTTCCACAGCTCCGGATCCCCGATCGCCAATCCCCACAAATCCAATACGGACCTTATCCATCTTGGGTGCAGCATACCCACACATATTAAATTGCTGATGTGATTCAGGAATATAGTCGTTATCACGACTAAACTCAGGTTTGTCCTTGATTGAAAGCGCACTCAGTACGCCCGTTGAAAGCACTCCTGCGCCCAAAAGCGATGTTTTAATAAAATCTCGGCGGTTATTCTTCATTTTTTATGTGATTGGTGGTGATAATTTCATTGATTATTTCCCTCATTGTTTGTTCTTTAGCTTCCATGTCCATCATCAATGCTTTTTGTGCCAACCAACGTTGGAGGTTATGCTTCGTCATGTGCGTTTTATAATAAATATCCCCATTGAGGTAATCGGTTAAAAAACGCAATCCAATAATAAAGGTCATCAACTGGGGTGCAAGGGCCAATGTCGACAATTCAGCTTTGGTAAGAATTCCTTGTGTTTCTGACAAAAACCCTTCAGCGTATGCTTTAAATAATTCCAGCTTGATGAACATCCTACTCACATCTTCTTCATCTTCTGCAGCCGAAGCTCCACCTGTTCGTATGGCATCTCCAAAATCGTAATACAGATAACCGGGCATCACGGTATCCAAATCGATCAGGCAAATGGATTTATGTTGGTCATCGAACAAGATGTTGTTGAATTTTGGATCATTATGGGTTACCCGGACGGGAATCGTCTCTGTATGCGCCGAAGCAAGAAAACGTTTAAACTTTTGATAATACCGCTGAGCGCATGCAATTTCCTCTTCAATGTCTTTCCTCCGGTAAAAGAGATCTGCCTCAACGGCATCATTAAATTGCCGGAATCTTTTATCCAAATTGTGAAAATCAGGCAAGACCACATGTAACTCTTCCACAGGAAAGCCTTGAAGTTCGGACAAAAACTTACCCAACGCATGACCACCCTGACGTGCAAGATCAGTTGATTCAATGGTGTCAAACGTGCGACTTCCTGCTACAAAATTAAAAACCCGCCAATAGTTTCCCAACTCATCTACATGAAAGGAACTTGATTTCAACGACTTAACAACGCGTATACCTCTACCCTTATCATTTGTGTTTTTCTCAATGTGGTCGGTAACCTTTTCGATATTCGTTTGCAGTGCAGCAACATCAGTAAAAATGAACGTATTCAGCTTTTGCAGGATGTATTTTAGGTGATTATCCTTTAAGGAAACCAAGAATGTTTGATGAATATGTCCGGATCCGTATTCCTCAACATCCGCAATGGTATCCAAATTAAAAAAAGCTGTTAACGCACTTTCGTATTCCATAAATGATTTCCTTTTCGGTTGGAAAATTACAAAATTAACGGTTAGGATAACCCCTGGATGCCCCTTGAATAACTTGCCTTCTATATTATTAATAATAACTTGTATTAATAATATGAATATCAGTAATATATTGAATTTAGAATACCGAACACCGAACGCTGATTTGAGAAGTTAAAAAAAGGCGAATCAACGCACCAATCTACTTCGTCATTCATTATTCCACGACTTAGTCGGGCACGCGATAATCATAATTCGATATTCAGTCCCATTGTCTTTATACGATGTCCGTCACTTTTTCTGAGGGTCTGTTTCCTTGGGATGAAGTTTTAC
This sequence comes from Bacteroidales bacterium, assembly GCA_041582875.1. Lineage (GTDB taxonomy): Bacteria > Bacteroidota > Bacteroidia > Bacteroidales > F082 > UBA6244. The sequence continues at coordinate 1,180 of JBFHGX010000254.1, read as the reverse complement.
AGAAACATCTGCTCCAAGCATCAACTTTCCCACATCATCCCTTTTTACTTTTTGTTACTTTTGCACCTCAAAATTAAATACCATGATTGAATCCACCATTGTTACCTTATTACGTCAGGCAATTGTTACCTTATACGGACAAGAACCCACAGCAAATATGCTTCAAGTGCAAAAAACACGACCTGAGTTTGAAGGTGACTATACCATCGTTGTGTTTCCATTGCTAAAAATGTCGCGCAAAAATCCTGAACAAACTGCTCAGGAATTGGGGAAATGCATTGTGGAGGAAGCTGCCGAAATCACTGACTACAATGTCATCAAGGGGTTTTTAAATCTATCGGTATCCCATGAGTATTGGAGAACATTTTTCAACGAGGCACTTTTAAATGATCAATTTGGCTTGGGGTCTTCGCAAAACCGGCCTCCGATGGTCATCGAATACTCTTCACCCAATACCAACAAGCCGCTCCATTTGGGACATATTCGCAATAATCTACTGGGATGGTCGGTTGCCGAAATTGTAAAAGCCAATGGCATTCCTGTAAAGAAGGTTAACCTGGTCAACGACAGAGGCATCCACATCTGCAAATCGATGCTGGCTTGGCAAAAATGGGGAAATGAAAGTACTCCAGAATCTACCGGACAAAAAGGCGACAAATTGGTGGGAGATTATTACGTCCGTTTCGATCAGGAATACAAAAAAGAAATCGGTGCATTAATTGCTGATGGCGTTGAACCGGATGTGGCCAAAAACACTGCTCCTCTCCTATTGGAAGCCAAGAAAATGCTGAAAAAATGGGAAGATGGCGATCAGGATGTCAGAGCATTGTGGCAAAAAATGAATCAGTGGGTATATAACGGATTTGATATTACCTACGAACGGATGGGGATCGATTTCGATAAAATATACCACGAAAGCAACACCTACCTGTTGGGGAAAGCCTTGGTAGAAGAAGGACTGAGCAAAGGTGTTTTGTTTAAAAAAGAGGATGGATCTGTTTGGTGCGATCTAACGTCAGAAGGTTTGGATGAAAAACTCCTACTTCGCGCTGATGGCACGTCCGTATACATGACCCAAGATTTGGGAACCGCTCAACTTCGCTATGATGACTATCACCCTGAAAAGCTGATATATGTAGTTGGTAATGAGCAAAACTACCATTTTGATGTACTTAAACGC
>JBFHGX010000253.1:0-4339 GCA_041582875.1 Bacteroidales bacterium | reverse complement strand
CATCCATACCTGCAAAATTATAAAAAAAACTAACCAAATAAGAAAGTTCATATAGTATAGAACTAAAAATCCCACGTGCATGGGGTCAAGTGTTACTTTGAGTAGAGAATGTTGACTTTTTATTGGTAGGCTTTTTTATTTTTATGACTGTAAGGAATGAGGGGATGATCACCTGGTTATTTTTATGAATCGGCTGGAGGTAAGAAGTTTTGAGGCGGCTAAGCTGATTACCAATGGGCTGGTGATTGAGGGGAGGTTGAAGAAGAGGCCTTTGAATTTGCCTTCTACCGGGTTTTATCCATTATCTGGTGATCAAAAATCAGGTGCTCCTAAGAGCAAGTATCGGGGACCAAGTGATTGGTCGAAGAGAAGGATGCATGAGGAGTGAGTAACTATACTTTGTGGTGGAATTTCGAAGACAAATCTTACTACCTACACCGTTTTATATTTGAAACTAAAATGTTCACTTTCATAATGTAACCCGCCATAAAGTATGTGTTTGTTGTAGCCAGTATTTTATTCACCAATCATTTTAGTAATTTCTTCTTCTGTCTTATTTTGAATATCTATCCACTTAAAATCTGAATTATATTTTCCTAAATCAGTTGAAATTGCTAAATTGTCCATAAAGGAATGCTTTCCTTTCTTTGTGATTTTAAACATTCCAACCATTTCTAATTCAAGATATTTCTCCACTGAATCTGGGAATAATGCAATGTTATTTGCCTTATTATCAGTTCTTACACTCGGATATGTTATTCCATGTAAGTCATTGCGTTGATTCAATACTAAATTCATATATGCTGTAGAAATTTTATAATCAAAATCTCCTTTAATATTTTTCTTAGCAAACTCGTCAGAAAAGAATTCAAGTACATTTTCTATCTGTTCTATTTGTTCTGGATGATCTTTTACCATTATGTCTCTTTGATACACAAAGGACTTTTTAATGTCTGGATTGTTTTTAATGTTTTCTTTGTTAAAAACCATTTCAATGACTTGAAAATCTTTTTTTATTCTCCATTTTCCCACAGTCATTATAATTTCACCATCATTGTTATTTGGTATTCGAAATAATTCACTTAATTCAAATAGATTCACGATTCTTGGATACTCAACTTCAGATGATTCAATAGCACCATAGAACATTGATTGATGTGGAATATTTGCTCTTCCGTATGCGGTTATATTTTCAAAATCTGTTCGATATGAAATGTCCTTTTCAGAAGTAAAAATGCATCCTTTTTTGTTAATTCTTGCTCTAAATATTGGATAGTCTTTGCGAAGGTTCGCAACACTTACAGGAATCACAACGATATCCTTTATTAATGTGTAAATTATTTTCTGATATGATACTTCTGATAAGTCAACGCTTTTCAAATCCCTTATTACGTTTTTAAGTTTTTCGTTGTCTGGAAAGTTTAGTTTTGGTTGCATAATTTTTTAATATTGGCCACAACGGATGGCAATATGCGGAGGCCGGGATTTCGAAGCTCCAACTTGTCAAACCGTTACAATTTTTAATAAATGTACAAAAGATTAAAATACCCACACCCCCCGGCTTACGTATATTGCGTGTTAGCTTTAGTTGATTATACATTAAAGTAATTCTGAACATCATGATTCCAGACAAAGAAGTTAACAGCTAATTGACAAAAGTCATCTTGAACGATTTCTTTACCGTGATTTTCCTTGCTCTCAAATTGAAATATCTTAATTCGTTCTCCTACTTTCCTAACCTCTGCTTGCTTAATATGAAATTTATGTCTTGATTCTATTTCAATATCATCATATACGCGAATAGCTCCATCACAATGTTTTATACCTCCAGTATTCTTATTGAATATCGCATGAAAGTATCTACTTGTCGATAAACCGTCAAAATTATGACAAGGATATTCCTCACATGTAAAATGAATTTCATTATCCTTTGGAGCCCATACATAATCGGTAAAACTATTATCTTGTTCGTTAAACCACTGTCCAAAATCTTCGTTTCTCAAAGTGATTAACTTATTCCAGTCTAAAAGCTTACCATGAACATGCATCTTATACATCATCGGCTGGTAATTATCAGATTGAATTTCAATAAATGGGTCAAGTCTCACTTTGAAATTTACTTTCGTTTCATGAATACATTTAAATATTGCTTGAAATATCCAGTAATTTGAATTTGATGCACCTGTAACTGGACACAACTCATAAACATAATCATTAACCTGAAATCTATAGAAACTAAGGTCAAATTGGTTTGTGGAGATTAGATAATTTTTATCATACTCAATATTTAATAAATTCTTGGAATCATATGGCTGGGGTAATGTATCAAAGTTTGAAAGTTTTCTAATCCGAGAATTAGCAATCTCATTTTGAAGATTAAAAACAATATAATACGCTCTTTTCCCAAGTTCTTTATCTTCATGGCGATTTAAGAAGTTGTCAATATGATGTTTCTCTACAAATAAATCTAAATCATGGCTATCTATATCCCGAATATCTGACATTAAATTTTCGTGCTGAGGATGTTCTTTATTATCCAATACCTCAAAAACCTCAAACATGGGGTCCATTAGATTCCTAGCAAAATAATCAAGTGTTTTATATGGCACAGTGTTCATTTTCAATTAAAGCTAACGTCATCATATTGGCAATCATCGCTATCCTTATTATAGGTTAATTGTTTAAGATTCGTTTATAATTTCTTTATGCCTCATTATATATTTTCAAATGTCCTAAACCATTTAAAATCAGTTAAATCAGATTCTTGTTTTCATTGTAAATGGATCGTCGGGTATTTGGTGGCGTAAAGTTAGGCAATAATTTTGTTGTTTTGACCAGCGGGGATGTAATTTGTTTGAAATTGGGGGAATTTGGGATTTAGGGTTTATGGGTGGGTTTGATATCCAAAAAGCGGGAAATCGAACAGATCGAACAGGTGCCGGATTAGGTTGAGATGTTTTCTGTCGATGCGATGGAAGTGAAACAGGTGTTCAGTTTCTGTCATGTATTCGGTATATAAACAAACTTCGGGAATGCCTTCTTTTCTGATGGGGTGTATGGCTATTTCGGAGAAAATGTCAGGATGTATGGCCAGGTGATAAAACAATTTCTGAGCTTGTTTTCGGGATAGGGTGGTAAGGGTTTCTTTAGCTATGAAGAAAAGGATCCTGCTTTGATTATAGCTGCCGGATGTGATTAGGGTGCTGACGGTGTATGGCATTGTATTTTTTCTTGAATGGATTGGGCAAAGGGGTGGTTCGAGAGTTGGGGAAAGCTACCCCTTTTTGAGGTGATTTTAGGGCTTAAAGGAGAAAGCTTGCAAAGACTTTGCACGGCCTTTGCAAGCTTTTTAGGGTTTTATCATGTTTTATATCAGGATGTTAAGAGTGACTTTGCAGACTTTGCAGGTTTGCACCCGCTTCCCTTATTTTTACGTTTTTTGGTACATGCCATTGCTTACTTTTTTGAGTTTTGATTCGAGGAGTTTTTTTAGGAGTCCATCAGTACTTCTAGTGCCTAGTTGGTATTTATTTCCTAAGGTAATGGCTTGGCCTCTGGAGAAAATATTTGGGAGCTCATTAAAAAAGGCCTGCTTATTTGAGGTCTCACTGTATTCCATTTTCACTTTCTCTTTTGGGAGGTTATTAAACATGATCAGGCTATGGCGTAAATAAAGCCTGGAGAGTCTAAGCGATAGTTGGAAATCTTCATCAGTACATAAACAATCTGTTTCTTTTGAGTTTGATTCATACTTACGGATGGTAGTTAGTATCATAGCTATACGATAAAGTAATAAACCCAATCGTTTTACAATACTGGCTGCATTGTGACTATTGAAAATAGTTACGTCAGATAACATACTGGTAAAAGATTCATTTAAAGTCTCCCATTGTTCTTTAGAAAGGATGAAGTTAGTTGGGTTTCTTTTTAAATAAGACCTCATTTCATAAACAGTAACAGATAGCTGAGAGAATATTTCAGAAAGATTAGGCAGGCCAGAATGAGGAGAGACATCATGCCAGGTGGCATTGGCTTTAAAAACATAGAATAGAAATCTACTAAAAAGACCATCATCAGCAGAGGCTATTAATCCTTCTATTTGACCAGGCGTTCCAGTTAAAGCAACGGATAATCTAGGATTGATTACCTCCATATACTCATTGTCTGTTTTTCGAGAACAAGATATTGTTTCATGATGAAAAGCTTTGCGTAGCATATCAGAATAAGAACCCCAGTCTTGTTTTAAAATATAGCCCATGGTATCGGCTTCAGTTTCACAAATAACCCCTGTACCATCATTTTCATTTAAATGACAAATGATTTTAGCATAGCTAGAATT
>JBFHGX010000252.1:0-4347 GCA_041582875.1 Bacteroidales bacterium | reverse complement strand
GAGCCATTGTTGATTCAAATCTCATTAAATCACAACAATTTGTCCAAATGCAGGTTAAGATCTTCACTTTAACTTAATTTTGAAGCTTGTTTACAGTTGGTAATTAGAAATAAAGGATGAAACCAAAAGAGTTACTTGCTAAGTGGGTGGAATTATTCAATACGGGTGATGCCACACAAATTGCACTTTTGTACCATGATGATGCCATCAACCATCAGGTAACACATGAACCCGTTGTTGGCAAGCTGGCCATTGAGGCGATGTTTGCTCAGGAGTTTGCTGCTGCAGAAATGGTTTGTGTGGTTGAAAACATCTTTGAAGATGGAAATTGGGCCATCCTCGAATGGAAAGATCCATTGGGTTTAAGAGGCTGTGGATTTTTCCAAATCATTGATAACAAAATTAAATTTCAACGGGGTTATTGGGATCAATTGTCATTCCTTCGACAACATGAACTGCCCATTCCTGAGAAATAGTTAATCCGAAAAACAAAACATTTACACGTACTCTATGAAAATAGCACATCTTCAAAAACCGATATTCACTTTACTGTTCACACTGCTTTCAATCATAGTTTTCGGTCAGTGGCAGCCGGTAAACGGACCAAACGGTGGATATGTCAGAAGTTTTGCCTACAAGGGATCTGCACTTTATGCGGCCACTGGAGGAGGTGTATTGGTAAGTGAGGATGAGGGAGAATCATGGGCATTTCGAAATGCCAACCTAAGCAGCTGCGATACCAAATCACTCACCCAGCTTGGCGACTATATCTTTGTTTCGACCGACGAAAACGTATTTCGATCCAATGATCAAGGTGCAACCTGGCAAGCCTCAGGCACAGAGCTGGAGGGAAAATACGTCAAATACATAACTTCCAGCAATGGTCAACTTTTTACGGCCACCTACTTGCGTGGCATTTACCGTTCGCCGGACACCGGAAACTCATGGGTAGCTGTAAACAATGGGTTTCCTGCCAAATACGCTTATTATCTTGACTCCGACGGCTCAAATATCTTCGCCGGAACCTACCAGGACGGGATGTATCGCTCCTCTGATCAGGGCGAAAATTGGATTTCAATCAACAACGGTTTAACCGAATTAAACATCATGTCGATTCTGTGTTTTACCGATAAAGTATTCATCAGCACTTTGTCATCCGGCGTTTTTGTTTCAGACAATCAAGGAGCTTCGTGGTCGGCACTTGGAACCAATATTCCTTCTGTAAAAGGACTTACTCAAATCGATGGAGTACTCTATGCGGCCTCCTTTGGACAAGGCGTTTACCAATCCACCGACACAGGTCAGACCTGGACAAATTTTAATAACAACTTGGCAGAAAGCGATATCTGGGCCATCGGTAACAGCAATGAAACACTATTTGTTGGTGTATCGAGTGGCCACATTTACAAAAGAAATTTAGTTGAAGGAAATTGGGAGTTAAGCTCTGGACATTATTTCAATGCTGGTGTGGGTTCCCTTTCGGGGAATGATTTTAATTTACTGGCCGGAACACATGGTAGCGGATTTTTTACTTCAGATAACCAAGGTAACGATTGGACCAGAGCCTCTTCGATTTGGACGGTTGAAACCAGGTCGATCATATCCTCAGGCGCGTATGTTTTTGTAGGAACCGACATGCTTGGAATTTTTAAATCAAACAATTATGGGCAAACTTTTTCCATGTCGAATACCGGTTTGAACAGTGCCTGGATTCAGGCCTTTACCATCTGCAATGGACAACTGTTTGCAGGAAGTGGTGAGGAGGGCGTTTTTATTTCGTCAGATGCAGGAACAAGCTGGAGCGCATCGAACCAAGGATTAACCAGCCCCAATATCCTGTCTCTGGCTTCCGATGGAACTGACGTCTATGCCGGAACCTCCGATAGTGGGATTTTCATTACCAGCGATTTAGGCGCAAACTGGTCTTCCATCAGCGAAGGCATAAACTCCAACAAAATTACAGGCATACAAACCCTAAATGAGGTGGTGTTTGTCGGAACAAACAATTCAGGCATGTTCAAATCGCCGGATCATGGGTCGAGCTGGATTTCGCTAACCAACGGGCTTTCGCCTGAAGCCTACATCAGATGTATTTATGTTTATGATTCCCTTATTCTGATTGGAACCAATAACGGAGAAGTCTTCTCCAGCTCAGACAATGGCGACTCATGGGACGGAGTTATAGGTGGTTTAAACGGATCGCCGGTGCTATCATTGTGGATTCAACAAGACCAACTTTTTGCCGGATTGAGTCAGGATGGTATATACAAATATCCGCTTTCGCTGATTACCAGCATAAAACCCCCAATGGAGGAAAAAGCATTTGCGGTCTATCCAAATCCAGCTAGTCAGGTTCTCAATTTTTCAACTCTACCAAAGGCAATCAATGCTTTAACCATTTATAACCTACAGGGAAAAATAGTCCTGAAAAAGCAACTTGACTCAAATTCAAGTCATCTGGATGTAAACCAAATACAACCTGGCATTTACATATTGACTTGTCAAGAATTAGATCAGATTTACACTGCCCGATTTGTAAAAAACTAAAAAGAACCAAAAACATTCGCGTTATCTGCGTCCTATTTTTCTGATATCAACAAACTATTCCAAAAGCATTTGGAATCAGCTTTCAAATCCGCGCCCATCCGTCTAACCCGGGTCATCCGTGTTACATACAATACGTTTATTTAATCAAGTCAGTACGCCGCGCCACAAAATATCCATTAGCTTTGTAATCAAATTCATAACCACTCTGAACCATGAAAACATTCTTTAAAGTTCTCGCCGTCATACTTGTAATACTCGCTCTTGCTGCAGTTATTTTACCCTACGCTTTCAAAGGAAAGGTCATTACCCTGGCCAAACAAGAAATAAATAACCAAATCAATGCTCAAGTCGATTTTCATGAAATGGATTTCGGACTCGTCAGCAGTTTTCCCGACTTCCGCCTCACCATCACCAACCTGAGTGTAGTAGGTAAAAATGACTTCAAAGGAGATACTTTGGCCTTTATTCCTGAAATCAAGGTGGTTTTTAACTTGGTTGATGTACTTAAAGGCAATTATAAAGTCAATAAAATAAGTCTGATTAAACCACAACTGCTGATCTGGATTAAATCTGATGGTCAGGCCAACTACGACATAGCTCTTGCAGATGAATCCACTCCGCAAACAGACGTTGATAGTAATTCTGACGAAGAAACTGACATCAACATCCACTTGAAAAAGTTTAGCATTGTGGATGGGAGTCTTACCTACCGGGATGATGCAGACCAAATAATGGTGAATATTATTGGACTCAACCACACCCTTAGCGGGGATTTGAGTGCCGCACGAACCACCCTGTTTACTCAGACCTCCATGGCCGATTTGACTGTAAACATGGAAGAAACCACCTACCTGAATCACGCCAGCATTCGCTATCAGGCCAACCTGGACGCCGATTTGGCCAACAGTATTTTTACTTTTGGTAAGAATGAACTCACCCTGAACGACCTCAAACTGAATTTTGACGGTTCAGTAAGCTTGCTGAACGAAGGCATTAACCTGGTACTTACATACAACACCCCTTCAACGGGATTTAAAGAATTGCTTTCGCTGATTCCTTCCTCCTATTTGAAAGACTATCAAGGTTTGGAAACAACGGGGTCGTTCGCCTTAAAAGGAGCTGTAAAAGGACTTTATACCGAAGAAAGCTACCCTTCGTTTTCGATGAATCTGGAGGTAAACAAGGCCACCATCAAATACCCTGAGCTGCCCGGAAAGATGAGCAACATTGAGCTCAAAACATCCGTAACCAATCCGGGAGGATCCTTGGATCGCACATTGATTGATGTACAAAAAATGCACCTCGAAATGGGTAAAAACCCACTAGACATACAACTCAAACTCGCAACACCCCTTTCCGATCCCAACATCGACTGCAGCATCAAAGGGCGTTTGGATTTGGCTTCCGTAAAGGATTATTATCCCATTGATAGCACCGATCAGCTCAAAGGAACTGTTGTGGCCGACATTACCCTCAAAGGGCAACTCTCGTCCATCGAGAAGGAAGCCTACGATCAGTTTTTAGCCATGGGATCGGTGGTGTTACAAAATTTGGAATACCATTCATCAGACCTGAAAAATCCTGTGGAAATTGCGCTAGCTCAACTCAACTTTTCGCCCCAATACATCGATCTGGTTTCATTTTCACTCAAAACCGGACAAAGCGATATGCAGGCCAGTGGAAAACTCACCAACTATTTGGCTTATTATCTGAAGGATGAAACCCTTCGGGGAACCCTTGCGGTGAAATCGTCCTATTTCAACATGGACGACTTGATGGATACGACGCCAGAAAAAGTGT
>JBFHGX010000251.1:0-4356 GCA_041582875.1 Bacteroidales bacterium | reverse complement strand
ACCCATTGATGTGCCTGATTTTACCCGGGGCGCATGGAAAACCAACGCTCCTGTGGATACCCGTGTTTTCAATGGAGGCACTACCCAGGTTCGTGAGGATGTGATTAAGAAAATGGGTGGACAATTGGAGTTGCAGTAGGGGGGGACGGCTTTTGGCCTTTGGCTATTGGCTGTTGGCTGAAGTAAAGGTTCTGTAAATACAATATTTCTATTCTCCACCCGGCGGGAGTGAGATCTGCTCCAGACCTGACAGGTTGAAAAGAACCTGTCAGGTCGAGAAGTTGATTTGCTTATTTGGAGTTTATTGATTCGTGTTTCTGAGAAACAATTTTGTGAAACAATTGAATGGATGAATATTGAGTAGGGAACACCGAATATAGAACGCTGAATACTGAATGTCGGAACATGCCAATAGCTAAAAGCAACCAGCCAACAGCACTGACCCCCGATCCCTGAATGCAGCTCAAACAGCCAACAGCTAAAAGCAAACAGCCAACAGCACTGACCCCCGATCCATCGACTAAATGTTTTGTTTTCAAAGTTTTTGTTTTATAGGTTTAAAGCTAAACAACTAAAAGCTGTAAATTAGCGTCTGAAAATTAAACAATCCACTCATGAAAAAAGCATTACTTCCCTTCATCTTTTTGATTTATGCACATCTGACTTTATTGTCTCAGACTCATCCATTAGTTAGTTTTAACTTCACTACTCAGGCGCAAATTGATAATTTTCAAATTGATCATCCTGGTGTTACGGAGATTACAGGTGATGTAACAATCAGTGGCGACGAAATCCTAAATCTTTATGGATTAGAGGTTATAACCCGGATATCGGGCGATTTATGGATCGATAACAACGATTCACTTACGACCTTAATAGGTCTGCATAATCTCGAATACATTGGCGGAAGTCTTCATATGGCAGGTTTGGGTGGTATACATGATTTTACCGGACTCGAAAAAGTAGCTGCGGTTGGAGGAAAATTTGAAATTAGTTTTACCAAAGAGTTGGTCAATGCAGTTGGCCTGAATCAGCTCACCTCTCTAGGAGGAGATTTGGACATGCTTTTTAATAAAAAACTCGTCGACCTAACGGGATTAGCCCAGTTAACGACTATCAATGGTGGTATTCTGGCGCACGGCAACGAACAACTGCAATCCCTATCCGGATTGGAAGGAATAACCCATGTACAGGGAAATTTATCCTTGACCTACAATCAGGAGTTGGAGAGTTTGAATGGATTAAATCAGGTGAATATCATTGACGGTTACCTGCGAATAGAGGATCATGGCGCGAATCTGCAAAATATGGCTGGATTAGAACAACTAACTGAAGTTGGTTCTTATATTTTGATTGACGGCAATCCGGGCATGATAGATCTTGTTGGGTTGGATAACCTTGTTCAAGCCAATGGTTTGCATGTTGAGAACAACCTGGAAATACGATCTCTGGAAGGGCTAAATCAGCTGACAACCTTAGGCGGAAGTTTGTATTTAGAGAACAACAACCGATTAAAAAATCTTGATCCATTGCTCAATCTTACTTCAATTACCGGAAATATCATCCTAAACTGGAACGATTCTCTGACTTCTTTATTTGGGTTGCAGCACGTTGAGTCCGGAACAATTACCGATTTGTATTTTGATAACAATAGAATGCTTTCCAATTGTGAGATCGATTGTGTTTGCGATTTTTTAGCGAATCCTGCCGGTACAATATACATTTCAGGTAATGCCACCGGGTGCAGCACCACCGACGAGGTAGAACAACTATGTCTGGTAAAAGTTCCTGAAAACAAGCTTATAAATTCCATCGCAGTTTTTCCTAATCCCTTTGAGGATGAATTATCGATTGTTCTTCCCGATATAGACTTCATTGAGGTGGAAATTCAACTCATTGATATCCTCGGAAAGAAAATGCTATCGCAACAAATAGCCATTGACAATCATGTACTTGTTGTAAAAGACATTCCCACCTACCTTCATCCAGGCATTTATTTTCTTAAATTGGAGTACAACGGGATGGAGAAAACAATTAAGGTTGTAAAACGATAAAGGCGTTTTATGTGCTTATTATGCGTAAATTACGGAGAAGTGAAAGGTTGTTTTAGCCAGATTAGAAAGTCCCTGTTGCACTAGATATAGTCTACAGAAACAGCGTATGGCATCCTCATTACCACCATGCTCAAACGAGTACTGGTATTGGGTTTTTTTTGAAAACGCTAATTATCTGAATATCAGATTTATAATTCCAGTACTTACCATTTTAATCGTTTTTAATTCCTCAAAGCTATGGATACAATAGGTAAGTTTATTGAGATGATTCAATTGTTTGATACCTATTAAAAGTAAATATAATACTTATTAAAGATATTTATAATAGGTATTAGCGTTGGTTTGATTGATGATGTGTTCAATAAGTCAAAGATACAATTTGAAAGCAATTCACAACAAGTGTTGAAGGCAGTAAATTGACACTTCTAGTCTCATCACCGACACTGTGAGGCATGATAATTGACCCTTTAGGGATCAACGTTGACCCTTTAATGTAATGTTGCTGACCCTTTGAGACTAAATCATTGATCTGCAAGAGCATTTAGTGAAAAAAATGAATGAATATCGAATATCGAACACTGAATAACTAATGTAAACATGATAGGCCAAAAGCTAAAAGCAAATAGCCAACAGCCCTGAACCCTGAACGCCGAATGTCAAATTCAGGGACGGACAGTTGGAGTTGCAGTAATGCTGCGATTTATTTACTTTGTCTGAACAACCATGCCATCATTTGAGGATCGGTATAGGCTCCTAACCATGAAAAATGGCCGACTTCAGGATATTGTGTAAATCCGGGATGAGCACCTGCTTTGGTTAAGGCAGTGAACATATCCAATGAATATTTTGGATCAACAGTGGAATCTTCAGCGCCGTGATAAATCCAAATAGGGATTTTGGCTATTAAAGCCGCTTTGGAAGTGTCGCCGGCACCACACATAGGAACTGCAGCAGCAAACAAATCAGGATAACGTTCAATGGCATCATAGGTGCCAAATCCGCCCATGGATAGCCCGGTAATATATATTCTGTTGGTGTCGATGGGAAGGTCGCGTATTAGCTGATGTATAAGCTCTATCGTCATTTTCATGGGTTGGGAAGGCTCGGGTTTTAGGGTCAAAATCATGTTGACGGTATCTTCTTCATTGTTCGACCAGCGCATATCATCAGGACATTGAGGGGCAATTATAAAGGCAGGATATTGCATCATCATCTGCTCCCGGGCAAATTCTCTCACACCCCATTTTAACTGGGCATCATTGTCGTTTCCCCGTTCGCCGGAACCATGCAGAAAAACCACCAATGGCAAGCTACGGCCAGGATTATAATCCGGGTAAAGCAGCCTGTAATTCAGGGTATCACCTGACTTGTCCATAAACTGGTTGAAGCTGAAAAGAGAGGGTTGTGCAAAAGTGTTTTTTAATCCAAAGCAGAAAAATAGCAAGAATAGCAGTGATGCAGGTAGCAAATGTTTCATTTTCTAATATTGATTTTAGTTGATAGAATGTATTTCTGTAAAACAATCATAGGTCATTGGATAGTGACAACTCAATTTATTTCAACTGGATTGTTTTAATCCATTGTAGATTTTTCGATTATATCAGTTCTCTGTTTTTAATCATTCAAAAGTACACACAAGTACAATCATATACAAAACTGAGTAGAACAAATTTTGATGGATTCACTTGACACAACAGATGTGTGTTTAATTATCTGTTCATTAATTATATATGGATGCTTGATAAATATTCACTGAAAGCCGGGAGCTGAAAAAAGGTCAACCAAAATGAAGCAAGTGTTCGTCCATTAGAACAAAAAAATATGATCGTTTAAAAATATTTATTTTTATTTGCAAGACTAAACCTAACTACACATGACTAAAAAAACTATCCAAATAGCCCTATTTTCTCTATTGGCTGCAACAACTTTACTATCTCCATCTTGTAAAAAACAAACTGAAGAGGATCCTCCTGGTGATGAAATTGTTATTACAGAAGAAGCAAAAGTGATAGAAGAATCTACATGGAATCAGAACTTTATAGCTGTGGATAGTACGAATTTTACACTAACCTTTTCAGTAAATGAGTCGATTGAAAATATAAAGGCGGGTGATATTATTGTTTCTTCAGCCGGTGAAGGCCTGCTAAGGCGTGTAAGCTCTGTTGAAATTGTTAATAACGAAATCGTTATCCGAACAAGTGAAGCAACCCTTACCGAACTAATACAGCAGGGACAGGTGAATTTCCAACAGCAACTGACCATCCCCCAAATTAAAAGCATCGACTATCATTACAATGGAATT
>JBFHGX010000250.1:0-4467 GCA_041582875.1 Bacteroidales bacterium | reverse complement strand
GTAATTGATCAATTTTACTTTTGGGGTATTTCTCAGCCTTATTTTCCACTTTTAAATGGCAAAATCTCATAAAAACGTCATTTCAGGACATAGTTATTCCATTTATCATTCATATTATCAGATAGATAAGTAATTTTTAGGCTGCGTACTTTGCCTTGCTTTGTTCAGATGAAGCAGTTTGAGCTTGACAGATTAACTCTGCACCTATTTTTCTTAGGTTGTATGCACAAACTGCCAGACCAACATATCTTTTGAAATTTCTAAATCCGCGATCAGGACATCGGTCAAGTCCTCTATGTTCCAATTCATTTATATTTGATTCTACCGCACTATGTTTGTTGCGAAGTTTTTTGAATAAGGGTTTGTGTTCTTCTATTTGCTCCTGTTTATTACACTTTCCTTTTTTAGGAAGTACAACATATTCAACTCTTTCTGACAAGAGCAGCTTGTTATTTTTATGCCAATAGCCTTTGTCGAAGCTCCAACTTGCGAGTCTGTATTTCTCGTGCATGCGATGTACTAACTCGGGAACAATTTCTGAATCGCTTTGGTTTTCCATGACTTGGTAATCAACAATCAGGTTAAACTGATCGGTGGTTATCGAAGCCTTTTTGCCTAACTCAACGTTTGGACGGGATTTGCCTTTTTTGATAAATTCAGTATATGTCTCAAAAATGGAAAACATTTTTTCGCTGTGAGGGATTTGTTCTCCTTTGATTACACGGCGTTCAAGTAAATCTATGTGTTTGATAAGTAAATCTATGTAGAGACCTAAAGCCATGATTATTAACCCATCCTGAATATCATTTACTAAAAACGCGTTTTTAAAATTCTCAAGCTTTCCATGAAATGCTTTTGCTTTTACAAGATACGCATGAGCAGCCTGCTTGACCCGATCCTGTTTGTCTTTACCTCCCGAAGCACTTGCCCGACCTAATGCCCGCATTTTGTTCTTCAAATCTTTTTGCCAATTGTGTATTTTTCGCCAACCCGTAAGATGGTGTTTCTGCTTGAGTTTGTTCACCATGTCGGCACACTTTTTGGCACTGTCCCACAGTAGGTTATAATCTGTCGGAAAATGGACATTGCTCTCTACTACAAAGCTATCTGTTTTTAAGCGTAATGCTGCCGCCTCTTTTTTTTTAAACACTTCATGCCCAAATTCAACAATGATGCTGTTGATTTCTCTTACAGTTTCATCGCTCAATAAGGAAAGATTATCAATAATATTTTGATGACTTATCTTTTGTTTTTCAAAGCCAAAATCACTTTCAATACCCAGTATCTGACGGACCAAACCGTCATAGTTGGCTATATGATGCAATTCATCGTAACTAATATTCTGACACAAGCGTACTTGAGACAATACAAAGATCTGCCACAAGTCCATCCCCGGCCGGCCGGTGTGATTATTTTTACACAGGACTGCTTCCTCTAAAACCTCAAACACCTTATTATTCCATTTGGGTGTTATGAATATTTCTTTCAATGCAGCACATAAACCTGGTAATGCTCCACTTCTTCTTGCAGTAGGTATTTCTGTATCCTGAATCAATAATCTGCCGATGGTTATCTGTTGTTCGAATCTTTTTCGCATGAGTGAATCTAATTATTTATTTGTACTCAAATAGACGAATCTATGTCTATTAACACGTTAAAGATCTGCATTTTAATTGAAATAAACAAGAAATATCATCAAAGATTCGGGCAAGTTTTGAACAGGAAAAAGTTGATATCAGGGTGATTACGGGTTTTCTTGCAGAGACTATATACCGCGATCTCGTTTTTGCTTTTTCTATCCTATATTATTGCAAGCGAATATTACATTGGTCCAATGAAGATACCCAATGGAAAACCACTTCATTTTGAAGAAATAGTAAACAATATTTGGGATTATGTATTCCTAGCTCTGGTGGTGACAATCATTGGTTTTTTTGGATACAGAGCTGATAAAAGAAACTAACCCATTCTTCCAACTCCCGTCTTCCGACTCCCGACTTTCTTTTCCCTACATCAACTTAATCTGCTCCCGAATATATTCCCAATCGCTGTCGCTGATTTTAGCGCCATAACGCTCAATGACTTTTCCTGCCAACAGGGCGCCAATTTTTCCGGCTTTTTCAAAGCCCATATTGTTCAGGTATCCGAATAAAAATCCCGAAGCATACAAATCGCCGGCACCAGTCGTATCTAAAGCATTTACTTTTATTACTCCAACTGTAGTGACCGAGTCTGCACTTTTGATCATCGAACCTTCTTTACCAATTTTTACAATGGCAATATCGCACATGGTAGCCAGTTCGTTAAGTGCTTCCATAGGTTCTTTTCCTGTAAAGGCTTTAGCTTCTTCTTCGTTGGCAAAAACAATGGAAACATATTCTTTAACCATTCTGCGCAGGAATTCCAAGTTATCTTCTACCACATTGTACGAAGCCAAATCGAGGGAGATGGTGAGTCCGGCAGCCTTCGCTTTTTTCAGAATTTCCTCGAGAAGTGCATGGTTTTGTACCAAATATCCTTCCACATGGATAAGGTTATGTCCCGAAAACTGATCATCTTGTAATTGCTCAGCGGCCAATTCGATGGCTGCTCCCAGAAAAGTTCCGAAGGTACGTTCTCCATCTTTACTGATCATGGCATTGGCGATACCTGATGGTGTTTCACTTACAAAAAGCAATGGGTTGATGTTACTCGACTTTAAATCATCGTGAAAAAACTGACCGGTAGAATCGTTTCCTACTGTTCCGATAAACGAAGTTTCCATACCCAAACGTGCCAAACCATGAATGGTGTTAGCCGCTGATCCACCCGAAGCCATTTCCTTTTCCAGGTGATTGCTTTTTTCGGAGATATTGGCCGATGTTTGATCATCTACCAATTGCATACTTCCCTTGGGGAGATTTAATTCTGCAAGAAGGGTGTCGTTTTCTAGTTTTGTCAATACGTCAACAAGTGCATTTCCAATGCCCAATACTTTTGTCATGAGGATAATTTTTGTGCAAAAGTAGTGATTAAGGCCGAAAGAGCGGTGCCCCTACTGGGATTATTTCCTGATCATCACCTTATTGGTGTAGATGCGATCGCCCGAGATAAGCTGTAGGGTGTAGAGTCCTCCAATCAGCTGTGGCAACCGGATATGGACTAAACAATCCTCTCCTATACAGGCGAGTGGATCCGACTCAAAAACCAAATCACCTTGCATGGAAAATAACCTTACGCATTGCGAATGGTGGTTGTTGGGCAGTATTAACGAAAATGCTCCATCGTTGGGATTGGGGTATAGGTTGATGAATTCTACCTGAGTCATATCAATGAAATCAGGATCGTAAAAGGTGATGTTGATGCTGCCGCTATTGGTGCAACCGTTTAGGAGGGCAATTACCTTATATTCATAGGTTCCAGGAGGGTTATCAACTCCATAAACAGTGATGGAGGAAAAATTTGATCCCGTGGACCAAAAATAACTGTCAAAACCCGCTCCTGCATCTAAAATGAGTTCTTCCTGAGGCATGAGCGTGGTGTCGGATGGACCGAGGACGATGGTTTCGCCACCGCCAATAACTTGCGTCAATACAGTGTCATATCCCACACAGCCAATTTCGTTAGCAATAGCATAAACCAGCGTATCTATTCCCGGAAGGACATTTTGAGGATAGAAAAATGAATCTTCCACACCATTGCCAAAAAAAGTCCCTCCTTCGGGCAAACCAATGAGCTCAACCGGAGGATCCGACCTGCAATAGGCAGGAAAAATACCGCTTAAAATTACCTGTGGAGATGGCAAGGTGTTGATGGTGAGCGAATCATTTTCAACACAACCATAATCTGAAGTGCCTATTAGCCAAATTTCAGTGGTGTCAGACGCCATAAATTCAAAACTGTCACCAGTCGTTTCCGAAGGCATCCATAGATAAGTGTCGGCACCTTCTGCCAAAAGAATGACCGCAGTATTTTCACAAACCACATTGGTATCGTACAATATTTTAGTGACAGGCATGCTAAACACATTGATGGTCAAAGTGGTATCACTAAAGCACAAACTATCGTTGAAAGCCGCCCTTACATGATAAACGGTAGTGTCAACAGGACTGACCAAAGCAAAAGAATCGGTGGATATAGTATCATTGCCAACCATCCAGTAATAAACGGATGCGCCTGAAGCAGTTAATGCAACAGGTTCTCCACTGCAAATGGAGGTGTCGCCACTCAAGGTGATTTCAGGGAATGAAAAGATTTGAAGGTATGTGCTGTCAATGCCAATACAACCTTTATCACTTATGCCGGTGCAGACTATGTTTTCAGACCATTGAGGGTTGATGAGTAATAATTGATTAAAACTGGTAGTGGTGTCTGTGGAGTGATAAGTCCACCTATATTCAGTTACGTTATTCGAAGGGTTGACCATCAATTCCAACGGATCTCCTTCGCATATTTGTATCGAATCAGATGGAAATGATACAGTCACTG
>JBFHGX010000249.1:0-4469 GCA_041582875.1 Bacteroidales bacterium | reverse complement strand
GGTGTGGTTGTAAATGATGAGGGTTGTGTGCTTGTTGCCGGTGGTTTCAAAGGTAACCCACTCGTTTGCCGGATTGGGATACACCCTCAATCCAAATCCGCCAGCTGTATTTTCCTCCACGCCCACACAGGTATACACAAAAGTAGTCTTGACTACTGAAAAGGCCGACTCGCCACAATCGTTGTAACTGGCGGCAGAGATGAGTACTTCGCCCTGATATCCGGTGTTCCATGTGATGGTGGCAGTGAGGCTGTCTTGCACCAGCGTTCCTGCTTCCTCCGGTTGCAGTTGCCAGGTATAGCCCCAGGCACCGGTAGCGGGTGCAAGGGTGTAAGCCGAGGTGGAATCTGTGGTGTG
Source organism: Bacteroidales bacterium (assembly GCA_041582875.1). GTDB lineage: Bacteria > Bacteroidota > Bacteroidia > Bacteroidales > F082 > UBA6244. Next base: position 4,112 of record JBFHGX010000249.1, on the reverse strand, counting down.
GCACAGGGTATCCGGACCTGTGGGGGCTTGAGGTGTGGTGGATTGGTAGTGGGAGCAGTTTTTGAGGTTGAAGAGCCAGAAATCGCTGTGTCCATTACCTTCGCACTGCACATCTCCTCTTTTCAAACTATCATTTGCTGAAAATGTAGGCCCTGTGGCAGCTATAATCCAATTATCATCTGCTTTTTGAATAACATTGTGGGCAGGTCTGTCATTAGAGAAACTCCCATAGCACTGACTCCATACCAATTCGCCATCATCTGAAAGTTTTGACATCCAGACATCATAGGTATAGACTGAATAGGGGTACATGAAATGGAACCCTTCCACATCACCATAAACTGACATAGTCTCAGCAACAACTACAAAACCACCGTCCTGAGTAGGATACAATCCTCCGTTTGAATTGTCCCAATCAAATCCTCCCAGACATTTTTGCCAAAGGATATTACCGATGCTATCAATGCGAACCACCCAAATGTCATTTTTTAAATCTTCACCTGGAATGGTATGTAGCCCGGATACATCGCCATCATTAGATTCCGTTAGGCCCAGAAATATATACCCATCCTCCAACTCCAATACACCTCTGTATCCATAATCATAACCACTCCCACCATACAATTGTTGCCATTCAATCTCCAAGTGGGGTGTTAACTTTACAACCCAAACATCCCCTGATCCATGATAATTCCCATGAACCATGCCTTGAACTTCTTCGGCTTTGGAAGCAAAGAAAAAACCTCCGTCTCGTGTTTCCACTATATCAAATATGTTGTTTTGCCCCATGTTGCCATATACACGGCTTTGAACGATTTCGCCCTCTGGTGTAATAATCATCAACCAATCGTCCAAATAGCCATAGTTTACCGGGACATCTCCATCGGATGACGTTGTTGCTCCATAGGTGATGATGTTACCATTGCGCAACAATTGTATCCTGCCCCCATATTCCACTCCACTGCCCCCATAGCATTGTTCCCAAATGATATTTCCCTGCCCATCAATTTTTACTATCCAGCGATCAAAATCACCATGATTGCCGGATTGGATATCTCTATCATCAGAAGCTGTCCAGGCACTTAAGTAGTAATTTCCCATGTTGTCACTTATGATACCTGATGGATACTCTTTACTTGAACCACCGAAAGTTTTTTCCCAGATAATATTGCCTAAAGTGTCTATTCGAAATACCAATAAATCAGAATCATTATTTCCACCCAGTGTAATATCATAATCGATTTCTCCTAGGATAATGTATCCATTTTCAGTTTCAACAATAGAATTTATTTCATCTATCCATTCAGTCCCATAGCACCCCTGCCATGATATTTTCATATCGTTTTGGGCAAATGATGGCTGAGAGAAAGTGAGTATAAGAAGAATGAAAAACATCGAAAATGTAAATATTTGTTTTCTAGTTACATTCGTAAATAGCATAATGAGTTGTATGCTATACCAATACATATATTTAATAGGCTGAGTTTTTGTCTTCATAGCTCAAAATTAATAAAAAAGCAGGTGGGATATTAGTATTCCCACCTGTTTGAACAACAAATTACTTAACAATTAGTTTTGTAGAAGTAACTAACTTACCAACGCTTAAGGTGCAAATATATACACCGGATTTAATATTTCTTGTATCCCAAACGTGTTTACCCTGAGCACCTAATATACTGATGGTTGTAATTGTTTTTCCTGAAATATCAGTAATAGTGATCAGTCCTCTGGTTACGGCAGGAGGCAGTTGCCAGGTGAATTCCGACCAAGTGGAGGCGGGGTTGGGGTCAACGGATAGTTCCAGTCCCATGGCTTTCGCCCACTCATCTTGATCGATGGGTTTAACTGTTTTTAAACCAATATTTGCAGGCAAGGAAGGACGGTCGAAATAGTGTATACCATAGACATATTCTAATATGCTACGTGCCGAGTATTTAGCACTTCCCAGTCCATTGTCAGCCAGATTTGTAATGGTAGCCAATTCAGATGATGTTAACTGGTGAATGTTGCGCTGCTGTTGAGCCAATTGAATTTGTAGCTCAACCATGGTTTCGTAATCACTGTATGCCAATAGTTGATCCCCATTCAGTTCATAAATGGAAGGCAGGATATCCAGCAGGCTTTGAGCAGAAGTGTAATTACCCTCTTCCATGTAGGTGGAAATGATTTGTTTGTCCATTTCGTAGCCGCCAATATTGTCGAGCCAGTAGCGAAGTTGAACAAAATCAGTAATGCTGTCGTGCTGCAAACTTCGAATAATATCTTGAGCTGCATTGACATACTCGTGATGATACATGGCCATTTGGTTTTGCAAAACAGATTTGTATGAGGAACCATTGGCAACCTGTAGCAGTATGTCGATCATATATTCAGGTAAGGGGTTTTCCTTGTCTTCCAGGTAACTGATTAGCTCTTCTTTTCTTAATTCTTCCGGGTTGGCAGATAGAATTTCGAGCAGTACGGCATCAGGGAAAACGTCTGTCCGATCCGACATGGCGATTAACACCTCTTGCGAAAGATGTGGCGAATCGCCCAACAGTTTGTTGCGCAGCTCCCACATTTCATTAGGTGTGGCACTTTCAATATCAGATAATTCAGCATCTGTGCTTCCACCATCCATTAGGCTATTGTAAAGCACTTCCACGTTGTTGTAGTCTGATAGCTTCTCAACGTATTCTGTTTCCTTGGCTAACTTTTGAACTGTGGTTAATTTGATGGAGGTGCCGCCCGTGCCATGTAGGGTAGGGCATGTATTTGGGATGTTTATACTATCTACATACACATATTCTGAAAACTCGGTCAACCATTCTGGTGAATTTCCTATATAATAGTAGTATCTAATGTCCTGGGTTCCGTCGTTTTGAAGTTGACTTTCACAAATAGAAGGGTTTGTCAAAATATTGCCGGATGCTTTTTCAAGGTATCCCATATTTCCTCTAATCCTTGAAAGTGTTGCAATATGGAAATCATAGTCATTCTGGTAATTCCTGTTGCATTCATAGGTAACCCCGGTTTTGTCATCTTCTTTATCACTCCTGTTATTTTCTTCGGCCAAATTCCCTACACTCAACCCTGTATACTTATTCCTATAGATAACATCACTAAATGAAGGGCACTCGAAGGCCCTAATGCCTGTATAGTGACCGTCTTCAGCACCGATGAATTTTTCAAATTCATTGTCTTCGAGTATAAAACACAAAGAAGAGTATATATCGATACCGAATGATTCAGATACTTGGTAGTTTGCCTTGCTCACCGGGTTTTCGCCAATTTCAAATTTTGAATTGGTTACGATGGCGCCATTCGTGTTATTGCAAAAAATGCCTGTACTGTTATTTGAGAATACTGCCTGATTAACTGTAAAGCTTTTCCTATTGTTTTCATCTGCATTATAAGAAGCGATAGCTCTATAAAACCCTGTAAAAGTAGAGTGTAAGATTTCACTAATTGGGCAGGGTTCAATTTGATTCTGACATTCAGAAAGCACCTTAAATTTTGATTGATAAGCGGCTATTCCCTGGTTGTATACCGATACTCCAACTGTTGCTGTTAAACTAAAATTACAGTGTTTAAAACTGACACCTTCAACTTTGTCGAGGTCAACATGTTTATCAAAAATTTCAGAGGGGATATAATTTTCGTTAACATCAAACGTACAACCAGTAAAGTAGCTAAGGTTATCTATTGTTGCCAATGCACCCGGAACAAAATTGTGATATTCGATAAAATGTATTGATTTGTTGTTGTTAATAAAGGAAGAATTATCTGCTATAACAATACCACCTCCACTATTCCAAATCACTTCGCCATTTTGATCTCTTGCTAATAAACCTACCGCCTCATAAGCATTGCTTATTGTCGAGGAGTTCATAAGTAATCTGCCTTGATGATATATACGCTCTCCATCAATGATTTCATACATTTGTGAGATATTGTCATTTCCTTGCACTTCAACACCTTGCCATTGGAGATGACATTCCTCATGGTTCGTCAGCGTACTGCCAACCAACTCAAGGGTGGCGCCAGGTTCGATAATGACTTTAGCCCATTTTCCAAATTCATACACCGATCCGGTAATGGTGAGAGTAGCTCCCGAGCGAATGAGTATACCC
>JBFHGX010000248.1:0-4477 GCA_041582875.1 Bacteroidales bacterium | reverse complement strand
GAAAGGGGAAATTCTGGCTGACCATCAATTTGGCTTTTTTGTTTCCAAAACGGCCATCAGCAATCAATCGCAAATTGGCTTCCCAGGCAGCAATGGCGCCTGTGCCGCTGCCAATGGCCTGAAAATAATAATCAGGAATTTTACCAATGGTTGTGACAGCTGAAAGCATTGTTGTTCCCATTCCGTCACGGCGAGCCACATTTTTAGCTCCTCCTTCGGTTACAAATCCGGGCAGAGTACTAGCGATATTCGATAAATGAATGGCATCGAAATAGTCGCTTCCGGCTTCGCTTGTGATGAGTTTAACGCATGGATCAAGTGGGGTTTCGAACCAAAGAGCATTCAGATTATCGTGAGGAACGCTCAACAACAAAGGGATCTTATTGTCGGAACATACTTGGGCAAAAGCCCGTGCTGTATTTCCGGCTGAAGCCACCACAAGGATGTCCTGGTGACGAGCGTCCATGCGTCCACACACCGAATAGGCCTCAGTTTCTTTAAATGAGCAAGTTTTCATTTCAATACCACGCTCGGGCCAGTAGCCGCTAAAGGTGATATAAAGATTTTTTAATCCCAACTGGTTGGCCAGTCCTTCGCTTTTGTAGGTAATGGGAGCAGAGGATCCTACCAAATATCGGTTGACGGGTAACCAATCGGCAAAACGATATACGCCAAACGAGGGGTCTTTCAATTGAATTTGTTTGGTTTCGTATATAGCACGAATGAGTGTTGGGGTTGTTTCCAGGGGGGCATCAAGTAACCAACCTGTGTCTTCGAAGGTGTTTCCTGAGGCTACTGACTGCAATTTATATGGGGTTATTCCCGACTTGATGGTCATGAACGTTGGTTTTACTTTGAAAGTGCAAATGTAGGAAATCGAAGCTTATTTTATCGTTTTCGTACTAAATATAGTTAGGGGTGGATTTTAGTATTTGCATATTTAGTGACGGTATTCCATCTGTTAAGTAAAACTTAATTCCATGGAAGTTAGTTCTTGATAAATTTTCTGGTAGTCGTATGCTTCTTTATGACCCTCAAAAACAGTGTTGTGGTATTTTAAATTGGTCGAGAGTGCCCATCCTGCTGCAATTGGACTCTTTGTTTTCCTTAACGTATTTAAATATTTTCGTTTAATGACTTTAAGGTCAAACATACGCGCCCATTCTTCATGCATTAATGTGGTGAATTCTGCTGCTGACATGTGTAAAGGATCGATAACACAATTAAAAAAGGTGTATTTCTCCCATGCTTTGGGATAGTCTTCGTTAATTATGCGGTTGCTATTTTTTAAATTTTGGTAAGTAATGGTTCCTGGCAAGGGAGTCAACATGCCAGGTTGGATACAGTCGACACCTGAATGAATAAAATAATTGGTGCGATTTCGAATGGATTCGGCGTTGTCAGAATCCAGTCCGAAAATAAAACTTCCCAAAACGGCAATTCCAGCCTTATGAAATGCGTCGTAAACCTTCTCGTAGTTTTCTACTCCAACTTTGAGGTTTGTGAGTTTATCTGAGGCGGTTAATTGTTCCACAACCTCAGACTCTATTCCGAGCAATATCATTCTACATCCTGCTTGAGCCATAAGTTGTAATGCTTCCTCATCCGATGCCAAGTGCATGGAACAGAACGTGTACCAGTCCTTTTTAATTCCTGAATTAATTATGCCACGACAAATATCCTTAGCTCTTTGGGCATTCTTGCTGCCATATCCAAAAAAGTCATCATCAACAATATACAATCTGTTTTGTGGAATGCGTGTATATTCATCAATAACTTCATTTACACTTCGATAACGATATTTGCGGCCATTGAAGCTATGAACACTGCAAAAATCGCATTTCATGGGACAACCTCTGGTGGTTTGTAAAGTTCCCATGGCATATTTGGGGCTGTATAGATCGATGCGTGGTGCTGGAACAGAGTATAAATCTTGCAATTCGCCCTGGTAAACTTTTTTTAAACACTTTTGTTCAAAGTCATTTATAACCTCAGCCCAAACGCTTTCAGATTCACCCCTGACTACCACATCTACATAGCGTAGCGCTTCATCTGGTAGCATCGATGCGTGGATACCCCCCATTACTGTGGTAACGTTGTGTTTTCTGAATATTTCAGAAAGCTCATATGCTCTTGTAGCCTGTGATGTTAATGCCGTAAATCCAACCAAGTCGACTTGCTTAAATTCGAATTCATCACAATTTTCATCTAAAATTTCAATGTCCCAACTCGAATGGGTTAACGCAGCGATTATCCCCAAACCCATGGGGGGTACACTGTAATCATTTCCGTGATAGATGCCTGTTTTGTATGAATTCCTGGGATTAATCAGGAGTAGTTTTTTTTTCATAAATAATTGATGGTTTTATTTTGTTGTTAATGTAAATTGTCCTTTTATATTCAGCTTGCTATGCTCATTCTCAAACACAAGGTTATGATAATGCACATTGGAATTATAGGCCCACAAAGCAGCTTCCGCATTTTTTGACTTTTTTAACGCATTCATGAATTTGCGTTTCAAGTTTTTTTCGTCATACAATTGTTCCCAACTTCGCTTTATTTCTGTGGTCAGTTCTTCGGGCGACATTTCAAGAGGTTGAAAAACCACTTCAACAAAATCATACCTCGACCAATCTTTCGGAAAATCATTATGAACTAACCGGCCTTCTTTTTTCATTCGTTCGAACAGAGGGGTCCCAGGCAACGGCGTAAGGATAGAGGCTTGCATGGCATCGATGTCGGCATGTAACATGTATTGGGTACGGTTGGCTATGGTTTCTGGGGTGTCGGTATCTAATCCGTAAATAAATGCTCCCAGAACAGCGATTCCATGGGCGTGAATTTTTTGATAGACTTCATTAAAATGATCGGTTCCTATTTTAATGTTGGTGGTTTTGTTTGTGAGCTCTAGCTGATCGACCAATTCGGATTCGATGCCCAGAAAAATCATCTTACAACCCGCTTCTGCCATCAGACTCAATGCACGTTCGTGTTCAGCCACGTTCATAGAAGCGGCACAAAGCCAATCTTTTTTTATGCCACGACGGATAATTTCCGTGCAGATTTCCTCTACGCGTTCGGCCGATTTTTTGGAATATCCAATAAAATTATCGTCAACAATGTACACGTTTTTTTGTGGTATTTTTTCCATCTCATCCACCACATCCTTAATGGGACGTGGTCGATATTTTTTTCCGTTGAAGGTGTGAACCGAACAAAAATCGCAACTCATGGGACATCCACGGGTGGTTTGTACACTGCCAAAGGCATATCCGGGATGATATAAATCGATGCGGGGTTGGGGCGATTCAAGCAGTGGCAGCAGTTTTCCACTGTATTGTTTTTTGAGTGCCTCGTTTTCAAAATCTGCTATTACCTGTGTCCAGATGCTCTCTGCTTCACCAATCACAATTGCGTCGGCAAATTGAGCGGCTTCTTCCGGCATCACCGAAACGTGTATTCCTCCCATTACCACGGGGATGCCTTTTTGACGGTATATACCTGCAAGTTCGTAGGCACGCGTAACTTGAGAGGTTAAGGCTGTAATTCCCACCAAATCTGCTTCGCGGTAGCTAAAACGTTCGAAGTTTTCGTCGAGTAATTCTATCTCCCAATGGTCGGGTGTTAAGGCTGCTACAATGCCCAAAGCCAAAGGAGGGTAAATGCTGTGTTGATCGCGGATTAATCCAATTCGTTTGGTGCTGAGGGGATTAATAAGTAGCAGTTTACGCTTCTTTTTCATAATGCCATCCCTACACAAAGGGGTTAGTTTTTAATGACTCCAATCCGAAAACATCCACCAAATTGCGCACAGGGCGCTCACCCTCAAAAGCCAAATTATAGTATTGCAAATTGGAGCCATACGACCAAATACCAGCGGTAGCACTTTTGGTTTGTTTGATGGTGCGAATAAACTTTTTCTTTAAAATTGGTTCGTTGTATAGTTTATCCCAATTGTCTTTGATTTCGTTCATCAATTCCTGACGGCCCATCAAATCGTGGTTAAACACCACTTCAGCAAAGTGATAGTGTTGCCAGTCTTCGGGATAATTGTTCAACACGATCTTATTTTCCTTGGCCATGCGGTTAAATAAACCTGTTCCCGGCAAGGGAGTTAAAATGGTGGATTGTACACAATCGATGGAAGCATTGTTGATATATTCGGTACGGTGGGCCATGGATTCGGGCGTGTCAGTTTCCAATCCGTAAATAAAAGCTCCCAGTACACTGATGCCATGTTGATGAATTTTCCTAAATACCTCGTCGTAGCTATCGACACCCATTTTGGCATTCAGGTTTTTGTTCATGTCTTTTAGCTGATCGATACGTTCGGATTCAATACCCAAAAGAACCATGCGGCAACCGCTTTCGGCGGCGTATTTGAGCACCTCGTCATTATCGGCAAAGTTCATGGAAGCCGAGCAAAACCATTCAATTTTTATTCCTCGTTTAATAATCCCTTTGAATAGCTGGATGG
>JBFHGX010000247.1:0-4483 GCA_041582875.1 Bacteroidales bacterium | reverse complement strand
TGTAAAACTAGCAGGTTTGCTATCGCTAACCTTTACTGCATAGTTATCAGTGGTTGCTGTGGCACTGTTTTGAAGAGCAATGGGATTGTAGGCACTATTCCCCACAGGATAAGTTACTGTTGTTGAACCATCTGCCGGAACGCTTCTTATTAGCATTCCCGTACCATTGGTTACCACATGATTTGAGGCATCTGCTCCTGTTAAGTTGCTACTTCCAAGTGTCAAATTAAAATCGTTAAGGGTAAAAGAGCCGCTGGTGAAGTTCAGTGTTCCATCAATGGTTTGGTCGGCTCCGGTTGAGGTAGCTGTTAGGGTCACTCCGCTGGCATTGTTGATATCTACTGTTCCATAGAATGTTGAGGAAGTTGTACCTGTGATTTCCTGGGCAGAAGTTCCTTCAAATGTTAAGGTTCCAGCTGAGGTGCCAGCCATTAAAGCTCCGCTATTATTGGTTACATTTCCTAATATGGATACATCGCCATTGTTGGTAATAGTTCCTCCGTTGTTGGTTACATCATTTGCAACCACAACAGAACCACTGTTAACCACCAATTGGGAGCCACTGGAAAGTACTAATTGTGCATAAACTGAAAACGCACTCCCGAACAGGAATGCCAGCAAAAGGACTTTTTTCATAAAGCAACCATTTTTTGTATTTAGTTAAATAACTAACAAAAGGTAGGAAATTTGGTCAGCTTTACTGGCTGCAAACATACAAACAAATTAATGCGATTTGCAAGTAAAAAGTGAAATTAAATAGAATATATTTTGTAAATAACTTGATATGAGCAGGATGCGTAAGTATAATTTTGTACGAAAATGGATTAGTTTTGTTAGAATTCGAAAAATTTGTCTTCATTTTGTTGCTTCTCATTTCCTGCCAGATCTCTTTTTCTTTTTTATCCAGCGTTAAGATAACCTCTATATTTTATTTGGCACGTCAAAAGTTATTTTCCAAATATGTATATATTTACCACTTGATAATGAATTGTTTATTTTAATTCCTTGATCGATGAATACTACCTATAGCCTTATCGAAGGAGTGTTGATCTTACTGGCCATTATTTCATTGGTTGTTTTTCTTAAAAAGATAGCCGTTTTTAAAAAAGAGGATAGTCAGCTTTTTAGCCGGATTGTGCTTCAGCTTACCTTACCTGCGCTCATTTTTTCATCATTGGCGGTAAAAGTATTCGACGATCGCTTTGTTAAAATGGCCCTCATCATGGCTTTGGTTGAGTTGATTGTTTTGTTTTTGGCTTGGCTGATCGCTACGCTATTTAAATTTCAACGGGGCGAAAAAGGCGCATTGATGTTGGTTTCGGCCTTTGGCATGACTACCATGTTAGGCTATCCGCTCATTCAACAAATTTTTCCTCACAATGCGCTGGCTATGGAGGAAGCTGTGGTTACCAGTGAATTTGGAGTAGGTCTCTTGCTTTTTATCCTGGGTCCGCTTATTGCCATGTATTATGGCGAATCGAAAGTGGAGGGTAAGGTGATCATTAAATCTGTAAAGAAGTTTTTTGTGTCGCCTATTTTCATCTCGCTTGTAGCGGGAATAGGTGTTTCATTTATCCCGATTAACCATAATAATCAGGTGTTTGCAACTTCTATTCGGTTCTTTGACCTCATTGGTCAGGCCAACTTGTTGATGGTTTCCATCACCATTGGACTTGTCATCGAGTTTAATCATTATAAAAACATGTACCTGTTTCTAATGGTTGCCATCTTGTTAAAGCTGGTTATTAAACCGTTAATGGCGGTTTGGTTGACGCATGATCCTCATTTTACAACGATGATGCGCGAAATTGTGGTGATAGAAACCGCTTTACCCTCAGCCATTCTTGCTGTCGTTTTTGCCAAACAATACAATTGCCGACCTGATTTGGTGGCCATTTCAATTATGACCACCCTAGCGTTAAGTGTTGTAAGTGTGAGTTCGCTGTTTACCTTTGTTTTTTAAAGAAGTCTATGAAACTGACTAGATTTTCCCCCTTGGGAAAACATATGTGTAGAATTGGTAGTTTTAGTACGATTGTATCGTCAGCCTCAGGCTGACGAAATAAACGAAATAATAATTTTTCTACCCATATTTGGCTCCTAACGGAGCCTTAAAATATAATGTATACAGTTTCCAAAAAACGTTACATTTCTATACCATTAAACAATCATATCATATGGAAGAAAACGCAGAGCATATTGTTGATGCTAATTTAATTTTGGATGACCGAGGTCGCAAGATACAGTCCTCGTTGGGTGATTCGGGTTGGGGGCAATTGATTTTTCCCTCTGAAAAAGAAACATATAACAAAACCAATCAAGGATTACGGGTAGTTGTTTTTGGCAGCTATTTGTTGGGGTATTTGTTGATGGAAACACTTCATGAATTTGAACGCCGAAATCCCGAAAGGCTAAATATTGTTGGCCTGGTAACTGATGATCCCGCGAGTCCTTCGGCAAAAATATCCGTTAAACGACGCATCTGGCGTAAATACAACGAAGATGAAACCATCCACCTGGAAACAGCCATGATTGAATCCGGACTTAAAAGTGGAGTGCCTGTGTATACCGGAGCGGTAAAAACAGATTATTTCCGAGAGCTGCTTGAAAAATGGAATCCTGATGTGATATTGGTTTGTGTGTTCGGGCAGCTTATTGATGCTCCCATCATCAACTATCCAAAACAAGGCATTTATAATTTTCATCCAGCAGATTTGTTGGCTGGACATGGTGCAGGCCCTCAGCCTTTTCAGGATCTGATTGACCGACAAGCTACGACTTCCAAAGTCACCATCCACCAACTGACAACGGATTTAGATGCTGGCCCAATTTTGGGTCAATTGCCACCTGTAAATGTACGTTTTGCCGATGGTAGCCTTACAGATAACATCCTCGTACTGGACGACAAAATGCTGCAACCTATAGATGTGATGGGGGCGCTTTTGGCGAAAACCTTGATTTTACATTATGAAGCCGGTCGAAATGGAGCTGTACAAAAACTTGATTTTGCGTGGCACTTTAACCAAAAAACAAAGGATTGGCTCATGCAACCAATCATTTCAAGCGAGCCTTCTTCTGATTTGCCCGAACCATCAAAATTTGTAGACTACACACTTTAATTTACTAGTGCTTTATTTTTGATAACAGAAATGAAGTAGTCAGACTGGCGATGAATGCTATGAGGGTTCCATATACGGAATCCAATCGTTGGAAAGGTGAGCAATGCAATGAATGAACCCCCCACTATAAAACTAACAATCAATTGAGTTATAAAAATTGTGGTCATTTTTGATTTGTTTAATTATGAGTTCACTCCGAAAAGTGTTTTTTGCCACTAAAACTCAAAAATACAAAGAATATACAAAGGTAATATGTTATCAATGTACTCTTTATGCACCTTTGAGCCTTGGTGATTTCGTGGCCATAGCCTCTTGAACAACTTTTCGGTATAGACCCAATTATACAAAGGTTTCAAACATGTGGTTTAATTTAATTCATTGACGATCTCCATACTACAAGCCTCTGATAAACTCCTCCAAATCGGCTTCCAAATCCAATCCCAGCTTTTTCTTGAGTCGGTAGCGTGAGCTTTTGATGCTATTGGGTGCCACGTTGAGTACCGAAGCCATTTCCTTGCTGTTCATGTTTAATTTGATGAGTGCGCATAAGCGGTGATCGTTGGTGGTTAGTTCAGGATTGAGGTCAGTGAGCTTCCGGTAAAAATCGCGGTTTACTTCTTCAAAATACAACTTAAACACATCCCAATCTTTGTCGGATCGTAGACTTTGGTTGATTTGAAAGTTGATGCGTTTGAAATCGGATTTGTCCTCTGCAGTTCCTTTTTTTGAAAGGATTTTAATGTTGCTTTGAATGTCATGCAAAAGGCTGTTTTTCTGCATCATGTGCAACGCATGGGTGCTGAGTTGTTTCGATTTATACAGGACTGATTGCTGAAGTTCTTCTTCTTTAATCCTACTTTTCTCCAGTTCAGCCTTAGCTAATTCTTTTTCTTTTTTGTGGTACAGTTCCTTTTGACGGTGGATTTCTTTGTCTTTTTTACGTTTTAAAAAAGTCAATAATACAGTCATTACGGAGATGATTAAAATAAAAATGATGACTGCTATCAGATACCATTGTCGGTTTTTCAGCAATCTGGTTTCAAGCAATTGATTTTGTTTTTCCTGTTTCAATAGCTCTATTTGTTGTTCCTTTTGTGATGTCTCGAAAACCGTTTGTAACTTGTTAAACCGTTGGGTATTGTCAACATTAAACAGGCTGTCGTGGATTGCAGTATACTGCTTATGGTAGGCCAACGATTGTTTATAATCACCTTTTACTTCATAGATCTGCGAAAGCAATTCAAACACCACTTCTTGAAGATCGCGTTCATGCGATTGCGCCGCCAGTTTTTCCGATTTAAGCGCTAAGGTCAGGGCTTTATCGTATTGCCCCAATTTAAAAAACAAACTGGCCAGATTTTGTG
>JBFHGX010000246.1:0-4498 GCA_041582875.1 Bacteroidales bacterium | reverse complement strand
TTTTCTGTCATCCGAGGAATAACAACCCCGAAAAAACTCCGATAGTGATGCGGGGGCGCACATAGTAATATGACAATGGGACTGAATATCGAATGTCGATTAACGAATAATGAATGAACGAACAAAGTTGTGGCCTTTGGCCATTCAAGCGTGGACGCTTGAAGCAGGGTTGGTTATAGGGTCAGAAAAAAGACAGAAGACGAGAATCTTTTTCAGGTAAAAAACAAATGCAACTCAACTCAATATTTCCCGATTAAATTGGACAATAATCAGCTATATTTCTCTTTTAAAACTGCTTAGACTATTATTTATTTTGAGTATAAATTACTGTTTTGGCCTTTTTTAATTAAAATTAACTTTTACATTTGCATTTCAGAATATTAATACTTAATTTATTTATACACCAATCGTCATGAAAAAATTCAGCACCTATTTGCTCCTACTCACCCTGGTTATTTTGGCCGGAGGAGAACTGTTTGCGCAGGAAGTTACTCTTTCGGGAGAAATTCGTCCTCGCTTTGAATACCGCCACGGCTACAAAACCCTTAGTCCTGATGGTGCCGACGCCGCTACTTTTGTATCGCAACGTACCCGTTTGAACGGATTTTTTGCCAACGAAAACTTTAAGGTTGGGTTGGTTATTCAGGATGTACGTGTTTGGGGCGATGTGGGTCAGCTCAACACTTCCGATTTAAACGGCCCTGCCATCCATGAAGCCTGGGGAGAAGCCATGATCAACCAAAAACTATCCATCAAAGTTGGTCGTCAGGAAATTGTGTATGACGACTCACGTATTTTTGGTAATGTGGGTTGGGCACAACAAGCCAGAAGTCACGATGCTGCCATAGTAAAATACAATCCCGCCAAGGCACACACCATCAACGTAGGTTTCGCCTACAACGCCAATGGTGAGAGCCTGTTTAAAACCGATTACACTATTAACAGCTACAAAACGTTTCAATATGTTTGGTACCATGGCACATTTGGAAATGCCGGATTAAGCTTTTTGGTATTGAACAACGGCATGGCTTACGCACAGGATTCGGCAACACAAAAAGTAGCCTTCAGTCAGACCATTGGTCCACGTTTTACCTATGGAAAAGACGCCTTTACATTTGATGCTTCATTGTACTATCAAGGTGGAAAAAACGCCAAAAACAACGACCTGAGCGCGATGTATTTCTCAGCTAACGCCAGCTACAAGGTAAGCGATAAATTTGCTATAGCTATTGGAGGCGAATATTTATCAGGAACCTCAACCAAAGAAGCCGCTACCCCTGGTGACAAAGACAAATCGTTTACCCCGTTATACGGAACCAATCATAAATTTAATGGATGGATGGACTACTTTTATGTGGGAAACTATAACGGAAGCAATGGTTTAATTGACTTGTATTTACCCTTGACCTATTCCATCGAAAAAGTAACCTTTAAATTGGTTCCTCACTACTTTATGGCAGCCGCCACCGTGGCTACACAAACCACACCCGGCACATGGAAAGCGTACAACAATGGTTTGGGAACAGAAATTGATTTCTCGGTAGCTTACAACGTATCCAAGGAGCTAAATATCAGTGGCGGATACTCACAAATGCTGGGAACAGAGACTTTGCAGGTGCTCAAAGGTGGAAATTACGAAAACACCAACAATTGGGGCTGGATTATGCTTACCTTTAAGCCAACCTTTTTTAGCAAAAAATAAACCCTTTAAAGGAGGAGACAAAAAATCCCCCTTCACCATTTATTAAATCTATTTACCATGTCGAACATCATAAAAATACTAACTCCTCCTCCTTCATGGCGATTGCCCGTGGCGGTGGTGAGCGGTATTTTGTTTGGTTTGGGCTTTTACCTGATCTATGTGTCGAATGCAGTATCGTATTTAAGCGATGATCCAACCACCTGCATCAATTGTCACGTGATGAATCCTCAGTATGCCACTTGGTTTCACAGTTCGCATCGCGAGCGGGCATCGTGTAACGATTGCCATGTGCCTCAGGACAACGTATTCAACAAGTACTTCTTCAAGGCCAAAGACGGTCTGCGCCACGCCACCATGTTTACCTTCAGGCTTGAGCCTCAGGTAATCATGATTAAAGAGGCCGGCGCCGAAGTCGTACAACAAAACTGTATCCGTTGCCACAACGAGCTTATCACCGACAACAAAATGCTCACCAAGACAACCACATTCGACCACTTCAGAACGGATGGTCGTAAATGCTGGACTTGTCACCGTGAAGTACCCCATGGAAGAGTAAACAGCCTTTCCTCTGTGCCCAATGCGCAGATACCTCAAACAAAAAAACCGATTCCTGCGTGGATCAACAACCTTACAAAATCAAAAACCAAGAATTAAACAACAATAGTCATGAATAAGAAAAGAAGTCCTTTATTAAATTGGGTGCTGTTTTTTGCCACCCTGGTGGTGGTTTTCTTTCTGGGATTGCTGGCCTCTTCGGTAACCGAGCGCAGAGCTGAGCAACAAACCACATGGAAACCAGAGGTTCAAATAGCCAAATTTGATCCCCGCAACGAAGTTTGGGGTAAAAATTATCCCACCGAATACAACTCGTACGAAAAAATGAAAGAAAGCAATTTCCGTTCGAAATACAACGGAAATGCCATGATCGACATGCTGGAAGTTGATCCACGTCTGGTAGTCATGTGGGCCGGTTACGGTTTCGCCAAAGACTACAACCAAGGCAGAGGTCATATTTTCGCCATTGAAGATTTGCGAAATTCACTGCGTACCGGTGGCCCTACCGGCCCCGATGATGGCCCGATGCCTTCCACTTGCTGGACATGTAAAGGTCCGGATGTGCCTCGCGTGATGAACGAAGAAGGCGTAACCGAATACTATACCGGAAAATGGGCCCGATTGGGATCGGAAATCGTTAACCCCATTGGCTGTGCGGATTGCCACAATAACGAAACCATGGAGCTTCAAATTTCACGTCCAGCTTTGGTGGAAGCCTTTGAACGTCAAGGAAAAGACATCAACGAAGCTACCCATCAGGAAATGCGTTCGTTGGTTTGTGCCCAATGCCATGTGGAATACTATTTCGACAAAAAACGTCCGGGTGCCGAAGGTGCCGCTTATCTCACCTTTCCATGGGATAACGGACAGAGTGTTGAAGCCATGGAAGCGTATTACGATGCCAAAGAATTTAGCGACTGGACACATAAGCTCAGCAAAGCTCCCATGTTAAAAGCTCAACATCCGGGGTACGAAGTATATCTTACCGGAATTCATGCCGAGCGTGGCGTAAGTTGTTCGGATTGCCACATGCCTTACATGAGTGAAGGGGGTAAAAAATTCACCGATCACCACATTCAGTCTCCTTTGAACAATGTGGAAAATTCATGTATGGTTTGTCATAAAGAAAAAACTGCCCAGTTGATCAATGACGTATACGATCGTCAGGACAAGATCATTGAAAACCGCGATGAATTGGAAAAATTATGTGTTCGTTTACATGTAGAAGCTAAAACAGCATGGGATCTGGGCGCCACTGAAGAGCAAATGAAAGATATCCTGATGGACATCCGTCATGCCCAATGGCGTTGGGATTATGCTGCAGCCTCACATGGAGGATCGTTCCACTCACCTGTTGAAATTTCACGTGTAATTGCAGGAGGTATCAACATTGCTCAGGAAGGCCGCATCAAATTGGCTCGCTTGCTCATGGAATTGGGCTACAAAGGTGAAGTGCCTTATCCAAATATCGCTACCAAAGCCGAGGCTCAGGAATACATTGGTTTACCTATGGAAAAATTAATTCAGGAGAAGGAAACCTTTAAAAAGAACCTCTTACCACAATGGGAAAAGGAAGCTGCAGCGCGCGAAGCAGCTATGCCTGTTGTGTATAACAAGTAACCCCGAAAGTTTTCGCGGGGAGACGGGAGACGGAAGACGGAAGAGGGGAGACGGAAGAGGGAAGTAGTACATACTAAAACGCTTGTGTTAACCGGCTTTGACTTACGGCTTGACTGAACCAAAAGAAATTGTTTTTAATCTTCAGGAAGGGTTATGTATGCATCATGTCATGTCATAGCCCTTCTTTTTTTGTGAGAAATCAAGGCAAAAAGCTGTTACTTTGAACCTCATTATCTTATGGCAATGCAACACAAAAGAAATACAAAAACCATGTGGGCACAGCCCTGGGGATATGCTGAAAGCTTTTTTATCGCTTCCGGTATTCTCCTGATTGGCTTTGCCCTCGAATTGAGCACCGGAGGACGGGGTGTTCCTGAATTTACCAACCTGTCGCTGAACATCAGTGCGGGTATTTTGGTGGCGTTTATTTTCGGAGCAGGACTGTTCTTGAGGAAAAACACTTTCATTCACTGGCTATCAGGAATACCTGCCGCCATCAGTGCCGTTTCCGGGATTACCTTCATGGCCTTGCTCATGGGACTGACCTTACAGCACGATGCTTCGGCTCCCGGATGGGTAAGCCGACTGGGATTGTCGCATGTAACTTCTTCGTGGCCCTAT
>JBFHGX010000245.1:0-4509 GCA_041582875.1 Bacteroidales bacterium | reverse complement strand
GGGAAAGCCCTTCCGGCCTACGGCCTCCAGGGCTTTCCCTGAGAAAAACAGCCTGACACACTTTTTTGAAGACTCCCTGACGCGTCGAATATCGGGCGCTGGATGTTTAATAATGAGCAGAGGAATCAAGCGAGTATGAGTGAAGCAGGGGAAGTGTCTATGGTATGAAATGTTACCGTCGGTGGGAACAGTTTTGTTAAGATTTTTTCTCACTCTGAAAGAAAGTATGTACTTTTGAATTAAAATTTGACCCATGATTTATATTACCCGCCGTGAACGTTTCAATGCTGCACACCGACTTTTTAGAGCTGATTTCTCAGATGAGCAAAATTTAGCGGTTTTTGGGAAATGTTCTAATCCCAACTGGCATGGCCACAATTATGAAGTATTTGTCACGGTAAAAGGCGAAATAAACCCTGAGACCGGTTTTTTAATCAACCTAAAACTGTTGAGTACGATCATTCGCAGGGAGGTCATTGATAAAATCGATCACAAAAACATCAATGTAGAAGTTGATTTCATGCAAGGAAAGTTGGCCTCAACAGAAAATCTGGCAGTTGGTATCTGGGAAGTAATAAATCCTTTTGTAAAGGAATTAAATGCAGAGCTTCACTGTGTTAAGGTTACCGAATCGGAGAACAATTATGTTGAATATTTTGGTAACTAACCAAATAAACACCTATCATTCAGTCGAAACACTCTGGCATTGTATTTGAAGAGAGGATTGGCTATAATAAGAATTCAATGAATAAAGTTAAAGACATGCTGGGATACGAAAAGATTGAATCGTTTAACCCTGAGAATTTAAAAAAGCTTGAATATCATTATCAAGAAATTCTGAACCTTATTGGGGAAGATTCATCGCGAGAGGGCTTGATTGACACACCCATGCGGGTAGCCAAGTCCATTCAGTTTCTTACACAGGGTTACGACCACAATCCGGAAGAAATTCTGTTATCAGCCAAATTCAAGGAAGACTACCGCGAGATGGTTATTGTAAAAGACATTGAGATTTTCAGTATGTGTGAGCACCACATGATTCCCTTTATCGGAAGAGCGCATGTGGCCTATATTCCCAATGGATACATTACCGGACTGAGCAAGATTGCCCGCGTGGTTGAAGCCTATTCGCGCAGATTACAGGTGCAAGAAAGGCTGACCTCCCAAATTAAGGATGCCATTCAGAATACCTTAAATCCCCTTGGTGTGGCTGTAGTTATAGAGGCCAAGCATTTGTGCATGGCCATGCGAGGGGTTCAGAAACAAAATTCGGTAACCACCACCAGTGATTTTACAGGAGCTTTTAGAAGAGCCGAAACGCGTGCCGAATTTATCAGCCTCATTTCCACAAAATTGTCATAGTTTTTCAGAATTTAACAAAATTTACAACTAATACTTCAAGACTAATTCAATTTATTTTTCGTTTAGCTTTAAAATTGTATAAAAATGAACCAAATGAATCAAATAGATTTTTCGAGTCGGGGGCAAGCTGTTGCCCTTTCTCAGACTTTTTTATCCGGCGTATTCATGTGGATGGGCATTGCCCTGGCCATTACAGCGGTAACCTCGTGGCTATTTGCCGGCAACGCCCAACTGATGAGCCTTTTATTCAATCCGGAAACCGGCGGCATGTCGATGTTGGGATGGGTAGTTATGTTGGCTCCTTTGGGTTTGGTATTGCTGATGTCTGCCGGATTTAACCGCATGTCGGCCTCCACCCTACTGCTGGTCTTTGTAGGTTATAGCATCCTCATGGGGATGAGTTTAAGTTTTATCTTTTACGTTTACACGTTAGGATCCATTGCCAAAACCTTTTTGATTACCACTGGCATGTTTGGCTTCATGGCTATTCTGGGTTACACTACCAAAACTGACCTGACTAAATTCGGCAGCATTATGATGATGGGGTTGGTGGGCATTATCATTGCCAGCGTAGTGAACATGTTCATGCAGAGTTCTCAAATGGATTACATCATCAGTTTCATTGGAGTTCTTGTATTCACAGGTCTTACAGCCTATGACGTTCAAAAGTTAAAGCGGATTGGTAATCAAGCTTCTACTGATGGAGAGACCATGCGTAAGATGACCATATTTGGCGCGCTCACATTATATCTTGACTTTATCAATTTATTCTTATTTTTGCTGCGCTTCTTTGGGAACAGAAAGTAACCATTGACGACACTTTAAATCAGATTAGTATATCATGAGTATCAACCCAACGAAAATGTCATTCACTACAATCCGGATGGATTTCGAAAACACCATGCTCATTGATTAAATCATAAACCACTTTTTTATGAATGTGTACGTTTTTCCCGGTCAGGGAGCACAATTTGTCGGTATGGGAAAAGATTTATTTGATAAATCGCCCAAGGCCAAAGAAATGTTTCAAAAGGCTAACAGTTTGTTGAAATTCAAAATTACCGACATCATGTTTGAAGGTACGGAAGACGACCTTAAACAGACCAATGTCACACAGCCGGCCATTTTTCTTCACTCGGTTATTCTGGCTTCGATAATGGGTTCTGATTTTAAACCTGATATGGTTGCCGGTCACTCACTGGGAGAATTCAGTGCATTGGTTGCCAATGGCGTATTGTCGTTTGAAGATGGTTTAAAACTGGTATCGAAAAGAGCTGCTGCCATGCAGAAAGCGTGCGAGATTGAACCATCGACCATGGCTGCCATTCTGGGTTTGGAAGATGAAAAAGTGGAACAAATCTGCTCCAGCATTCCTGAAATTGTTGTGCCCGCCAACTACAATAGTCCCGGACAATTGGTTATTTCGGGCTCTATCGCCGGAATAGAAAAGGCCATTGAAAAATGTACAACTGCAGGTGCCAAAAGAGCCCTTATGCTTAAGGTAGGCGGAGCTTTTCACTCGCCATTGATGGAGCCGGCAAGGATTGAATTGGGTGAAGCCATCAATGCGACCAAATTCAGCAAAGGTATTTGCCCCATTTATCAAAACGTCACCGGACAATCGGTAAACGATCCTGAAATTATTAAGAACAACCTCATCGCTCAGCTTACTTCACCAGTAAGATGGACCAAAACCATGCAAAATATTATTGCTGATGGTGCGAATAAGATTGTTGAGGTGGGTCCGGGTACAGTGCTGCAGGGACTGTTTAAGAAGATTGATCGAAAGCTGGTCACTATGAGTGCTGAAGTTTAAGATGTAGAAAAGCCGGTTGATTCCGGCTTTTTTGTTTGAGGGTTATTCGTTGTTCCTTGTTTGTTGTTTATTTTTATGGTTGTCATATCGACGGAATGGAATGAAGGCTGACGCATGATTTTTTGAACCGCGGAGACGCGAAGGCGCGGAGGGGGAAAAAGCTTTTGGCTGTTGGCGTTGGCTGTTGGCTAAAAAAAGTCGGAAGACGGAAGACGGGAGACGGGGCATAGTGCCGTTGGTACGACTGATATGGTAGACCTGGAATCTCACCAGACTCTCACGCTCGTGCCTCGCTCAGAAGCTGAACGTAGAAAAATTAAACAGATCTTAAATCGAAGATGAAAAAGAAAGTCCGGAATCAACCGGCTTTATTATTTTAGTTACAACAAGTTTCTCCTGTAGGGAGGAGCTGTTTTTTAAGTTCGAGCCTTAACATATTTAATGCTGCGAGTGCTGATCTGCGGATATTTCGTCCCCGGTGTTCGCCAAAGTGAAATAGTTGTGATTGCACACCCTGTTCCGTCGCCAAGGCAACCCAAACAGTACCCACCGGTTTTTCGGGAGTCCCCCCATCGGGGCCGGCAATGCCACTAATGGACAGGGCATAATTTGTCGAGAATTGCTTTCGTGAACCCAAGGCCATGGCCTCCACCACTTTCTGGCTAACCGCTCCATGTTTGGCGATGATATCTGTGGGAACCCCTAACAACTTGCTCTTTGCCTGATTGGTATAGCTCACCACCGATCCGTTGAAATAAGCAGAGCTCCCCGGAATGCTGGTGAGGAGGTGCGACAAATAGCCTCCCGTACAGCTTTCGGCAGCCGACATGGTATGTCCCAACTGGGTTAAATAACGCCCTATGACTTCCTCCATGAGCATGTCG
This sequence comes from Bacteroidales bacterium, assembly GCA_041582875.1. Lineage (GTDB taxonomy): Bacteria > Bacteroidota > Bacteroidia > Bacteroidales > F082 > UBA6244. The sequence continues at coordinate 447 of JBFHGX010000245.1, read as the reverse complement.
TCGTAACCAAAAATCAACTCAGGAATCAATTGGGTAAGCTGACGACATTGGACATTGACGGCATCTTTAAGCTCCTGCCCTATTTCTCCATAGACAGAAAGCCGCAACCTGACGATACCGGGTTGTGGTAGATAAGCCAATTTCATGGTCGCCGGCAAGGCCGATTCCCATGTGGCAATGCGCTCGGCCAAAGCCGATTCACCCAAACCATGTGTCATGATGGTTTTGTGGTAGATATTCCCCAAGTCAAATTTTTGTTTTAAACGCGGAATAACCTCTTCTGTCATCAATGTTTTCATCTCGAAAGGCACACCGGGCATGGACACCGCCACTCTTCCATCTTGCTCGAACCACATCCCGGGAGCCGTTCCGTGCAAGTTTTTTAGAGGAATACACTTTTCCGGAATCTCAGCCTGCAGGCGATTGACATCAGTAAGGGCATAATTC
>JBFHGX010000244.1:0-4510 GCA_041582875.1 Bacteroidales bacterium | reverse complement strand
TTTGCGGATGATTTCTAACATGGCCAAAGCCTCTTCGTAGAGTTTTTTGGCTTCAGTTCCTTTCACAGGATCAGTAAAAATATCCGGATATTTACCATTGAGTTTCCAGGCATGGAAGAAGAAAGTCCAATCAATGAAAGGGATGAGTTCCTCGATAGAAATGTCATCATATACGGTTATTCCGGTTTTAAAAGGCTTAACCGGTATGTAGTTTTCCTTTTCAGGATGAAAAGCATTGGCTCTGGCTTTTTCCAGACTGATATATTGATGTGGATTTTGTTGGCTGGTATTCTTTTGACGAAGTGCTTCGTATTCTTGAGCAATCTGCTGGGTGTAAGCGGGTTTTTCTTTGGGATTCAGTAATTTGTCTGCTACGCCAATCACCTTGGAGGCATCTCTGACATGGATGACAGGCTGCGAATAATGTGGGGCGATTTTCACTGCCGTGTGAATAGGAGAAGTGGTAGCACCTCCAATCAACAACGGAATGTCCATGCCCCGGCGTTCCATTTCTTTGGCTACCAACACCATTTCTTCTAACGATGGGGTAATCAGTCCGCTCAACCCTAGTAAAACAGCTTTTTCCTTAATCACTGCTTCCAGGATGACTTCGGTAGGAACCATCACACCCAGATCAATGACTTCGTAATTATTGCAAGCCAGTACCACACCCACAATATTTTTTCCAATATCGTGTACATCACCTTTTACGGTAGCCAGAACGATTTTGCCATTGCTCACTTGTTTTCCCAGACTTTCCAATTCGATGTAGGGTAACAAGATGGCCACGGCTTTTTTCATTACGCGGGCACTTTTTACTACCTGCGGCAAAAACATCCGGCCCGAACCGAACAAATCACCCACCTTATCCATGCCACTCATCAATGGTTTTTCGATGATGTCGAGGGCTCTGGGATAAAATTTTCGGGCTTCTTCCACATCCACATCTATAAAGTCGAGGATGCCTTTGACCAGTGCGTGTTCCAAGCGTTCTTCCACTGGAAGACTGCGCCAGGCACTCACTTGCTGCTCTTTTTCGACACCGGTGTCTTTCATGTTTTCGGCGAAAGCCAATAAACGCTCAGTCCCATCGCGACGGCGGTTAAGCACCACATCTTCCACCAACGATTTCAGATCGGCAGGTATTTCGTCGTAAATCTGGAGCATGCCCGGGTTCACAATGCCCATGTCCATACCTGCTTTGATGGCGTGAAACAAAAAGACTGAATGGATGGCTTCACGCAACACATTGTTGCCACGAAAAGAAAACGACAGGTTGCTCACTCCGCCACTCACTTTGGCATGGGGCAGGTTTTCTTTGATCCATTTTACAGCATTGATATAATCAACTGCGTAGTTGTTGTGTTCTTTGATTCCGGTGGCGATGGCCAGAATGTTGGGATCGAAAATGATATCCTCAGGAGGGAATCCTATTTTTTCGGTCAGGAGTTTGTAGGAGCGTTCACAAATCTCAATCTTGCGCTGGAAATCAGCCGCCTGACCTTGTTCGTCGAAGGCCATGACAACTACCGCCGCCCCATAGCGACGTACCAATCTGGCGTGATGTAAAAATTCTGCTTCGCCGTTTTTCAGACTGATGGAATTTACAATTCCTTTGCCCTGTATACATTTTAGTCCGGCTTCAATGACGTCCCAATTGGACGAATCTACCATGATAGGTAAACGCGATACATCGGGATCGGAAGCCAGCATATTGAGGAAGGTAGTCATCTCGTGAGGACCATCCAGCATGCCATCGTCGAGATTGACGTCCAGAATTTGAGCGCCACCTTCCACTTGATGGCGGGCTACGGTAAGGGCTTCTTCGTATTTTTTGTCACGAATCAGTCGGGCAAACTTGATGGAACCGCTCACGTTAGTGCGTTCGCCAATATTGATGAAGTTTTTTTCCTTTTCAATTTTAACGGGTTCCAGACCGCTGATTTCGGTGATGTGCTGTGTTATTGGAGCTTTTCGGACGGTATGCTGCGCCGCTAATCGGGCGATTTCACGGATGTGATCGGGTGTCGTTCCACAACATCCTCCAACTATATTGAGGTTTTGGTTTTCCAAAAATCCTTTGATGTGCAAGCCCATTTGTTGTGGGGTTTCGTCGTATTCGCCAAACTGATTGGGCAAACCGGCATTGGGATATACACTCACATTGAAAGGGGCAATGCGCGATAACTCTTCCAGGTGTGGCCTGATTTGTTCAGCGCCCAGCGAACAGTTGAGCCCCACACTCAGCAAGTCGATGTGAGAGGTAGAATTGAAAAAAGCTTCAAGGGTTTGTCCCGAAAGGGTACGTCCGCTGGCATCAGCAATGGTTCCGGAGACCATCACCGGAATGCGAACTCCATTTTCCTCTGCCAGTTGGTCGATGGCAAATAAAGCAGCTTTGGCATTGAGGGTATCGAAAATGGTTTCCACCAACAATACATCTGCTCCGGCTTCCAACAAGGCTTTGGCCTGTTCATAATAATTATCGCGCAGCTGATCGAAGGAAGTACTGCGAAATCCGGGATCGTTTACATCCGGCGACATGGAGGCCATTTTGTTGGTCGGACCCATGGCTCCTGCCACAAAACGGGGTTGATCGGGATTCATCTGTGTAAACTTATCTGCCGCTTGTTTTGCCAGGGTAACCGCTGCATGATTGAGCTCAACAACCTGTGCTTCCATGCCATAGTCGGCCATGGAAATGCGTGTGGAATTAAAGGTATTGGTTTCGATGATATCGGCACCAGCCTCCAGGTAGGCCTCGTGAATTTCGCGAATGATATGAGGTTGGGTGAGGTTGAGCAGGTCGTTGTTGCCCTTTTGCAGGATGGTGACATCAGCAAAACGAGTTCCGCGATAGTCCTCTTCTTCGAGCTTATAGCGCTGGATCATGGTGCCCATGGCACCGTCCAGAACCAAAATCCGTTTTTTTATTTCTGAAAAAATGGTTGTTTTCATGGTTATTTCACTCCTTTTAAACGGCATTTAGGGGTTGTTTAAACCCGGGAAATGGCTTCACAAGAAAAAGAACATTCGTCCCTAAGCAGCTTCCCCTATTAAATACAATTTTTCATTAGTTATCAATTAATTTATCATTTCCGGCTCATATTGAGCAGGTTAGGTTTTGGCACCTTTTCCTTGCAGCAGGTTGCCAGGGTTTCCGTGAGCCTAATCTCTCCACCCTTCTTTATAAATCACTACATCCTTGAACGGACATGAATTATGATGCAAATATAGAATTAATTTAAATAAGCAGAACTTTGGTTGCTGCAAAACTTAAGAATTCAAAACAGCATACCTACAATTACTAAAAGGCATTAGTCTTTTTCTGCAATAGTTCTAAAGTTTATTATTTTCGTATCTACAACATTTCCAATGTCTTCCCCGTCATAAATTAATATATTATCGATATTTCTTTGAGGATAAATATGCTTCAGGAAGTGTAAACTTTTCAGAAAATTCTTGTTAAAAGTCTGGGAAGATTTTATTTCAATTCCCTGTATTTCATTACCATGAGGAATGATCAGGTCAATTTCATTGCCATGATTATCCCGGAAATAATAATACCTTGCATCCAGCCCCTTGTTGTACCTCTTTTTAAAAAATTCTGCAATCACCATATTTTCAAAAATATTACCTCGCAATGGATCTCGGGATAATTGGTTTTCATTTTCAATACCAAGGATATACGAAAGAAGTCCCGTGTCGAAAAAATAAATCTTTGGTGATTTTATAAGGCGTTTGTTGATGTTATCGTGCCAAGGTTGTAATATAAAAATGATGTAAGAGGCTTCGAGAATGGAAATCCAAGATTTGATGGTATGAACCGACACTCCTGTTTCGTTAGCAAGGGCAGAAGCATTAAATATATGACCAACTCTTCCGGCACAAAGCCTGACAAATTTTTTAAAATCTGAGAGGTTTTTAATATTGATCATACTTCGCAAATCGCGTTCAAGGTAGGTCTCGTAATAGTTTTGGTAGGTGCGGTAGGGTTCGAAATGATTGGTCACAACAGCAGGGTAATAACCATTGAGTATCAAATCATCAGTCGATGCGTTTGTTAGTTTGTCCTTAATTTCCGATAAGCTAAAGGGCAGTAGTTTGAATAACGCAACCCGGCCTGCCAGCGATTCTGTCACCTGGTTCATGAGCATAAACTGATTGCTCCCCGTTAGAATAAACATCCCAGGCTGTTTGGTTTCGTCAACAATTCCCTGGATATACCTGAGCAGTTCAGGCATTCTTTGGATTTCATCAATTATAGCACCATTGGTTAATTTGTTGAAAAATGACCTTGGGTCCTGTTGAATGATGTCGCTTACATCAGGCAATTCGAGGTTAAAGTAGGGCTTGTCACTAAAAACATGCCTCACCAAGGTGGTTTTGCCCGACTGCCTCGGACCGGTAACCACTATTACCGGAAATTGTTGGGCAAAAGAAACAATAGCCTTTTCGATTTTTCTTTGAATATACATTTGTGCAATTTTGAACTACAACTTCATATTTG
>JBFHGX010000243.1:0-4517 GCA_041582875.1 Bacteroidales bacterium | reverse complement strand
CTCGAAAAGGGATATGTTGTTTTTAAACTAAATAGTTTTAGCCGAAACATAAGAAATGAAATGAAGCAGAATAGGAAAATTTATTTCTATGACAATGGCATTCGCAATATGATTATCGGTAATTTCAACCAATTGGATTTAAGAATTGACAAAGGGGCATTGTGGGAAAACTTTTTGATATCAGAAAGACGGAAACAAAATCTATATAAAGACACATTTTCGAAAATGTATTTTTGGAGAACAAAACAGCAACAGGAAATTGATTTTGTTGAAGAAAACAATGGCCAAATTTTAGGGTTTGAATTTAAATGGAACAATAAGAAAACAAAGTTCCCTCAAAACTTTATGAAAACTTACAAGGCTGAGGGACTTGTAATTGACAGGAGTAACTTTAGAGAATTTGTAAAGATATAAGCATGTCAGTGCTCAACAATGCATATACTTTATGGTTGGTTTTGGCTTGACATTCATATTTATAGCTTCCATTCAAAATCGTTGAGATCAGAAAGAAAAGTATTTCAAATTTTGCCACAAGAGTATATACTTCACGAAAGCATAGTGTTAAAATAGAAAATCTATTCAGTTCCCATTTTGCAATCATTATTCAGACTTAGTATAAATTTACTAACCTGCCTTCCCAGTTGTTTTACATTTAGTAATTTTCCACATTCTTAAAATATAAATAAGTAAACCTATGAGAATTGCCAGGAAAAAAGTCAGTCTGCAAACGATTGAATCGCCTGAAGTTAACCTTTCTCTTATAAATCCCCTCATCGAAAAATACCAGGGAAAAAAAGGTAATCTCATTCCCGTTCTGCAAGGTGTTCAGTCTATTTTTGGATATGTTCCCCGTGAAGCATTTTTCAAACTCAATGAGGAAATGGGACTCGAGCTTAACGACATGTATGGTGTAGCTACATTTTATGCTCAGTTCAGGTTGAATCCGGTGGGTAAACATATCATTAAGGTGTGCCACGGAACTGCCTGTCATGTACAAAGTGCTACAAAAATTACTGAAGCTCTTGAAAAAGAGTTGGGCGTAAAGGATGGGCATACTACTGAGGATAATTTGTTTACCCTTGAATCGGTAGCTTGTCTGGGATGTTGCTCTCTGGCTCCTGTGATGATGATCGGTGATGAGACCTTTGGTAGCCTGAACGGTAAAAAGGCTGCACGTGTTATCAAGGATATTCGGCGTAAAGAATCCCTTTAACAGCCCCGGGCTGTGTGAGAAATCGTATCAAGAGGAAATGAAAAAAAGTTACAGATGAAGAAACAAATTATAGTGGGATTGGGTAGTTGTGGTATCGCCGCCGGTGCAGGCAAGGTGTATGCCAAAGCGCAATCACTCATCGAAACCGGAAATATAGAAGTTGATTTGAAACAAACCAGTTGTATTGGCATGTGTTATCGGGAGCCCCTTGTGGAGGTGGTTGACGACAACGGTCATTATATCTATGGTGATATTGATGAGAAAAAAATAGAAGAACTCCTCGAAAAACATATCAAAAACGGTGAGGTTATCGAAGATTATGTGATGGAATCGGATGTGATGCATGGCCACGAAGAAAAGTATTTTGCCGGTCAGGTGAAAATTGCTTTGCGCAATTGTGGTTATATGGATCCTGAGTCCATTGAAGAAGCCGAACAGCGTAAGGCTTATCATGCCATCCGTAAAATTGCCACTGAAAATATCGGACGGATGGAGGTTATCCAAACGGTACTCGACTCCGGTATTCGTGGCCGCGGTGGTGGTGGTTTTCCTACCGGGATGAAGTGGAAATTTGCCCACAATAGCGAAAGTGACGAAAAGTATATCATCTGCAATGCCGATGAAGGCGATCCGGGTGCGTTTATGGATCGCTCACTGCTGGAAGGTGATCCGCATGCGGTCATCGAAGGGATGATCATCGGTGCATACGCCATGAAAGCTACCGGTGGTGTAATTTATTGCCGTGCCGAATATCCATTGGCCATCAAACGACTCAATATTGCACTCAGACAAGCACGTGAAAATGGATATCTTGGAAAAGACATTCTCGGAATAGAGGGCTTTAACCTTGATATTTATGTAAAAGAAGGTGCAGGAGCATTTGTGTGTGGTGAAGAAACAGCCCTTATTGCTTCTGTGGAAGGTGAGCGTGGGATGCCCCGAAAACGTCCTCCGTTCCCTGCCGAGCGCGGTCTTTGGAACAAGCCTACCAACATTAACAATGTTGAGACATTTGCCAATATTCCTTATATCCTGCTCAATGGTGCGGATGCTTACAATAAATATGGAACCGAGAAAAGTAAAGGTACCAAGGTGTTTGCACTAACCGGGAAAATCAAGCATGGAGGACTGGTTGAAGTTCCCATGGGCGTGTCTATCCGTGAGATTATTTATGATTTGGGTGGCGGTATTCAGGATGATAAAAAATTTAAGGCGGTTCAGTTGGGAGGCCCTTCCGGAGGATGTATCCCTGAATCACTCATCGACACCAAGGTGGATTACGATTCAGTAAATGCTACCGGAGCTATCATGGGTTCGGGTGGTATGGTGGTTATGGATGAAACAACCTGTATGGTGGATATGGCCCGATTCTTTCTTAATTTTACTCAGGAAGAGTCATGTGGTAAATGTACTTTCTGCCGAATCGGTACCAAACGCATGCTCGAAATACTGACCCGCATCACCGAAGGAAATGGAAAAGAAGGCGATATCGAATTGCTGGAAGAACTCAGCCAACAAATCAAAGATGGTTCACTTTGCGGACTGGGACAAACAGCGCCCAATCCGGTTTTGACTACCATCAAGTATTTCCGCGACGAATACGAAGCTCACATTCACGATAAACGTTGTCCGGCCAAAAATTGCAAAGCCCTGTTAACCTATGAGGTTATCGCTGACAAGTGCACGGGTTGTACTGTTTGTGCAGTCAAGTGTCCGGTAAGTTGTATTGATGGTTCCCGCAAGGAAATACATTATATCAATCAGGATAAATGTATTCAATGTGGTGAATGTTTTGCCGGTTGTAATTTTGATGCCATCAGGGTGTATTAGTTTCAGATTAAAATTGAATTGAATCATGAGTGAAAAAATAAATATATCGCTAAACGGAAAAACGGTTGAAGGCACTAAAGGAGAATATATCCTGGATGTTGCACGAAGGAATGGAATCGAAATCCCGACACTTTGCAACGATCCACGGCTTGATCCGTATTCGTCGTGTTTTGTATGTGTAGTTGAGGTGGAAGGTATGCGTGGACTACAGCCCAGTTGTTCTACGCGCATTATGCCCGGAATGCATATTATTACGGATAACGAAAAAGTGCACAAATCACGCAAATCGGCATTGGACTTAATCATGAGTAATCACTATGCCGATTGTCAGGCTCCTTGTATTCAAACTTGTCCGGCAAACGTGGATGTTCAGGGTTATATTTCACTGATCGACAAAGGCATGTACCGCGAAGCAGTGGGTTTAATCAAAGAGGTAAATCCTTTGCCTGCCATTTGTGGTCGGGTTTGTGTACGTCCTTGTGAAGCCGCTTGTAGGCGAAACCTGATGGACGAAGGTGCTCCTGTTGGTATTGACTACATGAAACGTTTTGCCAGCGATTGGGATTTGAATCACGAAAACCATTATAAACCCGAAGTAGCACCTTCAACAGGCAAAAAAATTGCCATTGTTGGTGCAGGCCCCGGAGGTTTATCAGCCGCTTATTTTCTACAACAAAAAGGCCATCAATGTGATATTTTTGAGGCGGCCCCTAAACCTGGTGGTTGGCTTCGTTACGGTATTCCTGAATATCGCTTGCCCAACGATTTGCTCGATAAAGAGATTGAAACCATTACCGAATTGGGCACCAACATCTATTGTGGTAAAAAGCTCGGTGATAATTTAACGTATGCCGACTTGAAAAAGGAATATGATGCCACCATTCTCACCATCGGTTCGCAAAAGGGTACGCTCATCGGCACTCCCGGTGATGATGCCGAAAACGTGTATTCAGGAATCGACTTTCTGAAAAACATGGAAATGACAGGCAAACCAGCCGATTTTACCGGAAAGAAAATTATGGTTGTCGGAGGAGGAAACACCGCCATGGATTGTTGCCGCACTTCCATCCGTTGCGGAAGTACGGACGTTAAAGTGGTTTATCGCCGTACCGAAAAAGAAATGCCGGCCAATCCCATTGAGATTCACGAGTCGAAGCTCGAAGGAGTGGAGTATTTGTTCTTGAACAATCCGGTTCAGGTAAATAAAGATGCTGAGGGTAAACTCAAATCAGTAACTTTAATTAAAATGGAATTGGGTGAGCCTGATGCATCCGGAAGAAGACGCCCGATGCCTGTTGAAGGGTCTGAATATGAGTTGGAAGTAGATTATATTCTGGCTGCCATTGGTCAAAAGACCGATGTTAATTTTATTGATGATATCAATCAGGCTGCCGAAGGAGGCCAGTTGGGTTTAACCCGCTGGGGCGATGTGGCTGCTGATAAAAACACCCTTCAAACAGGTATTCCTTCAGTG
>JBFHGX010000242.1:0-4583 GCA_041582875.1 Bacteroidales bacterium | reverse complement strand
TATTCTTCTCTGAACCAACTGTATTCGCCATAGGCGACAACTTGTGGAAGAAACTCACTGATATCCAGCGCATGCTGCTGATCGACCATCACCTTTTTTTGCTCAATCATTTTAAAAATAGGTTGATTAAGTCGAGCCTCGCTTTCCAGATTGGCCAGCTCAACAGGATGCATTTTGTATTCAAATTTATCAGTTGCTTCAATTTGAAATGATTGATCAACCCCCATACTCGTCTTGAGTGCCATTTTAGCCAGTTCCAGTTTGTTTTCATCATCGGCCAAATCGCGTTCAGCATTGGCCACAGCCACCTGGGCACGAAGTACTTCATGAGCAGGAATAACTCCAATTTCAATAGCCCGAATAGCTTGCTGCTCATGCTTTTTCATGCCTGCAAGTACTTCTCTACGTGTTATAACCACTTGATTGAGCAAAACAACCCCATAATAACGCTCAATAGTTTCGCGGATGATTTCATTGCTCACCTGCACCAAATCCTGATTGGCATATTCCAATTCAGCTTCAGCAAAACGCTTTCCGGCAATGATTTTTCCACCAAGAAAAATAGGTTGTAAAGCCACCACATTCAAGCTGGGGTATTGTTGTTGATCGACAACCACATTGTAAGCAGGAACTTGCGAAGCCGCATCCACAACCGTTTGATAAACCTGCTGCTGAACTTCAGGTGATAAACCAAGCTGACTGGCAATTCCTGCACCGTATTTTCCGGCGATATCATCAATGGATCCCTTTACTTGATCCATATTGATCTCAGGATTTTGGCTCATGTAGGTATATCCTCCTGCCAAGTCAATGGAAGGTAAAAAATTTCCAACGGCCGCTTTATTCAGGTAGTTTTTTTGTTGAACAACTTGCTGGTATTGCTTAATTTTATTGTTGTGCAAAAGGGCAGTATCCACAGCAGCACGTAAATCAAGTTTTAACACCTGCTGACCACTAACAGTAGTTGTTGCAACAACCAACAGCATAACAAACAATGGTCGCAAAAACAATTTTAGCATCAATGGTATATATTTCATTACAAGAGGGTTTTCATAAAACGGAAGTAATTCAACGGCAAGTGGCACAAATATAGGGTTTTCAGCGAATTTACTCGACTTTCAAACATGAATAAATAAAACTTTTTGTTACTAAAAAAGTACTATCTAGCTTACTTTATCAGGATGAGCCAGAAAATAATACTCTTGAGAATTTTGATAGGCCGCTGAAAATTTTTCCAACGATAGAGGTGGATTATGTTTAATCCAATCGTTGAGATTGGATATTTGTAGTCCACACTCCTCTACCAAAAGTTGATAAATCATCTGTGGGGTAGTCTTATAGTAGTCGCTTGCTCCCAATCCAAATTCAAATACAATGTATGGTTTATCTTTTGTTAAAATATTTTTTGCTCCACGCAGTACACCATACTCTGCACCTTCCACATCTATTTTAACAAATTTGATGGTTTGATCCTTAGGAATTAAATGATCCAACAGATCGAGCTTTACATTGATTTCCTCAATATCAGGATGTTTTACATCGTAACGCCGTTTCATAATGCCACTATAGGCAGGTGCATTTTTCACATAATTAAAGGTAGTTGTTCCTTTTTTATCGCTTAAAGCACACGAAAAAAGATGGATATTTTTCCTCGTATATTTCGCTTTAAGCGCATCAAACATTGCCGGAATGGGTTCAAAAGCATAATGTTGCCCTTGAGGTGCATACTTCAACATTAGATCGAGCATTTCACCTTTGTGGCAACCTACATCCACACAATGTGAATCTTTTTCCATTACTCGTTCCATTATCTGAGTGGTCATCCGATCGTACTTCAGGTTCTTTGTCAAGTCCAGACCTATGGTCGTCAGTGTATTCCGGATTATTCGCTTTAACATGCAATTCAACTTAATGGCAGCAATAAAATGCCTACATTTGGTTTGTAAAAAAATGCAAAAGTAATATGTTTAGAAGACTTTGGAGTAGCCTAATGAATTATTTTTTCAAAGGTCTGCTATTATTGGCTCCAATTACGGTAACCGTTTGGGCAATTGTAGCCATTTTTGATTTTGTGGATGGGTTACTCGGGGAACTTATTATCGATCTGACTGGCAAAGAGATGCCCGGGCTGGGATTTATCGCAGTCATTTTGCTCATTTTGATGATTGGATTGTTGGGATCCACCATTGTGTTTAATCCCATCGTGACGTACTTCGACAAGATGATGGCCAAAGCGCCCCTGATCAAGATTTTATACACTTCTGTAAAAGACTTGGTATCAGCCTTTGTCGGACAAAAAAAACGCTTTACAGAACCTGTTTTGGTACAGGTAGGATCGTCGGCACATTTACAGAAGGTAGGTTTCATAACTAACAAAGACTTAAAATACCTGGGTATGCCCAATGAAAAAGTCGCCGTATATTTGCCTCACTCTTATGCTTGGTCAGGAAACCTGTTCATTGTATCCATGGAATATATTCAGCCATTAAAAGCCAGCCCTACTGAAGTGATGAAGTTTATTATTTCGGCCGGAGTAAGCAACCTGGATAAAGATGAACCCAACGAAAAAGATTAATCGACCAATTGCAATTGGGCATTTTATAAATTTTATAGACCGTAATTTATGCGTAAACCTACCATACTAATTTCCAATGATGACGGCGCTGGTGCAGTTGGCCTAAGAAAACTAATCACCATTATGCGAAAAATAGGCGATGTAACAGCCATTGTATCTGAAGGCCCCATGTCGGGAATGGGACACGCCGTTACCATGCAACAACCTTTGCGTGCCCGATTGGTGACTGACGAACCCGGTTATAAAGAGTACATCACCAACGGAACGCCAGTTGACAATATCAAAATGGGTAAGCATTTATTATTGGATAAAATACCTGATTTGGTGGTTAGTGGAATTAACCATGGATCGAATGCCGCCATCAATGTGATTTATTCAGGAACAATGGGTGCTGTGCTTGAAGCCGCTATTGACGGCATTCCTGCCATTGGCTTTTCACTCGATGAATATGGATCGAATGCCCAATTTGATCATTGCGAAACCCTTATCGATAAAATTACCAGAGAGGTGTTAAGTAAAGGACTTCCAAAAGGAGTTTGTCTGAACGTGAATTTCCCGAGATTTAGCAAAGAAGGACCAAAAGGTTTTAAAATGTGCCGACAGGCTCATGCCCGATGGGTGGAAGACTTTGAAGAACGTATGGATCCTTATGGCCGCAATTATTATTGGATGGGTGGTCGTTTTGAAAACGGCGATGGCCGTCCGGACACCGACCTCAAGGCTTTGGCTGAAAATTACGCATCGGTAGTGCCATGCCAATTTGATTTTACTGCCCATCAGTATGTTAACGAACTTAAACTCGACCTATGAAACCAGGATTAGTTAAACGCGATTGTTTTTTTGTGGGCATGGGCATGGGGATATTGCTCCCTGCGTTGCTGTTGGCAGTATTGATGGGAATCAACTGGGGTTTACAAACCACCTTCAGCATTCACCTAACCTCCAAGTTTCACTACCTATATCTGTTGAGCATGTCCGCCAACTTATTCCCCATGCGGTATTATCTGGCCAAACTGAATTACGAAAAAACGGGCATGGGTTTATTACTCATGACCATCGCCGGAGTGGTGGGGTATTTTTATTTGTTTGGAGCCGGGGAGTAATCATTGAACATCAAATTCCGCCATACAAATTGGAGCATTCACCCTACTCCTTCATCCTCACATAAGTCAGCTTTTCCTGTTGAGTCCAATTTTCCCCACGATCATCTGAAGCACTAATGCTCAGCACGAGGCTATCGTTGGTTATTTTTTGAAAAGCATATTGAGTATAATTGGTATTTAATATTGTATCTGCTGTGTATTTCGGGATGTTACTATACACAAAAGCACTATCGTTAAAATCACCAATATACAATTCGATATTGGAATCAAAGGCATTATATAAAGTCATCCTGTATTGCTCTTCAGGTGTATAATAACTATAGTAAATGAGTTTGTTCTGGACAAATACATTGCTGTAGCTGATTTCTTCTTTAAGCAAGTTGATCGACTGAAAACCAATGGTTGAGGAAGTTTTATCAGCAACGTACCAAAGGTTTCTGGGCGCATAATACAATTCCACCTGAACATCCCATTCACCGACTAAAAAGTCAAGTTGACTCATTTGTTGGCTTTGAGGCATCATCAATAGATTTTCATCGACGGGTACATTTAAAATGACTTCTTCAATTTGCAAGATTCGGTCTCGTTGCGAAAAAGTTCTTTCGATAAAAAAGGGAATGACCACACCTTCAACCGTTCGAAAATCATCAAAATAAGACTCTGCCGGTGAGCGGTAAGCGAAGTCAACCCAATTCGATTCACATTTTACTTCCAAATAGGTATTGGCATCCAAATACCACGTTTCGGTTCTGCGGTTAGGCCTGGTGACCTTTAACACAAATACCTCAACACCATCGAGATTATCTTTGCCAACAAGCTCGACGTTGACACCTTTTTCTTTGTATTTGTACAAGGGAGTAAAAAACTCGGCTTTTTGGTAAAAAACATTGACTTCATGGTTGTTC
>JBFHGX010000241.1:0-4635 GCA_041582875.1 Bacteroidales bacterium | reverse complement strand
TTGGGTCGGTTCAGCAAGGCTTTATTAAACAAAACTTTTGCTTTTCGCATGTCGCCCATTCGATATTGAGTCCATCCGGACATCATAATGATATCGTAATCGAAAGGATACCTGTTGAGTAGTTTTTCGAAAATTTGAAGCGCTTTTGCATAATCTGCTCTTCCGTAATATATCATGCCCATTCTGTAGTTGGCCTGACTATTTTCAGGATCGATGGACAGGATGTCGTTGTAGTGTTTTTCAACTTGTGTCCAGTTGCCCATGGCTGCTGCCGGATTAACGATTCCGAACCGTGCTTCGATGGACATGGGTCGTAAATAGATACATTTTTGGTAGTAAGGCATCGACTCAGTAAACATGCCCGAAAGATAATTCAACCATCCCAAACGGAGGTTTATCTCGTATGAATCATCCTGATAAACAGCCTTTAGTGTGTTGATGGCTTCTTCATATTTCCCGTTTTTTTCTTGTTCATACGATGTTGAAAAGGCATTCATCAGCACCTCATTGCTTTGTGAAAAAGCAGTCGTTGTCATCATCAATATCATGATGCTGAATCCAAGTCTTTTTAAAATGTCCATTTTAATCCTCCTATAAAATTTTGCGCCTCGTAGGCAAATGTATTGATTTTATTCTCATTTGCAGCATCAACCTCCTGCATGTAATCACCTTGTAGCGACAGGTATTGGTAGCGTAGCGATAGTTCCACATGTGGGCCAAACAGAGCAATAACGCTCAATCCGATCCTATATTTCATTTTGTCCACATGATTGTATACCACCAGTCCGTTATAAAGCGTTGCATCATTCAGGTCGCCCCATATGGCCTCGGCTTCCAACCATGAGAGTTTATATAGTTTAGCGCCAAACGCTTGGCGCAGAATGGTTCTTGACTCCACGCTTCCCCAACCTTTTTGTCTAAAATAAATGCCTTCGGTGGTTCCGAAAAAGTTAACTCCTTTTCCGATATAGTAAAAACCCTGGAGACTTAATTGGGTTTGTTTGTATCCGTTTATGGATGAGGTGATACCTGTAAATCCAAGGGTGGAAAACAATAAATCTTTTTCAATATGCAATCCCAGGGTGTAATCTAACAGGCTGGTATCGCGGATGAAGAACTGCGTTGCCAGATAATTGTATTGCATTAAACCTACTTCGCCAGTGTCGTAAAAATAGTAATTGGTATCGGTGATATAAGTCCGAATGCTATCGGCCACCACAAAGCTTGTATTCACCGAAATCAGGCTTCCAAACACGGAAGCCGACCACCTGTTTTTTAATTGCAATTGCAGGTTGAAATACAATTCATTTTGAAAAACATGGCTTTCGAAGGTTTTTTCCATCAATTCGGCTTCGGTGGAAAAAGTGCGTTGAAATCCCCAATGTTCATATCGGGTGGAGTCAATTCTTAATGGCGATTCAAGGTATTGATTCCGGGTGCGTTTGTTGATGGTGAGATGGGTAAAACCAAAGTAAAACCGAAGTACTGGCGACAGATTGACCGGAATACCGGCATAAAAAATTTGTTTGTCGCCATAAAGCACCTGTTGAGCGAAACTATTGCTTTCGTTGAGAAATGTGGTGGCGTCGTTTTTAGTGAAGTTATTTGATAATGAAACACCTCCCCCTGCGGTGATGGATTCCACCATTTTAATTTTGTTGGGAATCTGTTGGCTGGTATAGCTGTTAAAATCGAATGAGAGTTTGTAAGCTAGCGGTTTTTTGTTTAACATCAGGTAAACATTGTAAAGGTAGATTTGCGCTGTTGGATCGTTGTTATTAAACAAAAGGGCTTTTTCGTAGTGGCGAGCCGATTGAGGTAAGTATCCCAACTCGTAGGCCGCACCCCCCATGCGCATACGCAGATAATAATAGTCGATGTGGTGTTTTAGAGCCTCTTTGCCCACCTTCAGAACCTGATTCCAATCCTCATCGATAAAAGCCTGATAAGTAATGGAATCCATGGTTTTGAAATTGGGCTTGTACGTCATTTGTCCAATCCCATTGATTGAAAAATAAACCACCAAAACCAACAACAATCCCACACCCTTTTTCATGTAACTCATCTTTCCTGTTGCCTTTTGGCAACTGTTGTGTTTTTACCGTTAATTATCTCGAAACGCTTAATCCCCAAATAGTCAAATTCAAGCTTAAATTCATATTTCTGGTGGATTTGGCTGCCCAGTCCGAAAGATGCCGATGAATGTAGGATAACCTTCCGGTTGCTGGTCATATCATCGAGTTGCTCATAATTGATTTGGTAATCGGCTTTTAAAATCTTTGTAAAAGGAATGATAAAATCCTGAACAGTTTTAAACCCTTTATGCGGATATACCGACAAGGGATATTGGTCGTTGAGTTGAAGGTTTTTGTAAAACGACAGGGACACTTTATATGCTGCCAGATAGAAGTAATACAACAGCGTTTCAGTTTTTCCCTGATATCCGGTGAAGTAAAATACATCACCAATGCTTTTGAACCAGGCGATGGCACCAGATTCTTCGCAGTGGATAAAGCTGTTGTTATAGGGGTCGGAATCGATGTTCCAAATCACTTTTTTGTCCTCTACCTTAAATTCCAGTGTGGCTCCCGGTATTAAATGCAGTCCGCATTGCAGGGTAACATCCGGTACGGCATTGGAAACCTGTTGTCCGCTTTGGGGTATCTCAGAAGTGTTAAATTGGAACGTTTTTTTGTCGTGAATCACAAAGGAGGAGAATGGATAGCTGAGGGTATGTGAACCAATGTAAGGCGTGGCCTGAAACTGCAAGTGTAAATGTGGATATGGCGAACGACCCGAATTACCACAATGACCGATTAACTCGCCTTGTTTAACAAATTGTCCGGGAATCACCGCCACACTGCCTTTTTTCAAATGACTCATTTGTGAGTAGAAGTGATCGGCATGTTTGATCACAATGCTGTTTCCCCAGTTTTTTACGGTGTTGATGTCGCCAACAATATTGTCTTCTACCTCGTTTTCAATTTCTTCGACAACTCCATCGCCTGGTGCGGTCACCGGTTTGCCGAAGCAGTAATAATCTTCCACTGCATTTCCGTCTCCCATAAAAGTTTTCTGATCTTCATCAATAATCTCAAAATCAAAGGCATGACGCCACTCATTGCGGTGGGTTATTTCTCCGTTATGGGCCTGAGTAATTTTCCATTCGCCCCAGAAGGGAAGTTTCATGGAGAACCAGGGCAGGGTGCCAAAGCGTTTCATATAACTGCTGTGGCCATATGCATTGAGTTCCGGAGAATCTTGTTGTAAGGTTACCGGAGCCAGCTTTTCGAAGTTGCGTTCTCTGAACTTCAGAATGTATAGGAATAAAATCACAATTAAATTGAAGGGCAACGAATACACCGATAGTCCGAAATGCGAAAAAATAAAAGCGGTTCCGTTGAGCGTAATCGCCACCAATGGAGTTAATAGTACCACCCACATGGTGGCTCTCTTGGAAGGAACAATAAAAAATCCACCAATGGCAATGGCCGTGAGGATGTAATTGAAACCGATATAACTGTAGCTTAATTCGCTGATGTTGGCACCAATAATTTTATAGAAAACAAAGGCTGAATAAAAACCGATCACCGACATTAAAAAGGCAATGCGCGAATAATAAATTAAACCTGCTGCCAGCAAGAGTCCGGCAAATAAATGGTATTGAAATAATATGGCACTCAGCGATTTAAAGTAAATTCTGATCGATTCGTGAATACCCAAATTGTTAAACCATTCGTATAACCGTACCATGGGCATTCCGCCGATGGCATACATGTCGTTGAGGTAATAAATTCCCCGCTCGCTTACGGTGAGTTCCGAATAGCCTTTGGTGGCAATAATCACCACCCAAATGCCCAGCAAAAAGGGAATACTTAAATAAGGAAGGCCGTATTTTCCGAGCACACCTTCGAGACTGATAGTAACAAAAAGGGTAAACAGTGATATAGAAACCAGAATAAGATAAAACTCAGGCGTAGGCTGGTAATTGATGCCAATGCCTAATCCCACCATCAAAGCGTTAAATCCGTATGCACCTCCAATGATTTTTGTCCGGTTCATGCCCATAAACAAAGCCACACCGTTGGCAGTGATTACCGCAATTAGCCCGGCTAAACCGGTATAAATATCAAAAAATGAAACCACAACCAGAATCAGAGCGAACACCTTGTTTTTCGAAAAAAACACCTGTCCGTAACTGTTCAAAAAACTGTCAGTTACCTGATTCCGGAGGGTTGATAATTCGGGTTTCATTGCGTGCTGGCTATCTTTTTATAATTCAAAAGTTTTCAGGTGATCAGGAACATGTTCCAGTTCGAGCATGCTGTTCAGCGTTTCGTGTTCACGAATTAAATGAACCTGGTGTTCTTTGTCGATCATCACGATGCTGGGTCTCAGGGTAATAAACTGCATCCATTGGGTCATGTTGTAAGCTCCCACGTTGTGCACCACTACCTGATCGCCTTGATTAAGCAAAGGTAAATTAATGTTTTCACGTACCACATCAATGTTCATGCACAAAGGGCCGTAAAGTACGGTGTCTTCGGTATATTGCGTAAACGGTTGTGCGGGAGTAATCTTGTGGTCGTACCAAAAGGAGGTAAACAAAATATTGACTCCAATATCCAGAATGGT
>JBFHGX010000240.1:0-4636 GCA_041582875.1 Bacteroidales bacterium | reverse complement strand
TTCAATATCTTTATACAGCGCGATTTTTTGGCGCATAAGTTGGACTTGAATGGATTGTCCAATTTGATTTTATCTTCTTCTTCAGATCACACAACAGTTGCAGGTGTAAATCAGAGTTTGGGAGAAAATTGGAAGTTAAAAGATGCGGGATTGAATCTGGAGATCATGGCCGATTCTCAAAATATTGAATTGCGTTCTGATCGTGTTTTTATTGATAAAACATTGGTCGCCAAAATAGAACATGGTATTTCGAATCCACAAAAAGTGCTCACTTATTTTGTGAACTCTATGCGTTTTCACGGTCGTGAAACACCCTATTCATTTATTTGTGCGGCTTCGGATGATGTACTAAAACAATCTGTGGCCGATGATGAAATACTCATCAATGAATGGTTGGCTGAGGATTTACAGGTCGGTGTGGGCGATTCGATACAAATAACCTATTTTGTGATGGGGCCTTTGCGGAGATTAACAGAAGAGGTCGCCTGGTTAAAGGTTAAGGGGATTGTTCCTGTGGATGCCATGGGATTCGATCGTACCCTGATGCCCGCGTTTCCGGGGATGACAGAGGCCGGAAATTGTCGGGATTGGGAGGCTGGAATCCCCATAGATTTGAGTAAAATCCGCAACAAAGATGAGTTGTATTGGGATCGCTTTCGAGGTACCCCCAAGGCTTATGTTTCAATGCAAAATGGAAGGCGAATGTGGGAAAATCCTTTCGGAGAATTAACTGCAATGCGTTTCCAGAGGAATGGAGCATCCCTTGAAAACATAGAAAATCAACGGCTAAGCCTCATCGATCCAATGGATATAGGATTGTCATTTAAGGCTGTACGTTCAGATGGAAAATCATCTGCTTCGAGCGGGGTAGATTTTGGACAGCTTTTTCTCAGCTTGAGTTTTTTTGTAATTGTAGCAGCTTTGTTGCTTTTGGTGCTGATTTACCAACTGAATGTGGAAAGTCGCACATCTGAAACGGGCATTTTATATGCTTTAGGCTTTTCTCGCCGTAGAATCATAGGTTTACGAGTGGCAGAGTCTCTTCCCACCTTAATGCTGGCAGCTCTGGTGGGTGGATTCGTAGGTGTTGTATACAATCAGCTGATGCTATGGGGATTAAATTCTGTATGGAATGATGCCGTTCATGCGGATATGTTGATCATGCAAGTTCGGCCGCAGACCATTTTAATAGGGATTCTTTCGGGTGTTATTGTAGCATTGGTGGCCATTTATTTGGTGACCCGGGCCAGTTTGAAAAAAAGTATCATCTCTAACATTCGTGTTCAATCCATTCGATTGACTTTGAGTCGATTGGTTTATGCAAAATTGCTTGCTGTGTTGGCATGCGCAGGAGCCTTGATCTTGATTGGGAATGCCTTTTACCATTCCATTGATCAAAATGCAGACTTGATACTTATCGCTGGTTTTTTGCTGCTGGTTGGGATGTCTTCAGGGATTTCACTGTGGTTATCTCCTGCACCAATCAAAAGCGCCGTTAAGAATAATGTGTTTGAAACCAGGGATTTAATCTGGAAAAATACTACAAGAAATAGGAAAAGAAGCATGTCGGTCATTTGGCTGTTGGCTTTGGGAACTTTTACCATTGTTGTAACGGGTGCCAACAGAAAGTCCTTTGTCAGTGACGAAAAAGTTCGAACTTCAGGCACAGGTGGCTATGCCTTATGGGTGGAGAACTCAGTACCTGTTCTACATGATTTAAATACAATAGAAGGCGCTGCTTTCCATGGCTTGGATGAATCCAATTTGGGAAAGCATGTATCTTTTGTTCAGTTTCATAACCTCCCCGGAGATGATGCCAGTTGCTTAAATCTTAATCAGGTTAGGTTGCCACAAATTTTGGGAATCGAACCTTCTGTTTTTGATTCTTTGGGTGCTTTCTCGTTTTCGCAGGTACTTAGCAACAATGAGCATCCATGGCTCGAACTCACCAAAAACAAAAACTCTAAAGTTATCCCGGCTTTCGCCGATCAAACGGTCATTCAATGGGGGCTTATGCTTTCTATTGGTGATACCCTGGATTATCTTAACGAACGTGGCGATACCATTCATTTGAGGTTGGTTGGTGGATTAAATCCGAGTATCTTTCAAGGGAATATACTTATCTCCGATAGCTGTTTTATAGCCAACTTTCCTTCTTCAGGAGGATCTGAAATTATGTTGGTTCAAGTGCCTGTTGATCAGTCACGGCAAGTATCTGCAGTGTTGAAAAATCAGTTTGCTGATTATGGAATTGAAATCACGTCTGCCCCTGAGCGGTTGGCTGCTTTTTATTCGGTGACCAATACGTATTTGACTATTTTTATGATTTTAGGAGGGTTGGGAGTAATCCTTGGAACAATTGGGTTAGGAATTGTTCTTATGCGCAATATGTATGATCGAAAACATGAATTGGCCATTTTGAAAGCTTTGGGATTTACTTCTCAGCAAATTTTCAGAATCATTGTAGGTGAGAATATGCTTTTATTGCTGATTGGTACAGGTATTGGTATTTTCTCGGCTCTCATCGGGATATTGCCTTCCTTTGTTTCTCCTGCTTTTCAAATTCCCGGTTACTTTCTTTTGGTACTTATTTCAGGCGTTCTTTTGAGTGGAACCCTATGGATTTTGTTGGCATCGCGCTTGACACTCAAGCGGAATTTGACGGATGATTTAAGAAGCGAATAGATCGTTTTAGGTTTTTATCATTTTTTTTGTACTTTTAGAAGCTATTTTAACGTGTTGAAAGTTAGTAGTCTGATGATGTGGTTAGGGCTCAATAGGAAAGAAGCCCTAACCAGTTAAATTACTAGCTTTTTATATCAGCCACTGCCACCGTACGTTCGGTTATCTAAATTAACGACTTTCAAATTTTGTTTTGGCAACCATTTAATGAATAGATAATTGCTTATGAAAAAAACGATTATGCACCTTGGAGTGCTGATATTTCTGATAGCTTTTCAGGGATATCTAGGATTTTCGCAAGAAATCGACACGAATGCATGGCCGCAGTTTAGAGGTCAAACCAGAGACGGGGTTTCTACCGGAAAAATAAGTTCAACTGACTGGAATCAAGTTCCTCCAAACTTAGTCTGGAAAAAGGAAATTGGAGAAGGTTTCTCCGAATTGACTGTATTGGATGGTGTTGTTTATACCATGACCAGTGTGAAACTGGACAGTATTTCCGGATTTGAGTTTGTGATAGCTTTTGATGAAAAAACCGGAGAGGAGCTGTGGCGTACGCAGGTCGATTCCATGTATTACGATGGCGATGGCTGGGGAAGTGGTGCTCGTGCAACACCGGCCATCGATCAAGAAAACATTTATAGTTTCAGTGGAAGAGGTGTCTTGAGTGCAAATTCCCGAAAGGATGGCCGATTAATCTGGCAAGTCGATTTTGTGAAAACTTTTGGAAGTACTACCCCCAGATGGGGTTTTGCCTGTTCGCCATTGCTGCTGGATGAGACTGTACTTATGGAAATAGGTGGAATCGAGAAAAGGGCTTTTGGAGCGTTCAATAAAAAGGATGGAACGCTTTTGTGGTCCTCTGGAGAGGGCGTTTCGTCGCATGATTCTCCTTTATTGACAACTATCGAAGGTCAGGAACAAATCATTTTTGCCAATGGACGAACGCTGTATTCTTATACTCCAAAAGGAGATACATTGTGGACATACACCATGCCATTTGGCGGATTAACAGCCATTCCATTGTTGGTGGAGGACAATAAAATATTTCTTTCGGGAGTAAGAACCCCTTCATTTTGTATCGTAAAGATTGAGAACAATCAAGCTTCGGAGTTCTTAACAGGTCCTGCTATGAAAAATGACTTTAGCTCCAGTTGTTACTACAATGGATATGTTTATGGATTTCATGTGGCTGCTCTGCGCTGTATTTCAGCAGAAACCGGCGAAGCCAAATGGACCAAGCGAGGTTTGGGCAAAGGAAGTTTAATTCTTGTGGACGATCAACTTTTGGTACTGTCGGATCAGGGAACACTGTTGATGGTGGATACCAATCCCGAGGCTTATACTGAACATGGTTCTGTTGATGCCCTTACGGGGAAATCATGGACTGCACCTTCGTTTTCCAACGGAAGAATCTTTTTGCGTAACCTAACCGAAATGGCTTGTTATCAAATAAATTAACTCATCATCTATAAAACCGGATTATTATGAAACGATTATTCAATCATATGGTACTGATGGTCATGTTGATGACGGTCAGTTTAATGTCGATGGCTCAGGATTTGGACGAGATCATCGCCAAACACATCGAAGCTCATGGTGGAGCAGAAGAATGGGATGCTGTTGAATCAATGAAAATTATTGGACGATTTACTGCTTTCAGTGTGGAAGAAGATTTTTATGCCTATAAAACCAAGGAAGGTGGTTATTACAGTCAGCTAGAGCTGGGAAAATTTCATGTGGAAGAGGCCTTTGATGGCGAAAAAGGTTGGACCATTGATCCTTGGCAGGATTTTGTTTTTCCGCGGGAATTGAACAACCATGAAGTCAATGTTTTTTACCAAAAAGCCGAGTTTTTTACTCCCTTGTACAAATACAAAGAAAAAGGTGTCAACGTCGAGCTTGTTGGCAAAGATAATCTCGATGGTGTTGAGGTATTTGTGTTAAAGGTCAC
>JBFHGX010000239.1:0-4761 GCA_041582875.1 Bacteroidales bacterium | reverse complement strand
TCTCAAACCGTTTAAACAACGTTGTTGTTGAATTGGGAGTGCAAAAGTACAGATGTTTTTTAATTACACAAGTAATTTTAAAATTATTTTTTTGAGAAAAATACTATCCTTTAATTAACAGATAGTTAATATTGAAAAAAAAAATTATTTTCTTTACTTGGCCTAGTTTTAACCCTACATTACCCTCGCAAAAATGTGAATGTCTCCGATGTACTTGTATTGACATCGTAAAAATAGCCGTCCTCATCGAAGGTTTTCAATATCTCAGGATCGCATATTTTATGCTCAAGTATAAACCTAGACATACGTCCTCGCGCCTTTTTAGCAAAAACACTAACGATTTTATGTCTGCCGTTCACCATATCTTTAAACACAGGCGTAATTATTTTGGCATTAATTGCCTTTTCATCCAACATAGAAAAATACTCTTGCGATGCAAGGTTGACCAAAAATTGATGATTACTGGCATTAATTTGATCATTAATATACTTCGTCACACTTTTTTTCCAGAATGCATACAATGTCTTTTGTCCTAATTTAAGCGGATTCGCTACATCAAGCCGATAAAGCTGGATTAAATCCAGAGGAAGAAGTGCACCATACAAACCTGAAAGAATGACCAAATGATCGCTACTATATAATAAGGTGTCACTCGCAAATTCTCCTGCATTCATACCCGAATAAACATCGCCATTAAAGGCCAAAATTGCTTGAGTAGCATTTTCGGTGGAATGCAGCTTATTCCACATCTGGAAACTTTCCCGCGCTTCATAGGTCAATTTCGGACTTGTCTTTAATATAGAACGAAGTTCCTCTGTATTCATTTTCTTTAGCTCATTGACAATCTGTTCAGCCTGACTTAAAAATACTGGCTCCGAAAAATGCTTAAGGGAGTGATCAGCATTTATCCTGATCGTTTTTGAAGGAGATAATATGATTAGCATAGATATAATTAAAAAAATCCGCTGCAAAGCTAATTGCAACGGATTTACAAACCAAAATTGAACGAATGATTTTTTCTTATTTGATCTTATACTTAACTCCTACTTCAAAAACACTTCCCTTAGTAAAGGAACGGTAGATATACTCTTGCCCCAAATACGAATAGGTTTTTTTAGCCACCGGATTGAGTATGTTTTTAGCGTTGAACTCCAATAAAAACCGATCATTGAGTTGTTTAGTGATAATTAAATTGAGTGAATTGAATGGTTGCTCGTAAATATCCGGAGTTCCACTTTTTGTTATCACTACTAGCTTTGGGCCTGTTACATTGTACACCAGATTAACATCCAGACCAAGGTTAGCATTTTCATAACTAACTGCTGCATTTAGCACGTAAGGTGATTGCCCTCCCATAACTCGGGTATCTTTGGCTTCGGGATCAGTAGACCTTATAGATTCAAGCTCGACCGAATCAATTCCCACTTCCGAATACACATAGGTAAAATTCACGCTCAGTTTAACATTACGAATGGCCTGGAGGAAATCGAGTTTCTTCCGCACATCAAATTCTACACCATAAACAATGGCCTGATCAACATTAATCCAGGTTAGCTCGGAGTTTTGAGACATTGGATTATCGCTAACTTCGATGGGATCATTAAATAATTTGGTAAAAGCACCTACAGATACAATTTCGGAAGGGCTAATAAAATATTCATAACGAAGATCAATGTTACTAATGGTGGTACGCTTTAGATTTGGATTTCCCACATAGGTAATTTGTTCAATAAAATCCTCAGATGAAAATGGAGCAAGTTCTCTAAAAGTTGGTCTGGCGATCGTACGAGACACATTAAACCTTAAGTTGGTCTTCTGGTTTAGAAAATAAGTCAGATTTATAGCCGGCAGAGGATCAATATTATTAAGGTATCCTTTATCTTTGGTACTGTCGTTACTGCTGGCGTGAACTACAGTTGATTCGAGACGAACACCTGCGATCACCCGCAACTTCTTTTTCAGTACAGCATCAACCATCATATAACCAGAACCAATGGTTTGATCTGCAGTATAACTATTGATTAAATCGTCACCAGCATTTCCCTGAATATATAAACCAAAATTTGCCCCAGTGGAAGGGCTATATCCCGGATAGTTAAGTCCTATGTTCTCCGTACTGAAATAATTTTCTGGAACACCATCATATACATACTTTGAAAATTGAAATTTGTAATCAAAACGGGTTTCATCAGAAGTTCGTTCTTTGTATGAATATCCTCCACCAAACATCAACTTAGGAGCGTTTTCGCTATCATTAATAGGCAGTTCAAAATTAAGTTTCACATTGGTGTTTTGCTCTTTCATCTTCCGGTAGTATCTGGCAGGAACTGCATACAACGATTCATCCACCGAATACTGGTATCCGCCTTCATTTTCAGGATAGTAGCTATTAGTAAACACCCTGAAATCAGGCTCTTCCTGCATGGATGCAGTATAGGAACCAATCCAGTCTACCTTGAGCTTAGACAAACCAGGAAAATAATGCTCACCACGAAGTTGACCCGAATTCAATGAACGTTCGAGCCAATATAGTTTACGTGATTCAATAATCAGATCGGATCCATCACTGCGTTTAGGTCCTGCGGTATAACTTGCACCTGAGTTCCCACTTTGATTCTTAAAAAAATTGGCACTTACTTTATGATTTTGACCCAATTTATAGGAAACATTCATTAATGCTCCCCAAAGAGCTTCTTTGTCACTTAGCTGCCCTTTATAATTGCTTTGCTCTGTCAAAGAGGGCTCATTGGCTCCTATCAGGGTATACTTGGCGTAGATGGCATCGTCATAGAAATGCTCATTGTATTTATACGAAAGTCCGAAGATATAACCCAAAGCGTTTTTACCAAAGTTTTTTTGGTTACCCACCGTAAACGACAGGCTTCGGTTGAGCGTAGATGATTGCTTTGAAGGACTCATCACCTTGTTGAAACTTTCGGTAATATCGGTAAGTGCCTGTCGCGAATTGGAATTGTATTGAGGGACCTCTCCTTTTGCCAGTCCTGGAATATTTCTAAGTCCATTATCATAGCCCAGAAAATCAGTAGTACTTCCTTTGTAGCCCAAGAAATTATCGTTCAGGCTGGCCTGAGTATTGTAGCCTGCTTTTACTCCAAAACTGAGAATAAATTGCTCAGGGAAGTCGAGCGTGATAATATCAACATATCCACCGGTAAAATCAGCAGGCAAATTAGGACTAAAGGTTTTATATACCACCATGTTTTCGATAAGGTTGGTGGGAAAAATATCCATCTGAACGGTATTCCGATTAGGATCTAGCCCAGGAATATCTGCTCCATTTAATGTGGTTTTACTATACCTATCACTCAATCCTCTAACATACACAT
Source organism: Bacteroidales bacterium (assembly GCA_041582875.1). Classification (GTDB taxonomy): domain Bacteria; phylum Bacteroidota; class Bacteroidia; order Bacteroidales; family F082; genus UBA6244. Next base: position 1,414 of record JBFHGX010000239.1, on the reverse strand, counting down.
ACTTTCCATCTTCCACGTTAACTCCGGTTACTCGTTTTAGAGCGCCTGCGGCATCACTGTCTCCAGCCTTTTTCATTTGTTGGGAAGAAAGTCCATCCACCACATTGCCGGATTTTTTTTGGATGGTTAGCATAGCTGCCTCGGATCGATTAACAGCTTTTGCAGTTACCACTACTTCCTGAAGCCCCATACTTACGGTTGACAGACTCATATCGATAACTGTTACCTCTCCATTTATGATTTGGACTCCAGTAACTGTTTTGGATTCATAGGAAATGAATTGGCAAATAACATCATAGGTTCCAACAGGGATATCGGTGATGGAATAATTTCCATCCAAATCAGCTGCAGCTCCTGTAGTTGTTCCTTTGAGCATTACGGTAGCACCAATAAGTTCGTCTCCCATTTCTGCATCTGTAATTTTACCCCTTAAAATTCCAGTTTGGGCATATGTACTGGCTGGCATTAGATGGATAAAAATTATCATCAAGACCAGTAGCGTACCATTTTTATTTATCATCATTGCGTTCAAGCTTTGGTTCTGGTAGTTGTGGTGACAAAACAGCCAAAGTGGTCACTATAAATGACCACTTTGGCATGGATGTTATTTTATCTTATTAATATTATATTCAATTAGTTACCCATGTATTTTGAGAACATAGTCCATCCGGCAAGCCAGTTGTTATCTGGATCAACAGCACCCTTATAATTTACGGTTGTAAACCATGAATCAGTTGGTGTAGCCATATTCTGACTCACATCGTTTGTAGGAACAACATTGAATACACTGGAGGTAACATTAAAACCCGGGTCAGTTACACTGTTGTTTGCTAGGGCAAAATAAGCAGCAACATCTGCGCTGGCAGCTTCAACATCAGCTACAGGAACATCATCAGCAGCAGCTACAGTGAAATAGTCTTCGGCAGCGATATCAAACAATATATTGTTATTAAGTGTAAGATCACCATTCTCAAATCGAGTATAGCTACACTCGCCAACCAGCAATTCAATATCAATACCTTTGGCTTGATTAAAGAAAATAGAGTTTGCATAGTGTCCACCGGCGTTGTCACGGAAGGTAATTACACGTTTACCTGCGGCAGCACCTTGTCCAACATAAGTGGCATTAAAGATGGTTGGGGTAGCGTAAGGTTGAGCTGTTTCGGGGTCGGTTCCGCCATCGTGTTCTCCAATACGGTCGCCTTTATCAAAACCTTGAACTGCTATCCAAAACTGTCCGTATCCTCTGAACCCTTGATCGTAGTCGTAGCTATCATCACCACAAAAAGCGGTAACAATGTTTTTCAAACGAGGTGTTCCACCAAAGAATTCGATTCCATCATCTTTGTTAGCGAAGACTTCAATGAATTCGATAACAGTACCTGAACCAACTCCACCAAGGGTTAAGCCATTG
>JBFHGX010000238.1:0-4777 GCA_041582875.1 Bacteroidales bacterium | reverse complement strand
CAAACTAAAAAGGGAGGCATGTAATACATACCTCCCGATTTTATGTTTTCAGGACTTTTTTATGAAAATAAACTATCGATGACTCTCGTCAGAAACAGAAATTTTCTTTCTACCTTTGGCTCTTCTTCTTTTAAGAACTTTTCGGCCGTTTACAGTTGCCATTCTTTCACGAAAACCGTGTTTATTCCTTCTTTTTCTTTGCGATGGTTGAAACGTTCTTTTAGTCATCTCTTTCTATATTTTTTTCGGAGTGCAAAAATAGGGATATTTTAATTAATACAAAATTGTTTTGTGAAAAAATTTCGAAATTAAATTCAACTCCATTCTACATACTCTATTTCAAAGTGTTAAAATAACGAAAGGGAAACATTTCAGTTCCCCTTTCTGTAACTTATATCAAATTCCGCACTATTTTTTGGGCGCGTGTTTCAATGTTTCAATTAAAAACTCCCAGAATAAATCCACTGTAGCAATATTAACTTTTTCGTCAGGTGAATGGGGGTTTCTAATGGTAGGTCCGAATGAAATCATATCCCAGTTTGTATAGGTAGCACCTAAAATACCACATTCGAGTCCTGCATGAATAACCTTTACCTCAGGCACTCTTCCAAAACGTTTATTATATACCTCTTTCATTTCTTTTAGGATGGCTGAATCAGGATTGGGTTTCCAACCTGGATACGACCCTGAGCTTTCGGCTTTAGCTCCAGCACCTTCGAATACTTTACGGATGGTTTCGCCGAGCTTATCCTTATCATCGTCAATTAAACTACGTTGTAGCGAAGCCAAAACTATCTTACCGTTTTCAGATTTAACAATGGCCAAGTTGGTAGAAGTTTCTACAATACCTTTTACGCTCTCGCTCATTTTCATCACGCCGTTAGGGCATTCGAGGACAGCTTTGTATAAATTAGCTTGGGTGGTTAAATCCAATAAATTCTCAGGCATTTCAGCTGTTTCGGCAATAATCATCAACCCACCATCAGCCTCTGCAAACTCTTCCTGTGCTATAACTTCAAATTCCTTTACAAAGGTTTCAAAAACATCTTTTTTATCTTCCTCAACAACAACTGTAGCGAATGATTCACGAGGAATGGCATTGCGCAGACTACCACCATCAATGTTAGCTAAACGAACGCCGTATTTCTCAGCGGCCTTCATGAGAAGCACATTCATGATTTTATTGGCGTTACCTCGACCCAGGTTGATATCTAAGCCTGAATGTCCACCTCTTAACCCTTTAACGCTTATTTTATAAGCCGCCATTCCTTCAGGAACAGATTCAGGAGTATACGTAAACTCACCGGTAGTATCAATACCTCCGGCACAACCAATATACAATTCACCTTCATCTTCTGAATCAAGGTTAATTAATATATCTCCATCCAACACCCCTGCTTTCAGATTTTCGGCTCCTGTCATACCGGTTTCTTCGTCCATGGTAATCAACGCTTCCACTGGCCCATGCACTAGGTCCTTAGCTTCGAGAACGGCCATCGCGGCAGCCACACCAATTCCATTATCAGCACCCAATGTGGTTCCTTTGGCAGTTACCCAATCACCATCAATATATGCATCAATGGGATCTTTTTCAAAATCATGCTGGGTATCTGAATTCTTTTGAGGAACCATATCCATATGACCTTGTAAAATGATACCTTTTCGATCTTCCATACCCGGTGTTGCAGGCTTTTTGATAATTACATTACCTACTTCATCGACAATGGTTTCAAGACCAAGGTCTTCACCAAATTTTTTCAGATATGCAATAACCTGAGCTTCCTTTTTCGATGGACGTGGAATCTCTGTTAGCGCATAGAAATTTTTCCACAGGTTTTCAGGTTTTAACGTTAAAATATCTTTTGCCATTTTCTTTAAAATTTTAATAGTTATTACTTTTGGATATTTGGCAATTCAAGCCCATATCCTTTTTTCTTGTCTTCTGCTTTAAGCATGAGCGCCACAATAATGGCCAAAAAGCCTGTTGCAGCAAAAATTAGCATTGGAATGGTGTAATCATAGTGACTAAATTTACCGTTGGCATCAAGAACCTGACAATAATTATCAAGTACAATTCCAATAAGCAAAGGCATTCCCATAAGTCCCCAATTCTGAACCCAGAATATAAGTGCATAGGCCGTACCCAATTGTTTTTCAGGAATAATTTTTGGAACTGAAGGCCACATTGCTGATGGAACCAGCGAAAAAGTTACACCAAGGAAAAGAATAAGAGCAATGGCTGTAAAATAATGGTCAAGGAATGGAATTGCAAAAACCAAGTGAGCTATTAACAACATAATAGATCCAATTAACATGATAGTAGCACCTTTTCCTTTACGGTCATAAATATTTCCGAAAAAGGGTGTAAGCAGAATGGTACCGAAAGGCAACAGACCAGGAATAGTGCCCGCGAAATCCGGATCAACATTATATTTGTTAATCATAAGGTCGGTAGCAAAGTATAAAAATGGGAATACTCCTGAATAAAACAATACACACAAAAAGGCAATCAACCAAAAGCCTTTGTTTTTAATAATAAATAAAATATCGCTAACCTTAAAAGCATCTTCTTCAGAGATCTCATCTTTCACTCCTTCTGAAACTTCCAATTTTCTATCCATGGAAGTGTACCAGATAAAGGCAACAAAACCAGCAACCAGCAATCCAAGCCCCAGCATAATAGGTGCAGAAACACTGAACATATGAATCTGACCACCAGATTCAACCAAATAGGTTGGATCGGTTACTTTATCGACAATTTCCTGAGGTGCTACATAATGGAAAAATTTCGCAATTGGGTAAGGTAAAGCCAAAGCCATTGCTGTTCCTAGCCTGGCCGTTGCCATTTCAAGCCCCATGGCCAAAGCCATTTCTTTTCCTTTAAACCACTTAACAATAATCTTGGAAACAGTAATCCCGGCAACTTCCACTCCCACGCCAAAAACACCAAACCCAAGTGCCCCTATAGCTATTTGCAAATTGATCCCAAATATTTCTCCATCCATCGGAAATACTTGTTCAATGGCGATGTATTGCAATAAAGTACCAACAATCATTGTCAAACTGGCACCAATACCGGTAAACCTAACACCCATTTTATCGAGTATCAATCCACCTAAAATTAACATCAGGAAAAACACATTGAACCATCCATAGGCACTGTTCCAAAAGCCAAAATCAGAACTTGTCCAACCCATATACTGCTCAAGCAGTGGTTTTAACGGGGATATCACATAGTTGATATAATATCCTGTCATCATGGTAAACGAAACTACGGCAAGTGCTCCCCACCGTGCAGTCTTTGAGTCCCTTAAGGACTGTCTAATTACTTCTGTCATTTTTTATTGGTTATAAATGAAGGGGCGAATTTATAATAAATATGTATGTAATAGGTGTATAATGAGTATAAATATGCCAAACGAAAACAACTGGATGGCGCTCTAACGTCATCCAGCTATAAAAATTCCTTCAATATTGCATTCGATTGCGTCACGTTGTTATTTACATAACAGTAGGTTACTATTTTTTTGGATGAAAAAACTCATCGTCCTCCATCAAACGATCAATGAGCTTATTTCCATTATCCAAAAAAACACTTTCTGTATTTTGACTTGAAGTAACCAAAAAATTTACCGAATCCTGCTGATACGATTGAAGAACAACTTCTGGAAATCCATCGCCCATTATTTTAATCTTACTCGCAAGTGGCAGGCCTTCCACCAGATTTGTTTCAGCAAATTTTGACCCATTTTGATGAGAAATTCGAGTGATATATTGAGCTACCTTAGCCGAATCGGCTACCTTATCGTTAAATAACCACAAACTTCCTTGCTTAACCAATCGATTGGTTTTTTGACCTGAATTTTCCATTATCACCTCTGTAATTTGGTTCTTATCCAAATTCACAAGTGTTTTCACCCTAAATGAGCTCATGTCTTTCCCAATACCGAAACCTACCTGACCATCAATGACGTAAACTGCCGGCTCGCCCGGAATGGAAGCATAAAATACCATTTCCCCTTGAGGCTGCCTTCCATATGGATCGGGTTGAGCATTTTGCGGTTGGAAATAATCGAATTTACCCAACATAAGATCGCCCATCTTTTTGCCATTTGAAAACAACTCAAGAAGGGTTCCCTTGTCGGGAGTTACAGCAAATTGTTCGTGCATGCTGGCATTTTTAGAAGCCATCCGCTTGACGGCAATGCCATTTAACAAGTCAAGATTGCGTGCAACAACTTTGTTGTCAGCAGTAAATTGCTTTTGAGCGTCCTTAACGACCCATCCCGATTCGCCCTTGTTCAATGTAAATTCAGGAGAACCAACAGGTGGGACTATTTTAATTTGGTCAATAACTGCAGTGTCGAAATTCAATAACTCAGTGCGATAATTACTTTGTTTATCTGAAACTTTACTCGACCACCAATAAACCCCTACCAAAACAACTAGGATGACAAATAAAATGATGTTTCTGTTCTTACTTAACATAACCTACCTCCATTCTTTTCGTGCGTTGTTTTCTTCTCCACTGAAGCCTGAATAATCCATAAATAATGACAAAAATCAATGGCAACAAGAAATTTCCCCATTTCAACATCACTTTTTTGGCATCCGTAAGCTGGTCGAGTGGACGTGAAGTGATGGTTTTGGTTCTGAGGTCGATTAAACCTGTGGCATCACTCATCCAGTCAATGGAATTCACCATTAGGCTTACGTTGTCGGGTTGCAATTGACGTGGACGCTGACCTGTTCCATTTACAGCGAAATCACCACTGGT
>JBFHGX010000237.1:0-4780 GCA_041582875.1 Bacteroidales bacterium | reverse complement strand
TTACCTTCATTTCTTCAACTTTTACATCATCCAGATCACAATTGACAAAGTTATGATCTTTTACCCTTAAATTCCGGAAATAGATCCTAAATCAGCCCTTAAAGCTAATCTTTCTTATGCTTTCCAGTATTATCATTGTGAAGAATTCAAGTGACACTTTAACAGTTCTATTTCGATTCAGGATATTCCCTAAATTTGCCAAATGTCTCCATTGAAACAAATTGAATTACTTTGTCCGGCCAAAGACCTGGAATCAGGACGATTGGCCATAAATTATGGTGCCGACGCCATCTATGTTGGAGCCGGAAAATTTGGAGCTCGTGCAGGCGCCACCAACAATCTCAAAGACATTGAGCAACTCGTTCGCTATGCTCACCTTTTTCGCGCCAAGGTATTTGTTACATTGAACACTATTCTTTATGACCACGAGCTGGATGAAGCAGAAAAACTGATTCACGACCTTTACCAGCTTGGCGCTGATGCACTGATCATTCAGGATATGGGCATACTGAAAATGAATCTTCCCCCTATTCCTCTGCACGCCAGCACCCAAACCCATAACTATGATTTAGAACGCATTAAATTCCTCGATCGGGTGGGTTTTGAACGCATCATCCTCGCAAGAGAACTTTCTGTAACGGAAATAAAAAACATCCGGCAAAATACACAGGTTGAACTGGAAGCATTTGTTCATGGAGCTTTATGCGTGAGTTTAAGTGGACAGTGTTACTTTAGTCAGGCCATCAGTGGACGCAGTGCCAACCGGGGCGAATGTGCACAGGCTTGCCGCATGAAATTTAATTTATTGGACGGCAACGGGAATACGATACAGAAAAACAAGCATTTTCTTTCGCTCAAAGATTTTAATGCGTCTGCAAAACTGGCCGAAATGATGGATGCAGGCATTGCTTCTTTTAAAATTGAAGGAAGACTTAAGGATAAAGCGTATGTCATTAACAACACAGCCTATTACAGAAAATTAATCGATAATTTACTGAATAACAGACCTAATCACCAAAAGTCTTCCTCTGGACACACCCTGTTTTCCTTTGAACCCGATCCTGAAAAAACATTTAATCGGGGTTACACCTCCTATTTTTTGGATGGAAGAAAGCCCGAAATGGCATCCTTTGATAGTCCCAAATCAAAAGGTAAATTGATTGGTACAATTAAGCTGGTGGGTAAAAACTTCCTGCAACTAAACACTTCGGAAACGTTGGCTAACGGCGACGGGCTTTGTTTTGTAGATGACCAGGGTCAATTGCAGGGTTTCAACATCAATCAAAGTGAGGCTAACAAAATTTTTCCGGCACGCATGCCTTCGATTAAGGTTGGAACCGAAATTTACCGGAATTTCGACAAAAATTTCAGTAAACAGATCGAAAACAACCGGGACAGGAGAAAAATCAATATCGAACTAACCTTTATTGAATATCCCCAAGGGTTTGTGCTCAAAGCAGAAGATGAAGATGGAATCCAAGTTGAAAAAATCCTGGAAACAGACAAAATACCCGCCAATAATCCGGATCTGGCTCGTCAAAATATGATTAAACAGTTTTCGAAGACCGGTGACACCTATTTTGAAGTGACCAAAGTCAATATACAGTTGAGCAATGGATTCTTCATTCCCGCAGGAATTTTAAACCAATTAAAAAGGGATTTAATCGAATTAATTTCCGAAAAACGGTTGGCTTCATACCCAAAACCACAAACGCATCAGGACGTATCAAAACCCGACTATCCGCAAACGAAACTGGATTATCGCGGAAATATTGCCAATAAACTGGCACAAAGATTTTACACCAATCATGGAGTAACGACCACAGAACCAGCCTTTGAAATACTGAAAAAAGAAGAATTTAAGGAAAAAGTCATCATGACCACCCGGTATTGTCTAAAATACGAACTGGGACTTTGTCCGACCAAACAACAACCCAATCGCAAACTCAAGGAACCTTTGTTATTGCAAGATGAGCATCGTTCCTATTTGCTAGAATTTGATTGCCACAATTGTCTCATGAAGATTAAATATTAATTCGTTATCTTATATTTGCTTACAAAAAAGAACCCCATGAAAAAGACCGACTTCCTTATGACCAAAATCATCGCTACTTTGGGACCTGCAACCAATTCTGTGGAGATGATTCTACAATTAATTAATGCCGGAGCACGTGTTTTCCGCATTAATTTTTCACATGGGAAATTCAGTGAGTACGATCAACTCATTGAAAACATCCGTGAAGCTGAAAAGAAATCGGGCATTTTTGTGGCCATTTTGGGTGATATCAGTGGGCCTAAAATTCGGGTTGGAAAAATCGCCGATAGCGGCATCTTGCTCAAAAATGACATGGAAATCGCTTTCAGTAAAAAGGAAATAACCAACGGAGAGTTTATGGATCGACCTTTATTCTCCACCACCTATCCCGGGTTTATCGAAGAAGTGAAAGCCGGAGAGCGTATCCTGCTGGATGATGGAAATATTGAATTGTTGTGTCTTGGTCATGAAGGAAAAGGTGATGATGCTCAGCTAGTTTGTCGGGTAATAGCAGGCAACTTACTCACCTCATCCAAAGGGATTAACCTCCCTGATACCGAACTCTCGTTGCCTTCCATGACTGAAAAAGACTATTTGTGTGTGGAATATGCAGTTAAAATGAAATTGGACTTTCTGGCCCTGAGTTTCGTTCGGACACGAAAAGACATTTTAACTCTTAAGTCCAAACTCAAAGAACATGGCGTTCGCCCCCGAAATCTGGGTGTAACGGCCCATGATTTTGGCTTTTCCACCTCTTTCGAGGATACGCATTATATCCCCATCATCAGTAAAATAGAAAAACCGCAGGCCATTACCAATTTGGCAGAAATCATTGAAGAATCGGACGGCGTGATGGTGGCTCGTGGAGATTTAGGAGTAGAAATGGATTTGGCTGAAGTAGCTATTCTTCAGAAACAAATTGTTCATCTTTGCCGCAAGCAAGGTAAACCGGTTATTGTAGCCACACAAATGCTGCAAAGCATGATTGTAGATCCAACACCCACCAGAGCTGAAGTTTCAGATGTAGCCAACGCTATCCTGGATGGTGTGGATGCAGTCATGCTTTCGGGAGAAACCGCTGTGGGGAAATATCCGGTGGCAGCGGTAAAAATGATGACCCGAATCGCCATTAAAACCCAAGCATTTATCAGTAAATTCGGGCATTTAACCCCACATTTTGTCAAAGCTGAAGGTATAGCCAGTCGAAAGTCTGCCATGGCACATGGCGTGGCCGATATCGGACGCGATATTGAAGCTAAATTTGTAATAACATGGATTCACTCCGGTGGTAGTACCATGATGATTTCGCAACAACGTATGTTGGCGCCCATCATCGCTTTCGGGGAACGTATCTCCAGGCTTAGACAACTTGCCTTACTTTTCGGGGTGAACCCAATTTATATGGAACAGCCCACATCCGGAAGCCGCTTTATTGCTGATATTGATAACTTATTGACACAAAATCATCTTTCAAAAGAAGACGATCCTTTGGTGATTGTGGCCAGCGATCCCATAACAAAAAGAGGCCTCACCAATAGGATTGTGATTCACTACGTTGGCGAAAGTATGGAGTAATGGCATGGGTAGTTAACTAAATGTTCATTTTCGATTCCTTCAAAAAGGCTATTTTTGTAAAAAACTACCATGGACTTAAAACTCATTTCCGATTTTAAACCTACCGGCGATCAGCCTGAAGCCATTGCCGAGCTGGTCGAGGGACTACAGCGTGGAGATAAAGCTCAGGTTTTGCTGGGCGTTACCGGATCGGGTAAAACTTTTACCATTGCGAATGTTCTGGCGAACCTCCAACGTCCTGCCTTAATTTTAAGTCATAACAAAACCCTTGCAGCACAGCTTTATGGAGAATTTAAGCAGTTCTTCCCCGAAAATGCAGTGGAATATTTTGTGTCGTATTACGATTACTACCAACCTGAAGCTTATTTACCAACTACCAATACTTACATCGAAAAAGACCTGAGCATCAATGATGAAATTGAGAAATTGAGGTTAAGTACAACGTCTTCGTTGCTTTCCGGAAGACGCGATGTTATCGTTATTTCATCTGTAAGTTGTATTTATGGCATCGGTAACCCGGATGACTTTACCAGCAATGTAATTACCGTTACTAAAGGCATGTTGCTCAGCCGAAATAAATTTCTACGCGACCTGGTAACAGCCTTGTATTCAAGAAATAACATAGAATTAAAACGAGGCAATTTTCGCGTTCAGGGCGATACTGTTGACATTTATCCAGCCTATATGGATTATGCCTTCCGCATTGTTTTCTGGGGCGATGAAGTGGAAACCATCGAAAATATCGACCCCCTTTCGGGGAAAAGTGTCGGTGCCATGGATGTGGTGACCATCTATCCCGCCAATATTTTTGTCACTTCGCCGGATAAAATGAAATCGGCCATTGAAGAGATTAAAATCGACATGATCAAGCAAGCCGAATACTTTCGTGAAATCGGCAAACACCTGGAAGCCAAACGTCTGGAAGATAGAGTAACTTACGACATGGAGATGATGCGCGAACTGGGTTATTGCTCAGGAATTGAAAACTACTCGCGCTATTTTGATGGACGCGAACAAGGATCTCGCCCATTTTGCTTACTGGACTATTTTCCTGAAGATTATGTCACCGTTATCGACGAAAGTCATGTAACGGTTTCTCAAATCAGGGCAATGTACGGAGGCGATCGCTCACGCAAAGAAAATTTGGTAGAATATGGATTTCGGTTGCCC
>JBFHGX010000236.1:0-4796 GCA_041582875.1 Bacteroidales bacterium | reverse complement strand
GCTGGCTAACGCGTGATTATTGGAACGCTGATGACGCTGATTTAACTGATTTACGCAGATTTTATAAGGCTTAAGTTTTTGTGGAATGTTGGATTTGCGCGAATTTGGAAAGCTGAAGCTTTTTCTGTCATTCCGATTGAGCATTTTGAGGCACGAAAAAGCGAGCAGAGGAATCTAAAAAGCTATTGACTGTTGGCATTGGCTATTGGCTGGCTAACGCGTGATTATTGGAACGCTGATGACGCTGATTTAACTGATTACGCAGATTTTATGAGGCTTAAGTTTTTGTGGAATGTTGGATTTGCGCGGATTTGGAAAGCTGAAGCTTTTTCTGTCATCCCGATTGAGTTTTTTGAGGCACTAAAAAGCAAGCAGAGGAATTCCCAATGCAAGGAAGGCTCTTAGCTGTTGGCTGTTGGCTTGTTTTGGCTCTACCGCAAAGGTGCAAAGGGGAAAAAGCCATCCTTAATACCAACTCATTACTTCTGGCCGTTGCTGGTATAATTTTATTGTTTCGTTTACTGCTGAGGGAGGTTTACCCTGTGAAATGTATAGCATATTTAACAGAGAACGACCCTGAGCATCTGGTGAATAAAGAGAATCAAGGGACGAAGTAAAAAATAATATCGAATAATGAACGCTGAATGTCGAATGTATGTCCGTCCCTGAAATAGGTTGACCATAAAAAAGTCAATTTATATGAAACCAAATCTTGTTAGAATCCGAAAGACCAGAGTCTTTTCTGAAGAACTTAAACGGAAGATTGTAAAAGAATTTGAAATGGGTTCATTTTCTGTTTTACAATTAAGTAAATTGCATCGAGTACATTTTCAGACTATTTATAATTGGATTTATAAGTATTCCAGTAATAATGAAAAGACGATAAGAATTGTAGAGATGAAAGATAGCAGTAGTCAAAAATTAAAAGAATTAGAGGCCAAAGTACAAGAACTTGAACGTGCAGTGGGTCAAAAGCAGCTCTATATAGACTATATGGAGAAAATGATAGAAATTGCCAAGGATGAGTTAGGTATCGATATTAAAAAAAACTCCTTCACCCCACAATCAACTGGTTTAGGGAAAATCAAAAGAAAATGAGAAGTTCACTTAACCAGCTATATCGGACCATAGGAATAAGTAAACAGGCAGTTATTCAGTACCAGAAAAAGCAATTGGAACTGGAGAGTAAAATAACAGACTTACTTATTGAAGTGGATCTACTTCGATCAGAACATCCTGGTTGTGGGGTTGAAAAAATGTATTACACACTTAAACCGGATTTTATCGGTCGGGATAAGTTTATAGATATCTTGATGGAACTTGGCTATCGAGTGCAAAAGCCAAAGGCCTATCACAGGACTACTATTCCTGTTCATTCAAAATATAAGAACTTGATTCAAGGGCTCATGATAAGGGATATGAATATTGTCTGGCAGTCAGATATAACTTATTATATGGTCGGAGGCAGGTATTATTACGTTGTATTTATAATTGATGTTTACACAAAAAAGATACTGGGATATGCCGTCAGTGACCATTTAAGGGCCGAAGCTAATATGCATGCACTCAGGATGGCCATAAACAACAGTAAGGGTAGTTTACAGCATTTGATTCATCATTCTGACAGAGGAAGTCAGTATATTTATAAAAAGTATACGAGTCTTTTAGAAAGCAAAGGGATATTAATTAGCATGGGAGAAAAAGCCCAGGACAATGCCTACGCTGAAAGAATAAACGGAACAATTAAAAATGAATATCTGAGATATTGGCCGATATTGAACTTTAAGGAGCTGAAAGAAAAGGTCAGGGCAGCTGTAAATCATTATAATACCAAAAGAGTGCATAATGAACTTACCATGAAGATGACACCTGATAGGTTTGAAAAAATAATTTTATATTTGGACAGCCAAAGGAAACCGACGGTGATTATTTATGCCGAAGGAAACGATAAAATCAAGGCGGCATCGAACCGCCTTGATTTTAAGCCAAAAGGGAAACCTCTGGCTCATAATTGTCCGATAATAACGTGAATGATCAAATGAATTATTAATCAAAACGGTCAACCATATTTAGGGATTGACAGTAGAATTGGGAGTCAAGCGTGGACGCTTGAAGCAGGGTATGTTCGTTTCATGTGAATTCAATTTTCACCGGCGTACCCTACTATCCTGATACACCTCCCAAACCGCCAGTACCGTTGCAGCATTTGCTTTTAATTTCGGGTTTTTGGTGGTTTGTATTTTTTTTATTTCATCGATGCAGTACTTTGGCAAATCCAGATCCCACAGCAACACCATGGCTGCCAGACGCAGGTACTCGTTTTGCTTTTCGGCACTGTAAAGGCTGACGGGCTCGGTAGTCAGGTAATCTCTGATCTTTGTCTGGCTTTCGCCGATGTATTTCCCGGTAACGGGAGTGGGTTGCTGGTTCATATGCAACTGAACCAGGTCGCGGGGATACATACGTGGCATGAGCTTTACACCCATGCTCTGCCGCGCGTTGGTAACGGAATAAATAATTTTACCATCGTTAAACGCTGCATTGGCGTAGGGAGTAATCCAGCCTTCCGGTTTTTGTTGCTGGGCAAAAATAGAAAAGGGGATCAGAAGCAGGAATCCGAGGGTGCTGACTATTTTTTTCATGGATTTAGTTTTTTTGAATTCTTTTTGAACGCCGAACACCGATCAACGATTTACGAATGTCGAAGTGGAACTCCCCTTCTAAAATCATCATTCGTTAATCGATATTCGATATTCCATTTTATTTCTCTTTTGAACGCCGAACACCAATCAACGATTTACGAATGTCGAAGTGGAACTCCCCTTCTAAAATCATCATTCGTTAATCGATATTCGATATTCATTTTTTATTCCTTCACCACAAATTTTGCACTGCCCGCGCCGCCTGTGCTGCTACTCGCCACCACCACGTACAGCCCATCGGGCCAGTTGGCTGCCGAGGTGGATATGGCAGTTTGACCATCCGCAAGGCTTAGCTCAAAAACCCGGTTGCCGTTTATATCAAACACCTGAACCATAATATTCTTGTGATATACTGTATTCTCCATTTCAAATCTAACACTGCCCATTGCCGGGTTGGGAGAAACGTGCAGGGGTATGGTTTTAAGTGAATGGTAATATTGCTCCGGTGTCGGTGCATCTTCAATTCCGGTGATCACATCGCAACCATTTAAATAAATGGTGTCCGAAACAATTGGGTGGTCGCACAGGCTGTCGTACACGTGGTGGGTGGTGTCGAAAGGTGCTTGGGCGAGGTCGGCGTTGAATTTGTAGAGGAGGATGTCGTTATTTTGATTATTTGAGCTGAGTTGATAGGCTAAATAATATTTATTATCAACGGTGTCTTTTTCCAGAGGATAATACCCACCTGTTATGTTGTCATGTGCCTGGTGTTGAAAAACATTTCCAGTAGTATCAACAATTACCTCACCAACAGGATTGTACCAAGGCCCCTGACTACCGTATTTCATGACCGTAAAATAAGAGGTGTCGTCGCGTTTCTTCAGGTCGATAAAGAAATTATCATTCGTAACCGAATCAATGGCTTCGTTTGCGATACCATAGTAGCCGGTTTCCTGCCCCGACAGGTCAAAATTCATTAAAAGGGAATTTGCACTACTTTGACCCATCGGTACATACAAACCATACCCATGGAAAATGCCATTTTCGAACGATGCCACCCCTCTGGCATCACCAAGGATAGTATCGGCTATTCCGTAGGGTAGCATCCATTCTTCGTTAAAAAGGTTGTCCGTTTTGATGAAAAAAGGTTTTAAGTAAGCTAAATTGGGATTACCAGGAAAAAGGTAATAGCCGAAAGCAGAAATAACAGCAAAATCATTGAATAATTGCAGATGCCAGCCATAAATCTCGGTTAACGAAGGATACTTATCCAGAAGATTAAACGCATGAACCCAAAGCAAATTGCCGTCCATATCAAACGACATTAGTCCGATGTCGTGTTTGTATGAATCCCTATTGTATGTATTAAATAAGGTTACTATGTTTCCGTTATCGAGAAAAACACCGTCCGCGTGAAAAATTTCTTGAAATTCCGCGGTATCGCTATAAGTATTGCACCAAAGAAGATCACCGCAGGCATTAAATAATGTTAAATGTGCACCTAGCTCAGTAATACCATATACGATTGCTTCTCCAAGCTGATTCTGTCTAATTCCATAGGGAGCATTCAGGATGTCTAAATAAATTTGCTTTTGCCATAGTATATCTCCATTATTACTTATTTTAAAGATAACATTATGGTAGTTATTTTCTTTCTCAGATAAAACAATTTGTCCGCCGTCATAAGCCAGAGTATTTGTAATAAAAAAAAAACTAAGGCTATCACTTATAACCGTTTCCCACCTTTGCTGCCCCATGGACAGCAAAGGAAGGAAAAGGATTATTAAGAACAATTTAATGGGATCCGGTTTCATTAGCTTATTTTTTTACAAATTTACTAGTTTCCAAAACTATTCCATTTGCCCACAGGCGTACCAAATAAGTACCGGGGATAAATTTGCGCATGTCAATTATTTTTTCACCGCGATTACCGTTTAGACGATAAATTTCAACAGGCTTGCCCTGAATGGTTACAATTTCGGCAATAATGCTTTCTGCGCTATAAGGTAAATTGAATTCGATGGTCATATAGTCATGCGCCGGATTAGGATAAAGCTTTAAGTACTGTTCTTTATCAATATTGTTGACACCGAAGCTACTTTCTGCCCGGGTAGATTTATTGGTGCTGGTATCGGGGAAAATGTACGGTTCATG
>JBFHGX010000235.1:0-4851 GCA_041582875.1 Bacteroidales bacterium | reverse complement strand
CAGGCTTCTGCAACAGGAGGAACAGGAACCAGAACATTCTCCATTACTCCGGGTACCCAAACCAATACTACAGGATTGTTTACGTTATTACCTGCCGATGATTACACCATCAGAGTAACTGATGTAAATGGTTGCTGGGTAGAAAGCATGCCAGTAACTATTACCGATCCCCCAGGATTTACCATTACTACCGAGACTTTTACCCAGATTACCTGTAACAATGCTAATGATGGAAGTATCACTGTTACTGCAACGGGAGGAACAGGAGCACTTAATTACACCCTTCAGCCTACGGGAACTACTAACTCCACTGGATTTTTCAATATGCTGGGAGCAGGTACTTATTCGGTTTTGGTGGAAGATGCAAATCTTTGTTCGCAAACCTCCATTGATTTTGTACTAGTTAATCCAGATGCCATAACTATTCAGTCAGAATCGTTTACCGATATCTCGTGTAATGATAACAACGATGGTATTATCAATATTACAGCATCAGGTGGTACAGGAGAACTGACCTATGACTTATGGTTAGATGGTGCGATAATTGCAACCCAAGCAAACGGATTATTTACAGATTTGACGGAAGGTGATTATTATGTTACTGTAAATGATGTAAATGGTTGTCCTGAGGCTACAAGTGCCAGTTATATCATTACCAATCCTCCAGCTTTGGTTATTGATAGTGAGGCATACACCAATGTATTGTGTTTTGGTTGTAATAACGGAACTATTACTGTACAAGCATCCGGTGGAACTCCCGTAATATTATATACACTTACTCCTGGCGGACAAAGCAATAATACAGGATTTTTTGATGGTTTGGCTCCGAATACCTATACGGTATCGGTTACGGATGATCACCTATGCGAGGTGTTAACCTCAGAGTTTATTATTACTGAGCCCCCATTGTTCATGTTTATAGATGAATTATCCACCGATCTAACCTGTCATGATTATAATGACGGAACGGTTACTGTAACTGTTTCCGGTGGATTGCCTCCGTATAACTTTACTCTTAATCAAACGGGCGCTGTACAGGATAATGGTCATTTTATTGAGTTGGAACCCAATACTTATACCGTTACGGTTACGGATGCAAATCTCAACTCTATTACAAGCAATGACTTGCTTGTTAATAATCCGGATGTAATCACCATCGATAGTGAAGCAGGAATTGATATCTCTTGCTATGGTGCTAATGATGGCATTATTGATGTTATTGCCTTAGGTGGCACAGGCGTTTTAACTTATACCTTATGGCCTGACGGAAGTTTGTCACAGCAAGATGGCCATTTTGTTGGGCTATCAGCGGGTGTTTATTATGTAAGCGTAACTGATGAGCATGGATGTCCAGCTGCTACAACGGCTGATATAACCATTGTTAATCCAACTGAACTTATCATCACCAACGAAGATAAAACTGATATTACCTGTCATGACTTTAACAATGGGACAATAACTGTTTTGGCCACAGGAGGAACAGGAGTATACACTTATACTTTGAGCCCCACAGGTGAGGTGAATGATATTGGGATTTTTAATGATTTATCTGAGGGCACATATCATGTGGTTGTAGAAGACTTAAACAATTGCGCTGTAATCAGCTCCGATTTCACTGTTGTTAATCCTCCGGGCATTACCACCAATATTACACAAACGAATATTACCTGTAATGGAGATGGAGATGGAATAATTTCCATCGCAGCTGCAGGGGGCTTTGGTGTATTAAACTACTCCATCGACAATGGAGCAACCTATTCATTAAATGGCCTATTTGAAAATTTAGTACCCGGTACATACGAGGTTGTGGTTAAAGATGCGAATGATTGTGTAACCATTCCAGAGATTATCGAAATAACAGAACCTGACGTACTAAATATAAGTGCCATCAACTGGACTACGCCTACTTGTAATGGGTGCACCAATGGAACTGCTACTGCTGTTGTTACAGGAGGAACACCTCCCTACACACATCATTGGTCCAATGGCATGACGGGCAATCCTATTGTTGGTCTGGGAGCAGGTTATTATACTGATACCGTTACGGATGCACATGGTTGTAGGACATACCGTGGAGTACAAATGACTGAACCAGAAGTGCTGGTGTTGTTAACAGACTCGCTGGATGTAAAGTGCTTCGGTTTTAATACGGGGTGGGCAGCCGCCATTGTCAGAGGGGGAACCGTACCCTATACGTATGAATGGCGTCAGGTACCCAATTCAACTATCATTGGAACAACGGATACTATATTTAATTTATATGCAGGCACCTATGAGGTAACACTTTACGATTTTTACAATAATATGCTCATTGCAAATGTTGTGATACCTGAACCTGAAGCGTTTTTGTTGGGCATTAATTACTCCGATACCGTTTGTTATCAGGAAACCAATGGGTGGGCAAAAGTAACCGGCTCAGGTGGTGTCTTGCCATATCTTTATTCGTGGGGTAGCCCTGAATTTTCAACACAGGATTCCATATATGGTTTGCCTGCAGGGACTTATACTGTTACTGCTACCGACAATAATTTGTGTGAAACAATTGAGACCATAGAGATTATTGAAAACCAAGAGATCGTTGTTACAACCTCAACTTCTTTGAACATTATTTGTTCAGGAGAAACCGTACAACTATCTTCCTCAGCAAGTGGAGGAACTTTGCCCATCATTAGTTACGAATGGTCACCAGCGGGTTCATTGAATAATGCTAATATCCAAAACCCAATAGCTTCCCCTCTCACAACAACTACCTATACGGTAATTGCAACTGATATTCGAGGATGTCAAGAACAGAGTTCAGTGACTGTTAATGTAAACGCAACCCCAACGGCCGCTTATGCCTACAATAACCCCTGCGAAAGTAACGTGGTGTTTTTTACAGATCAATCACAGTCAAACGGAGATATACTGAGTTCATGGTATTGGGAGTTTGGAGATGGAACAACATCTACAGAACAAAACCCGACACATTATTACGGACAAACTCCATCGGATTATACCATCACACTAACCGTTGAGAATTCCAATGGATGCAGCAGCACTTTTACAGATAATATTTACGTAGAGCCTGTTTTAGGTATCGATTTTTCGGCTGACCATATATGTTTAGATGAATTTGCTCAATTTTATAGTTCAGTTACCTCCACTTCTACCATTACAAATTATGTCTGGGATTTCGGAGACGGCACCTCCGGAAGTGGAGCTAATCCACAACATCGGTATACAATGGCCAGCAGCTTTAATGTTTCGTTGATTGTGACAGATATAGCAGGATGTATGGAGTATATTACACATACCATCCAGGTATCGACCGTACCCATTGCAGCCTATAGTATTACCCAAGTAAGCCCATATGCCTGCGGAAGTGGAGAGTTTATGTTTATTGATATGTCGACCAATTTGGTTGGCACTATAGAACAGTGGATTTGGAATTTTGACGATGGTACATCTCCTGTAGTTGTTGATGCACCTAACAGCCCGAATATGAATCATTTATTTGATCATCCAGGCAATTTTGATGTCATGCTAACCGTAATTGGAACAGGTGGTTGCGAAGATATTGCTATTGATCAGGTCGTTATTACAGATGCAGACTATACGGTTGATTTTGACTATGAACGATTGGTTTGTGATACTTTATTGTTTCATGACTTAACGGTTCCTCCTCCAGGATTTTATTCGGTGCAATGGTTTTGGGATTTTGGTGACAACACAACAAGTACCTGGCCAACCCCAACCCATGTGTATGACACTAGTGGAATATATATGGTAACTTTAACGCTGGTTGTCGATAGTAGCGGATTTTTATGTGCTAAAAACACTACATATCCGGTTATCGCGCCTTCAAAACCAACCATTTATTTTACCATGGATCCGGAACCTACTTGTTTTGGAGACACTACCCACTTTTTTGCAGCATCAGGAACACAAATTGATGACTGGTATTGGAATTTTGGGGATGGTCATTTTGGTACTGGCCAGTATATTGGACATGTTTACGATTCGGTGGCTACCTACGATGTAGAGCTTTATATCACTGATACAAATCAATGCGTGAGCAGTCTTACGCATCAAATAACCATTAACCCGATTCCTGAAGTTTATATGACCTTCGACAGCTCGCCCACTTGTGCAGGAACCCTTAACACTTTTGCAGGATCGAGTCCAGATACGATAGTACAATGGTATTGGGATTTTGGTGACGGAGGCATGAGCTACTCTCAATATCCAGAACATATTTATACCCAGGGAGGAACCTACTATATTACATTAACAGTTACTGGTACAGCAGGTTGTTCCGGCATCACGTCAGGACTAATACAAGTTATTCCTACTCCGACAGCCAATTTTGGCTACACCATGAGTGGCTGTAACATATATCAATTCAATGATTTAAGTACTGCTCCTAATGGGTATTTCCCATTTGAATGGCATTGGGACTTTGGCGACGGTTCGTATAGTAATTTAACAAACCCCACGCACCAATTTATGTCTGGAGGGTTTTATGATGTACAACTGGTGTTTACAAGCGACAGTGTTGGGTTCCAATGTTCAGACACCTTAATTCAAACTATTCTAGTGCCCGATATGCCCACTGCAACATTTGTTTGGACACCAAATCCTGCACAAATTGAAGAGACCATCAGCTTTGTTGGAACCAGTGGAAATAATATCATCAGCTGGTTTTGGGAATTTGGAGATGGTTTTACAGCAACTGGTCAGTATCCCGAACATGTTTATACCAGTCCGGGTGATTACGAAGTTAAACTTACACTTACCAATGACATTGACTGCACTTTTGAAACAATAAAAATTGTACCTGTGGGCGCATTGCCACCCTTGGAGTTTAGT
>JBFHGX010000234.1:0-4892 GCA_041582875.1 Bacteroidales bacterium | reverse complement strand
TCCTTATGCAAGTGCTGTTTATGTGGCTTTTGGTGAAGGACAAGGTGAAATGAACGGAACACTAATGGATGTTCATGGCGCAGGATGCCAAAGAAGCGACCCTAAAAGTGGTGAGATTAGTGCTTATCCTCAGTTTCTGGGGCCTCAAGGGGATGTTCGGTATGTTTACAATTTTGTTCGATGTGTTCGTGATATAGTGGCAAAGGGTAATGATAATTAGAAACAGCCTGATTTTATGATAAATATAAAAAATATTCTGCTTGCATTAATTCTTTATGCCGCCATTTCTTGTGGTAAAGATCCGAACATAGAATCTGCTGAGGAGCCTGTTGAATGGCGGTTTGCAGTAGTTGGTGATACGCACGTTTCCTATGATTCAGATACTATTTCCGGAATGATTCCCTACTTAATGGAAGATAGTATTGATTTAATATTGCTTTGTGGAGACATTGTGGAAGGTGGAAGAATGACTAGTGCGGCTGAGTTAGAAGCAGAATTGAATTTATGGCAAACTATTTTTCAACCTTTGTATGCCCAAGGCATTGGGATTTATCCTGTTCGAGGAAATCATGAAGATGATGCAACCAATAATATTTCGGTATGGAATAGTATTTTTTCTGGTGAGAAAGCTTTGCCGCAAAATGGTCCCTCCGGAGAAACAAACCTTACCTATTCATTTGAACATAAAAACGCACTCTTTATTGGGCTCGACACTTATGTTGATATCCACAAAATAAATCAGGATTGGTTGGATGAGCAGCTTGAAGCCAATAACCAGCCCCATGTATTTGCATTTGGTCATGAAGCAGCTTTTAAAGCCTTTCATGACGATTGTCTCGATGATTTTCCAGTAGAACGCAATACGTTTTGGAAAAGCTTAAGCGATGCAGGTGCCAAAACCTATTTTTGCGGTCATGACCATTTCTTTGATGCCATCGAAATAGAAGATGGAGATGGCCTTGCTATAAATAATGTTTATCAAGTCCTTGTTGGAGGAGGAGGTGGTTGGCTGATGTCTAGATATAACTACAATGGAGTTAATGATGACTATATTGTCAACCCCATTTATCATCGAAAAGAACATGGATATGCACTTGTTGAAGTAAGCGGTGAAACCATGTTAGATCTCGATGTTACCATTACCTGGAAAGAACGGGTTGTTGAAGGAACGATAGTTAAATATATTTCAACATCGAATGTGATTAGTTATCAGATACCAGCAAATCAATAACCTTTCTTTCCTTAAGCGTTGGATTTTTCAAATTGCATCAGTTCAATGGGAGCGCCATTGTGTTCAATCATGGCTACTCTTAAACCATCAGAAGGTGGATTTGCTGCAGTGATTATGTTAAAACCTCGTTTTTCCAGTTCGAAATCCAAATCATTCACCACAAAGGCAAGGTGAGGCACTGTTTGTATTAATTTGTCCATCGGGCTGTCACTTTCAAATCTCATCCATTCAATACCATAAGGACTGGTACTAAATCCTGATACATAAAATTTGAATTGAGGTAAGTATTTTTCGTCAGGCATGAATTGGTGGGTAGGAATGCCTATGTGATGGTATTTCCATCCCCATTCTTCAATGCACAAAGGTAATTCACTGTCGGAGCGTGAAGGGTAACTCATAGCCATAAGCATTTTTTTATAAAGATAGATTCAATTCCTTTACCGATGGTATAATCGCTGTTATGTTTTTGTCTCGATGATGTAGGTCAAGCTTCTTAGACTTTGTATTTCTTACAAATGGGATGATCTGTTTTTTTTAAGAACTTCGCCTTTTAATAGCCGGATTTTATAATTTAGAAAAGAAGCAGACTTTTTACTTATTTTCATTATTAATTGTAAAAACTCCTGCATTTTTGAGTTGTCTGTTATCCAATTGCTGAGATAAATCTCTATTTTTGCTCTCTTTCGTTAAAAACATGAATGTGCGTTACCTATTTCTTATTTGCCTTGCTGTAATATTGACCCAAGGGGTTACTGGACAAGAAAAGCGCACTTATACCACTCAACGACTTTCAGGAGAGCCTCCAACTATTGACGGGGAGATTCTGGAAGGGGTTTGGAATCAGTCAACTTGGTCAGGAGATTTTACTCAAAAGGAGCCCTTTGAGTTTGAAAAGCCTTCACAAAGCACTTGGTTTAAAGTGCTATACGATGATAATAATTTGTATGTGGCGATCAAAGTGTTGTATGACGACATGAAATTGGTAGAAAAGCGTTTAGGAAGACGTGATAGCTTTGAAGGGGATTGGACTGGTATTGCTTTTGATAGTTATAATGACGATCAAACAGGGTTTGTATTTGGGGTTTCTGCCGCAGGTGTAAAAAATGATTTAATTGTTACCAATGATGTTAATTCTGATGATACTTGGGATCCTGTTTGGTATGTTAAAGTAGGCTCTGTTGATTCAGGATGGGTAGCAGAAATGAAAATTCCACTCACGCAGTTGAGGTTTTCAAATAACCAAACCGACTTGGTGTGGGGTCTTGAGGTCATGAGGCAGATTTTTTACAATGACGAATTTGATGTGTGGCAAATGGTGCCCAACGAATCGGCTTCCTGGGTAGGCATGTGGGGAATGATGGACGGTATTTCAAATATTAAACCGAAAAAAGAGGTTGAGCTAATCCCTTATCTGATGGGTGGTTTAACCAAAGAAGATCGCGTGGAAGGGGATCCTTTTCAAACAGGTACACATTGGGAGTACAATGCCGGACTTGATGGCAAAATAGCTGTTACCAATGATTTAACCCTTAATTTTACCATCAACCCTGATTTCGGACAAGTGGAAGCCGACCCATCCGAGGTGAACCTTTCTGCTTTTGAATCTTATTTTCAGGAAAAACGCCCTTTCTTTGTTGAGGGAAGTAATATTTTCAATTTTTCGATTTCCAATGGCCACGGCCCTACCGGTGCTGATAAGCTGTTTTATTCAAGACGTATTGGACGAAGACCGCATTACTGGCCTGATATTGATGATGATGAGTATATGCGTATGCCTGAGTTTACCAGAATATTGGGCGCCTTTAAACTTTCTGGGAAGACAAAAAATGGTTGGTCGATAGGCGTAATGGAAAGTGTAACCAACATTGAATATGCAAAAATTGATTCTGCAGGAATTCGCAGGAAAGCAGCTGTTGAGCCTTTTACCAATTATTTTAATGCACGTGTTCAAAAGGATATCAACAAAGGCATGACCACTATTGGTGGGATGATTACAGCCACCAACAGATTTATTAATGATAGTACATTAAATTTCATTCCTGATGCTGCTTATACAGGAGGGATTGACTTTGCACAGTACTGGTCAGATAAAAACTATTATATGCGAGCCAAAGGGCTTGTTTCTTCAGTGCAGGGAAGCGAGGAGGCCATATACGACCTGCAATTGGCTCCGCAAAGGTATTACCAACGCCCCGATGTGGGCCATCACAGACTCGACTCTACCCTGAATATTTTATCGGGATGGGCTGCCAATTTCGAAGGCGGAAAAATTGGTGGTGGACATTGGCGCTTTGGCGAACGTGTAACCATGCTTTCGCCAGGCATGGAATTAAATGATCAGGGTTTTTTAAGGAGAGCTGACTTCATTACTCAAGCATCCTGGTTGGGGTATGAAATATGGGAGCCATTTAGTATTTTCAGAACGATGAATTTTGGGCTTGAACAATGGGCCGGATGGGATTTCTCAGGTCGGTTTTTGTATTGGGGATTGGGTTTAAATGCCAACACACGTTTTAAAAACTACTGGCGTGTGGCCACAGGTTTAAACTATGGAGGTTTCGACGTTGACCGTCCCATTTTACGCGGAGGACCTGCACTTATGGCTCCGGGGAATTGGGGTTTTTGGCTTTCAGTTGATTCCGATGACCGCAAAAAATTGGTGCTCGAACCCAACGCATCAGCAGGTTTTTCGGAGCAAGGTTATGGTGGGTGGTGTAATTTTGGCTTAGAGATAAATTATCAAATTACCAATGCGTTACAGGTCTCAGTTGAACCCGGGTATAGTTACAACGATCGTTATACCATGTATGTTGAAACCATTGAAGCCAATCATGAGGAAAACTACATTGTCGCCGGGATGATCCGCAATATTGCCAGTGCAGATATTCGCATTGAGTATTCTGTGACTCCTGACCTCAGCATCCAATATTGGGGACAGCCCTTTGTATTCTCCGGTGATTACAGTCATTTTAAAAAAGTTGTGGATGCTGGAAATTTTGATGTGAAGAAACAATTTCATGAGTTCACTCCTGAGCAAATACAGTACGACCCTGAAACTGACATGTACTCCATCTCCGAACAAGGGAATGGCGTTGTAGATTATTCTTTCGAAAATCCTGATTTCAGCTTTTTTGAGTTTCGATCCAACTTTGTGGTCAGGTGGGAATATATTCCGGGTTCTACGGCTTATTTGGTTTGGTCGCAAGGGCGGAATGGAGATACCCCCAATGGAGATTTTACTCTCAACGATCATCTCGATCATTTGATTAATGTCAATCCAACCAATATTTTCCTGATAAAATTTTCTTACCGATTGAGTTTGTAACTATTATTATACAAGGTGGTTATGTTCCGTAACATGAGGGTAATGGTGTCGCTATTGTAAAATGTTTTTTTACAGAAAATACAAAACTCACTGTTTTGTATGATAATTATCAGTATCTTTACTCTTAAAGGAGTATCACTTTTCTTTTTTACTAAAAAGTCCTAAATGTCAACGATATAACCTAAATTCTACTTTGTTAATTGGTTTATAAAGTAAACTTCATATGGCTTATTTTGTCGTGTTTCTTTTAAATTAGTGAACTCAATATATATCCTTATTAATCATTTAAAATCATTCAAAATGAAAAAGTCTAAATTTGGTTTGTTTGCGATTGTT
>JBFHGX010000233.1:0-4928 GCA_041582875.1 Bacteroidales bacterium | reverse complement strand
TCCAGATTCCAATACCTGTCCCAACCCTACCAGTATGGTGGCTTTGATGGCGGTTTCTGGGATGGTACAACGAACACCTCAGGAGAGTTAACCGTTAATCTAACTCCACCCGATCCTGAGATCACCTGGGCCAACCTGCAATACCCTGAATCCGGTACCATTGAGCTGGGCGATTCATATGATGTATACGCCCAAGTCTACATCGAAACCATCACCGACCAAGTAGGACAGGGCGCTGACGTTCAAGCCTGGATTGGCTATTCGACCACAGATACCGACCCAGCCACCTGGACCAATTGGGTAATAGCAACCTACAACACCGACCAAGGCAACAACGACGAATACCAAGCCGACCTCGGAGCAAACATCACCACCCAAGGCACATACTACTACGCTTCCAGATTCCAATACCTGTCACAACCCTACCAGTATGGCGGCTTTGATGGCGGCTTCTGGGATGGTTCAACGAACACCTCAGGAGAGTTAACCGTTAATCTAACCCCACCTGATCCTGAGATCACCTGGGCCAACCTGCAATACCCTGAATCCGGCACCATCGAATTGGGTGATTCATATAACGTATACGCCCAAGTCTACATCGAAACCATCACCGATCAGGTAGGTCAGGGAGCCGATGTACAAGCGTGGATTGGCTATTCGACCACCGATACCGACCCAGCCACATGGACCAATTGGATACCTGCCACCTATAACACCGACCAGGGCAGTAACGATGAATACCAAGCCGACCTTGGAGCAAATATCACCACCGAAGGCATTTACTACTACGCTTCCAGATTCCAATACCTGTCGCAACCCTTCCAGTATGGCGGCTTTGATGGAGGTTTTTGGGATGGCACCACGAACACTTCAGGAGAGCTCACCGTCAACTTAACACCCCCTGATCCAGAGATCACCTGGGCGAACTTACAATGGCCTGAGTCGGGTACAATCCAGTTGGGTGATGGTTATGAGGTTTACGCTCAGTTGTATGTAGAAGGCATAACCGATCAAACTGGTCAGGGAGCTGACATTCAAGCCTGGATTGGTTATTCTACTTTCGATACTGATCCTGCCACTTGGACTGATTGGATTCCGGCTAACTTTAGTGCTGATCAGGGTGATAATGATGAATATTTTACCAACCTGGGGGCGGCAATTACTTCTGCAGGAACATATTTCTACGCTTCTCGATTCCAATACCTTGATCAACCTCTTGTCTATGGTGGATACTCTACTTCAGGTGGCGGTTTCTGGGATGGTAGTGCCAACGTGTCAGGATTTTTATATGTTTCCGATCCTGTTGGGTCTTATCCCGTATTATACACCGTAACCGATGCCACAGGATTATACGCTAATATAAAGTTTTCTGGTGATGTCACCGGGTGGTTGCCCGTAGATATGATCCAGAATGGAAACCTTTGGACGGTAACACTGGACATGAATCCAGGGACGTATGAATGGGGTGTGCTTGAAGATGATGGAAGTCCGGATGGTATCTGGTTGGTTCAGGGAGATAATTTGGTGACCACTCTGGCAGAGGATGGTTCCATCGAAGGGGATATTACCTATACCATTACGTTTGTAGGATTGGAGGAAAATGAGTCGAATATTGCATTCTATCCTAATCCCAGTCTTGGTTTCTCCACCCTGGAGTTGGGCGACTTTTCAGCGCCCGTCGCATATACCATCTATAATAGTCAGGGCGAACAAATGAAACAGTCCACGGTTACCCAATTGAAAACGACCATCGATATGTCAGCTTATTCTCCGGGTATATATTTGCTGGTGGTGCGTCAAGGCGCAGATCAGTGGGTTCAACGTGTTGTAAAAAGATAAACCATTCAATAAATCAAAAAAATAATCGCATGAAATCACTTTATTTACTTTCGGTACAACGTTTCTTTTACAGGAAGCCTCATGCTGCCCGATGGCTCGGGCTTGCTGTGCTGGGATTTTTATTGGTAACCGTTCCCGCAAGGGCTCAAATCTATGCTCCTGAAGGACTTAATATGCCCGGGTCATGGAATGCCTGGACGAATCCTCCCACGAACAACCTGGCCTTTGCCAGCAGTACACAAGTTGCGGATGGCCGCATTGAGCTAATCGATGTGGGAACTACCCGTTGGCAAACCATTTTTGAAGTGGCTGCTACAGGTGGCGATATCCCCGAAGGAACTTATACATGGTTGTTTACCAGTGGTCCTGACGCCAACGCTTTCGCTAACAAATGGGGTGATGTTACCGTGACGCTCAATACGTTACAGGAATATACATTTCAGGGAACTGCTGATAATAGTGTATCTGTGACCAACAACCATTGGTATTCAGTGGTATGGGAAGATGATGGTTATGAAAATACCCGTGCCATTTTTATGGAAACAACCAATGAACCCGTTGATATTCTTACGGTTTCGTTTCCCACAACGGTGCTTCCTGATGAGGCTGTTACCGTAAATATTACGACCAATTCTGCTATATCGCCTGAAGAGTTGGTTTATTTACGTTATACTACCGACGATTGGAATACTTCTGATTTGTTGATCGTTACCATGAATGGCACCAATGGTTCTGCCATTATTCCAGGACAACCCGACATGACAACCGTAAACTATTATGTTTTTACATCAACCGTCAGCGGGATAACAGAAGATTACGACATGTTTACCATCAAACTTAACAACAACGATGGCAGCAACTATGAATATTCCATTGGTGGAGGTGCTACTCCGGTGATTGGCTGGGCCAATCTGCAATATCCTGCATCCGGAACCATTATGCCGGGCGATTCCTATGAAGTATATGCCCAGGTATATATCGAAGGCGTTACGGATCAGGCCGGACAAGGTGCTGATGTTCAGGCCTGGATAGGATATTCTACAACAGATAGTGATCCTGCCACCTGGACCGATTGGATTGCATCTGACTATTCAGGTGATGTGGGAAGTAACGATGAATACATGGCCGACTTGGGCGCTGCTCTCAGTACCGAAGGAACCTATTATTATGCTTCCAGGTTTCAATACCTTGATCAGGGATTTGTTTATGGCGGATATTCGGCCAGCGGTGGTGGATTTTGGGATGGTGCCGACAATGTGAGCGGCGTACTTACAATTTCCTCCATACCTCCTGAACCAGGTATCGATTGGGCTAACATACAGTGGCCCGGATCAGGAACCATTATGCCCAACGATGAGTTTTTGGTCTATGCTCAGGTTTTTGCTCTGGGCGTTACGGATGCTGCCGGACAAGGTGCAGGTATTCAGGCATGGATTGGATACAATACTGAAGATTCTGATCCTGAGACCTGGTCCAATTGGATTTTGGCGGATTTTAATGCTGATGCAGGAAACAATGATGAATATGTGGCCAATTTAGGCGCGGTTTTGTCTGATGAAGGAACCTATTATTATGCTTCTAAATTTCAATATTTGTCGCAAGATGAAGTGTTTGGAGGTTATTCCGATGGGGGAGGTGGTTTCTGGGATGGAACTGCCAACGTGAGTGGAGTGCTTCAGGTGACCGGAACACCTCCCGATCCACAAATCGATTGGGCCAATTTGCAATATCCCGGCAATGGTACCATTGAAATAGGTCAGGAATACATGGTGTATGCACAAGCTTATATCGCCAATATCACCGGACAGGACGATCCCGCTGCAGGTCTGCAAGCCTGGATAGGCTATAGCCTGAATGATACAGACCCTTCCACTTGGACCGATTGGATTTCTGCCGATTATTTGGGTGCTTCGGGAAGCAACGACGAATTTGTGGCCGATTTGGGAGCCCAAACGGTGGCAACAGGAACTTACTATTATGCCTCTCGTTTTCAATACCTTGATCAGGGATTTGTTTATGGAGGTTTTTCTGAAAATGGTGGAGGATTTTGGGATGGAACCAACAACGTAAGTGGAATACTCACCGTTGTGAATGAGTTGGTGAGCTACCCTGTTACCTTTTCAGTAACCGATGCTACAGGGCTGTATTCAAATATCAAGTTCAAAGGTTCCATGACCGACTGGGAACCTGTGGACATGGTTCAGAATGGCAACCTTTGGACAGTTACGCTGGATATTTATCCCGGAAGTTACGAGTGGGGCATTTTTGAAGATGACGGTTCTCCGGATGGCATCTGGCTCGTCATAGGACCTAACCTCATGATGACCGTGGCCGAGGATGGCATCGTATCGGGCGACATCACCTACGTGATTACCTTTGTGGGCATCGATGAACAACGGTTGGATATCGGGATGTATCCCAATCCAACTTCTGGGCACTTAATCCTTAACAGAGGAGATGTTTCTGAAAAAGCCATTGTTCAACTATACCAATACAATGGGGTCAGGCTTTTATCTACCGAGATCAGCTCGCCACAAGCTATTGTTGATTTGACTGCCCTGACTCCCGGAATTTATCTGGTTAAGGTCGTTCAAGGCCAACAACAATTCATCCGTCAAATCATCAGGCGTTAAACCATAAACTCAATGCAATCAATAAACCAAATCAAAAATATGTATCCTATTAACCAAAGAAAACTACCCCTTTATGCAGTATTGCTGGGGATGATTCTGACCTTTTCGGGATTTACTCATCCGCTGCAAGCCCAAATTTATGCTCCCGAAGGACTTAATATGCCCGGTGATTGGGCAGGTTGGGTCAATCCCCCCGAAAATCTGGTGTTTGCCGGTAGTGCGCAAACTACGGGTGGCGAGGTGCGACTTATTTCGCTGGGAAATCCTGTCTATCAAACCACCTTTCACGTAAGTGCCACCGGTGGTCATGTTGTCGCGGGTAGCTATGCATTTAAATTCACCAGCGGTCCGCTCGAAAATATCTGGCAAAACCAATGGGGAAATGTGAATGTGCAGATGAACACCATTCAGCAGCTGACCTATGGTGTGGCCGGAACCGATGAGCCTGAACCCAAT
>JBFHGX010000232.1:0-4946 GCA_041582875.1 Bacteroidales bacterium | reverse complement strand
AGCACCACCTTTGGAGGTTTCATTATCTTCAATAACAACCTCATCAGATCCATAACCCATGCTACTTACCTTCAATCTGATGATGTTAGGGCTTATATTGGTGTTTTTTAACCATGATGAAACACTTTCGTGAACACAAACCTCTTCGGTCATCTGAAAAGTTCCGGTTGATGCTGCCATAACAAAGAACCCCTGCATTGGGGGAATGTAGCGGGTTACATTATGTGTTCCGCTTTCGTCATTTCCATTGGAAACAAAAGCTCCATAATTATTGGCTGTTTCATTCCATATATACATGGAATATCCCTTTCCTTCTCCTTCGTCATCATCTCTTAACATATCTCTTGTCCAACCACTGGGAGCTTTCCAGTCGATGCTGCTGGGATAAGGGTTGCCCATTAGGTTTGCACCCTGGTAACCAGTTGTACCATCAACAGTAAGAGGCTGTGATATGGCATCTTGATTTATTGTTCCTGAAAAGCTTTTGGTTGGATTGCTTTCGTTGTAGGCAGCAAGGTAACCTCTGCCTGGAGTGAAAAGCAAGTTTTCATTTACAATATCAAAGTAGGGAGCTATTCCAACAGGAATATCGGTGCTCAAGTTTTTCCTATTGATCCATTCATTTGTGGGTTCATTATAAAGATAAAAGTCATAAGTTGAACCACTTGGGGTAAAGTCTCCACTAATTTCCTGACTTGCGACAGGTGATGAAATCAAGTGCCAGTTAAGGCTGGCTCCGGTAATATACCTGTTTACTGTAAAACTTCCTGTGCCGCTAACCGTTCCAACAATTAGGGAACTCGACCCGGTACTGCCCGAAGGAATAGTTATACTGGCAGGACTGGTTGCTCCAAGCCCATCCGTAACTGTAAGATAAGCAGGCGATGAGGCAGAACCCAGTATGAGTGAGGCATCATCAGTTATTAAAAGATTTTCAAATTGTGTTGGAGTAGTTGAACTATTGCTGGTAAGCGTAAAACTCCCATTATCAAGCACCCAACAGCTGCCTCCCGAAACACTATGTACAATATAGGCTCCATCATTATAAATTCCCTGTGCATAAGCTCCAATAAAAAGGAGTGCAAATATTTGTGTTATTACTATCTTTTTCATGGCTTCTATTTTTTGTATTGGATTAATTTCTTTATTTCTTCCAATTCCTTTTTCAGCGCATCTATCTCGGCTTGCTGCTCCTGGATCACTTTAACCATTTCGGGAATAAGGAATTTTGTATCAATTGCCTGATAGATTGGTTTTCCGTCTTTATCTACGGCGTCTTTCTCTCCGGTTACGCCATTGGCAAATCCTGCATCGGCCATCTCATGTGCCAAAAAACCTGAGATGACTGTTTTATTCTCGTCAGAAATATAGTTATACTCCACCGGTCGTAATGACATCAACCTTGATTTGGCTTGATCAATATCGAGGTTGACAACATTTTCTTTTAATCGGTAATCGGATGATGAGCCGTAAATCACACCGTCGCCAGATCTTGCAATATATCCAACAGTTAGTATAGCACCAGCGTTTGTAAATGTCATATAGTGTCCACCATCATTATCATTATCCGGGACCATTGTTATACCTCCTAAAACATTATGTCCAAACCCACCAATAGTCAATCTTGCGTGCGGAGTTGTCGTCCCAATGCAGACTTTGCCATCTGGATTTATAACCATTCTTGTTATTAAGGATGAAACTGCCCCACCGCCTCCATTAGTGGGTGCAGTCGCAAAAAATAATTCTCCATCATTAGCCCCAATCTGAGAAGGTCTAACAGAAGAATGAGTATTGATTAAATTTGTGCCGTTTGCTTTCGCAAACCAATTAATTGAACCATAACCAGACTGATGCGAGAACGTAAACCACTCCGAAACATCTAAAGATAAAACTGGTTGGGGATTAGAAGCTAAACTACCTGAAAGAGTTAATAGGTGTGACGGACTACTCGTCCCGATGCCGACATTGCCACTATTATAATAAATATCGCTTCCTGAGGTAGTCCATTGGGTGGCATCTGTTGCATCGCCAATTTTGATCCATGTGTTATTTTTACAATAATAATAACCCATATCAGCTTCCAGACCGTCATTCTTATATACGATCAAACCATCGGGGAGTGAACCTGTGGCCGGAAGGGTGGCCATTCTTGGGGCCAGAAAGCCTTTAGTGGATGATTTTACATCGAGCATGGCTGAAGCATCAGGTGTTGAACCATCGGAGTTTATGCCCACGCTCTGGGCGTAAGTGCTTGCTGAGAAGAGCAAAACGGCTAATAGTAAAAATGTTCTTTTCATCTGTTTAATTTTTTAGTGAGTTATCGTTTTACATTGGTTTATTTATTGTCGGTTAATTGTGTGCCCAGTCCGAGTGATTTTTTCAGGTTTTCCACTTCGGCTTTGAGTTGATCGAGTTCGGTGACTTTCCCGGTAAGCATGGCATTTTGGGCTTTCAGGGCTTCAATTTCGGCTTGCTGCTCCTGGATGGCTTTGGTAAGCACCGGAACCAGGTCGCTGTACGCTATGCTTTTGGTTTGCATTTCATCACCGGCAGTGCTCACCACCTGGGGAACAACTTCTTCCACTTCCTGAGCAATGAAACCCACATGGTTGCGGTCGTCAAGATTTATATCCGGATAATCTTCCTGTTTCCAGTTAAAGGTGACGGGGCGTAGTTGCATTACCTTGCTAAGACCATCATTTATATTTACGACGTCTTTTTTAAGGCGAGCATCAGAAGCATTAACATAAGGACCTACTCCTGCTACAGAACCATTTACATGAAGTTTATAGGATGGCGAAGTCTCAAAGAGCCCGATGCCAACATTACCTCCTCCTGCAACAAGATACACATCTCCATTATGATAGTGGTTCATGTATATACCATCACCTGGACCTCCATTTACTCCTTTTGCGTCAAGATGCAGATTACCATTCGATGCCTGTATACTTGCTTCGGTAAAGTCAGTGTCATTCCATCCACCCAACAAAAGCGATCTTCCTAAATTATTTGGCCCGATGCGTATTCCATAATCGTTAACTGATGAAATATCAAGTTTGTAAGCTGGCGAAGTTGTCCCGATGCCGACATTGCCAGGATAAGTTAAATCCCCATCGTTTTCGACCATGAGAGATTTTTCGGAAGTGAAGTTATATATTTGCAACCCTGTTCCTGCACCATCATACCCCACATATACTTTATTTTCGTTGTTTGCTTGCCCATAAAAACCTGGTGCAACTGTATTATCAATAACCACCCTTCCAGCGACTTCTAACGTCGACTCGGGTGTTGCTGTCCCGATGCCTACATTGCCTGCATTTGTTACAGTTAAGCCCTCAATCTCACCATTCTCAGCATCGACTTTAAGGGCATATTTATCATTGCCGTTATCCACTGTGCGAATATGCAAACCATATCCATCTTCATTAGAGCTTTTAAAATAAGCGGTTTCGGATGTTCCTGTTTGTACAACTTCCAACATGGCGCCGCTTGTTGGTGCTGCGCCAGTTGAATTTATACCCACGCTTTGGGCGAAAGTGGTTGCTGAGAAGAGCAAAACGGCTAATAACAGATAGAATTTTTTCATGGTCTTCAGTATTAAATTATTGTTGTTTTAATTGAGCTGTGCCAAAAACCACGTTTTTAAGGGCTTCCACATCTGATTTTATCGAGGAGTTTTCAGCTTTTAAATTGGCGTTTTGGGCTTTCAGGGCTTCAATCTCGGCTTTAAATGCTTCGATTTCTTTTTGTTGTTCCTGAATAGCCCCCACGGCCACCGTAAAAATCATATCGTAGGAAAGCGATTTAAAATCATCAACGGTTTTTGATTTCACGATGATTTCACCTTCGGGACGGGGATTGGCAGTAGTATATTTTTGTTCTTTGATGTCATCGCCGTTTTTCACCAGAATGGTATAGCTTACACCATCATCAAAATTTACTTTTTCAAATGGTTTAAGTACCGGAACTTCACCTTTTCCTGTATTTACTACTTCAGGAAGTACTTCTTCAACTTCTTGAGCTATAAATCCAAACTCCAATCGATTTCCAAACTGAACGCGATCAGTCTTGGTGTATTGAACGGGACGAAGTTTTTGAATAATGTCCAGTGAGCTTTCTATGTTAAGCACATCTGTTTTAACTCTTTGATCTGAAGCGGCTACAAAAGAAGCGACCGTGACGACTTGTCCTTCAGAATATATAGATACATTACCAATAGAGGTGTACTGATCTGACAAAGTTAAATCGGCGTCCACATTGAAATATCTTCCATCCG
Organism: Bacteroidales bacterium; assembly: GCA_041582875.1. Taxonomy (GTDB): domain Bacteria; phylum Bacteroidota; class Bacteroidia; order Bacteroidales; family F082; genus UBA6244. The sequence continues at coordinate 670 of JBFHGX010000232.1, read as the reverse complement.
GGCTGTCTGGATTTGGAAAATTGGCTGCATAGCTTGCCACATGCAAAGGCACTGAAGGCAAAAGCGTCCCGATGCCGACATTACCTGAAGAACCATCAAAAAATGCAATAGTATGTTGTTTACCATCACATATATGAGTATCCCTATAATAGTCAAAATTATCATTATATCCCCTATGGTTTACATACATAGCACCTGCATCACTAGCATCTCCCGAATTCCATATTTCATTATCTCTTCCTAAAGATACTGTGGTTGATCGGATTATACCCTCAACATCCAACAATGCTGTTGGGGTTGTTGTCCCGATACCGACATTGCCACTTGCATCTATTCTCATTGTTTCTGAATATGTTAGACCATCCCATTCTGCAAAGGTTAAGTAATTATGATAGGCAATATTTCCTTCGGTGTCACCTCCACTTCTGTTTGATCCAATATAAACTCCATAATTATAAGAAGTAGATGGATTGTGATCATGTGTATTAGATATGAATTGAGCCCAGCCCGAACCACCAACAACTAATTTGTTTTGTGGTGAAGTTGTCCCGATGCCAACATTATAGGTTGTAGAAATATCCTCTTCCAGATCAAAAGACCATAGGCCGGCATCGACTTTTATCCAGGAGGAACCACCGTAATAGTAATAACCTGGTGTAACATCATTGGT
>JBFHGX010000231.1:0-4963 GCA_041582875.1 Bacteroidales bacterium | reverse complement strand
TCCGAATTCTGCGAAATGCATCACATCTGTTCCTTCTGAACCAATAAAACCAAAGACGAACGGGCCTATTGCGATCCCTGCTAGCAGATAACCCAATACGGAACCCAACCCTAGCTTTTTTGCCAATGGAACGGCAATTACTGCTGCGCCTAAATATACCAATGCCTGAAAAAAGAATCCTCCTTGTTCCATCTTTTGCCCTCTTTATTTCATTGTAAAATAATCATTTAAATAATCCACGCCGGCCAAATCCTCGAGTTTAATTTTTTCATCTCTTAGTCCTTTCAGTAAATCCAAATAGATTGCCCGATGTTTTAATAACTCCTCTTTTGTTATGGTATGGGTGCCATGAATAATCAGTGGAGGAAGGTATTTCATCTGGCATAAATTGGCTGTTTGCTCGTAAGGGGCTAACAATTGCCGCATGGTAAATCTGTTGTTTCCCTTCTGACAATAGGCGTCTCGCCGTGCGCCTGTGGTTATTACTTGTAGGAATTGTTTGCCTCTTAATGCGTTACCCTGACTTCCATAGGCCCATCCATGTTGCAAAACCAAATCCTGCCATTCTTTGAGGATGGCAGGAGCACTGTACCAATAAAACGGATGATGAAAAATTAAAATATCATGTTCTTCGAGTAGGTCTTGTTCAGCTTTTATTTCAATGTCCATTTCGGGGTAAATCTGGTAGAGATCGCGAAATGTAATGCCCTGCATATTGTTCAGGTCTTGAATTAAAACTTTGTTAATTCGGGATCGCTGAAAAGCAGGATGGGCAAATAAAATGAGTATTTTTTGCATAGAGAATTCAATCGTAAAAATTATCAGAAGGTAAAAGTAGGAATATTTAACTATTTACGTGGGTTATGCCTTGGTGTTGGTGTCCGAATTATGTATAATATTTTGAAATCCAATGGTTAATGTTGTTTGGGACCGGATTTAAAGAAGATATATTCAATGTTAAAAATGAATATAGTCACTTTTTTCTGAATAAAATAAACAATTTAGTAGGGTAAAAAGCCTCTTGTTCGGTATAGTATTATTGAAAGTTGATCATTATTCTTGCTTTTTTAAGCCATTTCGGGAATAATGCAATCATAATAATTGTCAAATATTGTCAAATAAAGATAGAGAATAGGAGTAATATTTGGTATTCGTTTTTCTAATTTCGTAGCTCGCATGGAAGACAGTAGATTTTTAATTTATAGACCTGGTATTTTCGGGAGACATATAATTGTCGTTCTAGGGATATTGGTATCACTAAGTGCTTTTTCTCAATCCGGGATAGTCCTCGAGCCAGTGGGTCGATACCTGTATCAAGCCTCCCAACCAAATTTTGATGGTACGGATCATCTGTTAAAGGCTGTTGGTCTTTCAAACGGCAGAATACTAATTAGTAGCGTCGGACTTGCCATCGTAAATATTGATTCATTGTCTTTGTCAGGAAGTACTAATTATGTAACTAGATCTGCACGAGGAGGAGGACGCGATGTTGAAGTGTATAACAATACCTGGATTTACGTAAATAACCACCAGTCAGAAGGTCGGATTTCAACAACAGGTTTTGGGATATCAAAGATCACGGCTGAAGGAATTGAAAGTGTGACAACGCTGACAGAGCCTGATGTTTTCTTTGAAAAATTAAAGGTGTATGGTGACTATCTTTATGCCGCTGCACATGATCAAGGAATAAGAATATATGCATTGACCAATCCGGAAAGCCCAACATTAATTTCCTCTCTTTCGGATGGCTTTACTGACGTTTTTGATATGAGTTTAAGTGGTGACCTGCTTTATGTAGCCGATGGAGGGGGTGGTTTGAAAATTGTTGATGTTTCGAATATGTATGCACCAAAAATCATAGCGGGAGAAACAACCACATCGGCTATGGGTACTGCACAAGATATCGAGGTGCGGGATGGAAGGGTTTATCTCGCAAGCGGTGGTGCCGGTATTTGCGTTTATGAAGGGGTTGATTTATCGACGCGTCAAGTGTATCCATTAACGGGTTGTACCGAAGACGTATGTTGGGTAGGTGACTACCTAGCTGCTTCAACCTTTGGTGGGGTTTCTGTTTTTGAAGTTGGAGAGGGTACCCACCTAACTCTTGTCGCTTCAGAGAAAACAAGCAGGTTTAATGAAAAAGCGTATATAAGAACTGCTTTTGGAGTGGGAGCAGCCAATGACAGCACTCTTTTGGTTGCTTGTTGGAATTCGGTAGATTGTTATCGAATCAAGAAATTAACTCAATCCAACGTGCCCGATATTACATGCAGTACCCAAAGAATACGTTTCCCCGCTGAGGGAGGAGTTGAAGCCCATTTTATAATTAACCAAGGGGGAACTACCCTAACTATTGATGAGGTGTCCGCTTTGTCAGGAGACTTTTCAACCAACCTGGTGCCTCAATCGGTTGAGCCCGGCGACACTCTTTTCTTTGAGGTGGCTTATACTCAAGGCAGCGAAACGTTAGGTCAAACAATGTATATTCGCTCAAATGACCCAGATGAAAATCCGCTCCCCATTCAAGTCTATGGAAATTCATCCTCATTGGATGCTGGGGATGTAGTTCCTGATTTCACACTTCCAACCCTATATCCGAATAATGAGACCGGACTATTAACTAAAGGTGAGTTTACACTTTCTGAGCATAGAGGAAAAGTGGTCTGGATACAGGTATTTGGTACTTGGTGTCCGGCCTGTCCCTCAGCAGAAGTCGATATGCAAAATACCATTATTAAAGAGTTTGCGAATAATGCAAATGTAGAAACCTATGTGTTAAACGAAAACCAGTTTGAAAGAGATCCTATTGATTGGATGCAAACCTGGACATCACATTTTTATCAACGAGCCCCCATGTTGTATGATGCTGACGGTTCCATAGGTGGACAGATATTCTCACAACCTAAAGTAGGTAATATGCCTTTTGGACGTGGATTTATCATTGATCAGGAGGGAAGGATAGTCAAGGCATTTTTCGGGCATCAGCCACAGATGGTTATCGAAACCATTTACGAGTTGATGCTCAATGATGTTCCTGAGACAGACGAAATAGCAGGGAGTGGGAATGTTGTAACGGTGTATCCAAATCCGGTAGTCGATAATTTATGCGTCATGCTTCCCCTTGAAGCTCCAAAAACTACGGTTAGTGTTTATAATACTTCTGGAATGGAACTAAAAAGAGTCGTTGCTACCCATGTTGCCCATGTGGAAGTTGATTTTGCTGACTTGCCCCAAGGCATATATTTACTTCGTATATATACCGAGGACAAATTGTTTACTTCAAAAGTCATTAAATCAGTAAGGCAATAATTTGGCGAAATAAACAATTTGTGAACTGATACTTCAAAGGTTTCTCGCCTACTAGGTTGAGGTTGTTAATAGAGATTGTCCAAAAAAAGTTTTGGTAGATCTTATACATCTTCAAAAAGAAGCATTTAACTTACTTAAATAGAAAAAATGAAGAATGTAGTATTATTGTTGGTCGTTAGTTTTATAGCTCTAATAGCTTGTGAGAAAGATAGTACAGTTGTTCAGGAAGATGATCCTGGTTTAAATTATACCTATTCAATTGTCGATACAGATGTCAAAGCATTTTATACTAATCAGGAGATGACTTTCACTTTGTATGAGGGTGATGCTTTTTATGGTCAAGACGCCAACTACACTGGCAATAATCCCTCGTACACCAATAATGAGGATGGGACAATTACAGACAATGTTACCGGATTAATGTGGGAAAGGGATATGGGAGAAAAGATCACATTTGAAGAAGCTTTCATTAAAGCAGATGAATCTAACTTAGGTGGCCATACCGATTGGCGCGTTCCAACCATCAAAGAATTGTATTCTCTTATCCAGTTTACGGGTCAGGTTAAAGGGGAACAAGCCATTACCATGTTTCTCGATACGAATTATTTTAATCAACCCATTGGCGACCTGAGCATGGGAGAACGTGAAATAGATGCACAAACCTGGTCGGCAACCGAGTACGTAGGCCTTACTATGAATGGCAATGCAACCGTTTTTGGGGTTAATTTTGTGGATGGACGTATCAAGGGCTATCCAAAATTTAAAATGAGTACAGGAAATGACAATGCCATGTATTTCCGCATGGTAAGAGGTAATAGTGAATACGGAAAAAATGAATTTATTGACAATGGTGATGCTACTGTGAGCGATCATGCTACGGGTTTAATGTGGCAAAAAGCCGATGATGGCATTCGACGAAATTGGGAAGAATCGTTAGCCTATGCAGAAAATCTTGAATTGGCCAACTATTCCGATTGGCGATTACCTAATGCAAAAGAGCTACAAAGTATCGTTGATTATTCAAGATCGCCACAAACAACTCAATCTCCTGCAATAGACCCCATTTTTGAAACAACTGAAATAAATGATCCTAATGGGAATCCTGGGCAATACCCTTACTTTTGGACAGGCACAACACACTTAGATGGTGCAAATCCTTATGCAAGTGCTGTTTATGTGGCTTTTGGTGAAGGACAAGGTGAAATGAACGGAACACTAATGGATGTTCATGGCGCAGGATGCCAAAGAAGCGATCCTAAAAGTGGTGAAATTAGTGCTTATCCTCAGTTTCTGGGGCCTCAAGGGGATGTTCGGTATGTTTACAATTTTGTTAGATGTGTTCGTGATATAGTGACTACGAGTAATGATAATTAGAAACAGCCTGATTATATGACAAATATAAAATATATTCTGCTTGCATTAATTCTTTCTGCCGCCATTTCTTGTGGTAAAGATCCGAACATAGAATCTGCTGAGGAGCCCGTAGAATGGCGGTTTGCAGTAGTTGGTGATACGCATGTTTCCTATGATTCAGATACTATTTCCGGAATGATTCCCTACTTAATGGAAGATAGTATTGATTTAATATTGCTTTGTGGAGACATTGTGGAAGGTGGAAGAATGACCAGTGCGGCTGAGTTAGAAGCCGAATTGA
>JBFHGX010000230.1:0-5015 GCA_041582875.1 Bacteroidales bacterium | reverse complement strand
CATTCGATGATCAATGATTTCAATAACGGAACGGTAGCCTGGACCGACTGGAATATCCTGTTGGATGAAACCGGTGGCCCCAACCACGTGAACAACTTGTGTTTTGCTCCTGTTCATGCCGACACCAAGACGAGCGAACTGATTTACACCCCTTCGTATTATTACATTGGTCATTTTTCCAAATTCATTAAGCCCGGTGCCAAAAGAGTAAGTACCACCACCAGCAGAAGTACAATCGAAAGTACGTCGTTCCTTAACGAAGATGGTAGCATGGTCACTGTGGTGATGAATGCTACCGATGACAAGATTGATTATCATTTATTGGTGGGTGAGCAAGAAGTAAAAATGGAGATTCCTCCACATGCCATGCAAACCCTTGTTTATTAGCATTATATTTAACCTACTGAATGAACTTTCAGTAATAACCTTAGGTGAATATCATCCGTAAAGCAATGACTAAAACAATAAACTGGGGAATTATCGGGTTGGGCAAGATCGCCCGCAAATTTGCTGAAGATATTAAGCTCGTATCAAATGCGTGTCTTTGGGGTGTGGCTTCACGCGACATTGAAAAAGCAATGGACTTTGCCGAAAAACATCAGGCAGAGCATTATTTTGGTTCGTATGAAGCTCTGGTCAATCACCCTGAAATTGATATTGTGTACATTGCCACTCCGCATGTTTTTCATTTTGAAAACACCATGCTATGTCTGAAAGCCAACAAAGCAGTACTGTGCGAAAAGGCTTTTGGCATGAATACGGATGAGGTAGGAGCCATGATTAAAGAAGCCCAACAGCGGAAATTATTTCTGATGGAGGCCATGTGGACTAGATTCATCCCGGCAACGGAAAAACTACTAAAGATCATTGCCAACCATGAAATTGGTGAAATTCGGCACATCAAGGCCGATTTCGGCTTTGTGGGCGATACCAATCCCGAAGGCCGGCTTTACAACAAGTCGCTGGGAGGTGGTTCGTTGCTTGATATCGGAATTTATCCGGTATATTTAAGTTTGCTACTATTGGGCTTGCCCAAAGCCATTGAAGCTTCCGCAACTCTAACACCACAAAATATTGATACTTCATGTTCCATTGGTTTCCATTATCCGAATGGAGCGGTTTCACATCTTGCATCAAGCATTGTAACCCAAACACCCACCGAGGCATTCATCGAAGGAAGTTTAGGATCTATACGCGTTCATGCGCGGTTTCATCACTCAGAAAAGTTAACCATCCTTAAAGAAAACCATCCACCCACAGAAATTGAGTTGCCCTACAAAGGAAATGGCTACGTGCATGAAATTGAGGAAGTGATGTCGTGCTTACAAAAGGGAAAAACGGAAAGCGAAAAAATGAGTCATGACATGAGTTTGCAACTTATTGATACCCTTGATACCATTCGAGAAAAAATAGGTTTACAATAAATGGAGTGATGCACTGAATAAACACCTCAAATTATCAATACCAGAAGTCACATCTTCTAAATATCTGGTTATCTTTGTATTTAACACACTACCGTTTGAATCGTGGTTAAAACCGTTATGATATGGCTCAAAACCAAAAGATAAAAAGTAAGTCACAACTATTCACTGTGATTGTCATCTCGGTATTGACCGCCATATTTTCGTATATCATTCTGTTTTTTGTTTCCAATTATGCCTCGTTGTATTTCGCATACGATTTCGATATTGTAGCATATATGGGTCAGCAAGGCGCTGTTTATCAAACTCCCATTACCGATCCAAACTGGTCATTTGACGCGCTGACTACCATCCTGTTGGCACGTCCACTCGCCTCCTTTTTTCTGGGTTTGACCTCCATTGTATTGTTGCTATTTTTAAACAAAAAATCCATCATCTGGTTCTACTTTTTAATATGGATGGCCATATGGGGAATTAATGGGGCTGTAGGCTTGTTGGTTGACGATGCCATATGGGGCATTGGCACCTATGAAGTAGCGAAGGCCATGAATTTCTCTTTTTCGGTGGTGTTAGCCATTGGAATATTATCCACCTATTTTTTGGTACTGGTTGGAGTGCTTATCAGTCGATTGTATTTCGTTCATTTCACTCAAGCCCCTTTTTATCAGAAATCTCATCTTTTTTCACAAAATATCACTACACTTATTTTACCCTGGCTGGCAGTAACTTTGCTGTACTTTGGGAATTGGTATCCTGAGATATCCTTTGTGGAATTTTTTAAGAATCTGACAGCCATTATTTTAATCTTGCCATTCTTTTTTCTTAAGGATCATCCTGATCATCAAAAAATCACACGAAAATGGACCAATCCCTCTACTTTCGATTTCGTTTATATTGGCATTCTTTTCTCCATATCTCTATTATTTATCTATTTAATATTCTCACAGTTTCGAATAGATATACTTGTGTAATCCCCCTTCCATTAATATTTTTAACCTTTATGAAACGAATTTCAGGAGAACGTTGTCATAATATGATAAACACGTCTACACTATTCTATGACCATATTTTACTTAATTTTAAACCCTCAAAATAACAATTACACATTTTTAACTCATGAAGAATCAATACTTACTTAAAACTTTGGCCCTGATTGTCGTTTTTATGATGACCATTGGTACTACTGAAGCCAAAAAGAAAAAAGAAGAAGACAAAAAGGACGGACTAAGTGCCGCCTCGTTTAGCGGTATGAAATGGCGCAGCATCGGACCTGCATTTGCTTCGGGTCGTATTGCTGATTTTGCTGTTAATCCGAATAATTTCAGCGAATACTACGTGGCAGTAGCCAGCGGACACATCTGGAAAACCACAAATAACGGGATCACTTTTGATCCTATTTTTGATAATTACGGGGTTTATTCCATTGGATGCATTACCATGGACCCCAACAATACCAATGTGCTTTGGGCCGGAACAGGCGAAAACAACCACCAGCGTGCCCTTGGATATGGAAACGGCGTTTATAAAACCGTTGATGGTGGGAAATCATGGGAAAACATGGGCTTAAAGGATTCCCGTCAAATTGGAGATATTATCATCGATCCACGTAATTCTCAGGTAGTTTATGTAGCTGCCGAAGGTTCTGCCTGGGGACCCGGTGTTGAACGCGGTGTATATAAAACCACTGATGGTGGGAAAACATGGGAAAAAGTACTCGAGATTAGTGAAAATACAGGCGTAGCCAACATTTGTTTTGAACCCGGTAATCCGGATGTGATTTATGCCGGAGCAGAACAGCGCCGCAGAAGACAATTTGGTAAAATTGGCGGTGGTCCTGAATCAGCTTTCTACAAATCCATTGATGCCGGAAAAACATGGGACAAACTCACCAACGGCATTCCCGGTGTAGACAAAGGGGGTATGGCCATCGCGATTTCTCCGGTTGACCCCAATAAAGTATATGTGATGTTCGAAGCCTCCAACGACAAGGGAGGTGTATATCGTTCCACCGACAGAGGTGGTTCGTTCTCGAAGATGAACGATTACAATAGCAGTGGTCAGTATTACAGCGAATTATATGCCGACCCAGTGAATGCAGACAAGATTTATTCGGTAGACACCTATTCACGGTATTCCGAAGATGGTGGTAAAACATGGAACAATTTCAGCAATAACCAACGCCACGTAGACGACCATGCTTTGTGGATTGATCCCAATAACACCGACCACTTTTTTATTGGAGGCGATGGTGGCATCTACGAAAGTTGGGATGGAGGATCGAGCTATTTATTTAAAACCACCCTTCCGGTAACTCAATTTTATCGCGTAAGCGTTGACAATACGGAACCTTTTTATTGGGTGTATGGCGGAACTCAGGACAACAACAGCATGGGTGGCCCTTCACAAAACACCAACCGTGGCGGTGTAACCAGCGACGAATGGGTAGTTACCCTTGGCGGGGATGGGTTTTGGCAAGCCATTGATCCCGACAATACGGATATTGTTTATTCCGCCTATCAGTATGGAAACATTTACCGTTATGATAAAAAATCAGGAGAACGCCTAAAGGTAAAACCAGAACCCAGAAAAGATGAATTGACCTACCGTTGGAACTGGGATGCTCCTTTTATCCTGAGCGAACATGCTCCTACCCGCCTGTACATGGCTGCCAACAAAGTATTTAAAAGCGACGACCGGGGCAATTCCTGGCAAGTGATTAGTGAAGACATTACCCGCGACGAAGACCGCAATCAATTTCCTGTGATGGGTAAATACTGGCCGGCAGATGCCGTAGCTAAGGACGTTTCTACTTCACAATGGGGAACTGCGGTAGCTTTGGCTGAATCACCATTAAAAGCAGGACTTTTGTTTGTGGGCACAGATGATGGTGTGATTCAAGTAAGTCAGGATGACGGGAAAACATGGACAAAAACCACCACCTTTCCCGGAGTTCCTGAATACACTTATGTAAGCGATATTTACCCCTCTCCTTACAATGAGAACGTGGTTTTTGCCACTTTTAACAACATCAAAAGCGACGATTTCAAACCTTATTTGTTAAAGAGCACTGACCTGGGCAAAACCTGGGTTAGCATTGCCGGAGACCTACCTGACGATCAGGTTATTCATAGCATCCTTCAAGATCCGGTGAACGAGAATTTATTATTTACAGGAACTGAATTCGGGATTTACTTTACATTGGATGGCGGTTCACATTGGCTGAAACTGGGTAGCGGTTTGCCCGATGTTGCTGTGCGCGATATCAAAATTCAGGAGCGCGAAAAGGATTTGGTGATTGCTACGTTCGGACGTGGATTTTATATTTTGGATGACTATTCTTTGCTGCGCCAGTTAAACGACAAAACACTCGAAGAAAAAGAAGCCATTCTTTTTCCGGTACAAGATGCCTTGATGTATCTTCAGGAAGGAAGTCGTTATGGTACAGGATCAGCCTATTACAAGGCTGAGAATCCTAAGTTTGGAGCTGCCTTCGACTATTACATCAAAGAAATCCCCGAATCGTTAAAAGACAAAAGGTTAAAAAAGGAAAAAGAACTTTTTGAAGCAGGAAGTCCCATTCCACAGCCCACCCGT
>JBFHGX010000229.1:0-5016 GCA_041582875.1 Bacteroidales bacterium | reverse complement strand
TTCAGTACTTCAAGCATCTTTTTGTTATCTCTCGGATGAAGTCCGATGGAAGGCTCATCCAGAATATACAGGATTCCTTGAAGTCCGCTACCCACCTGAGAAGCTAACCTAATCCGTTGTGATTCGCCTCCTGATAGCGTGGTGGATTCCCTGTCGAGAGTTAAATAATCTAAACCCAATAAACTCATGTATTCCAAACGTTTAAATACGTGAGACAAAATGTCGTCAAATATGATCCTGTCGTGGATGTTACCACTGAGTTCTTTAAGATATTGATGTAGGTGAGCTAAGGAATAATTGCTCAGTTCTGAGATGTTTTTACCATCGATGAGGATGTTGCGGGCTTCTTCGCGTAAGCGTGACCCACCACAATGGGTACAAGTAAATGAGCTGGCAAAGCGCAGGATGTTGTCGTTGCGATCGCGTTTCAGGATTTCCTCCATGATAGGAATCATGCCTTTGTAGTAGGCTTCTTCGCGGGGCTTTGCTGTAATTCCTTTCCATTTCAATCTGGATTCCAGTCCGTGTTTTCCAAAAAGAATCTTAATACGGTCGCTGCCAAACATGACCACATCGCGTTGTTCCTGAGTGAGTTCCTTCCATGGAATGTCCACCGAAAAAAGATGGGCACGACACACTTTATCAAGTTCATCCACACGTACTTGAGAATAGACAATATAGCCTGTTGGAGTGGTGGGAACCAAAGCTCCTTCGCGAAGTGTTCGGTTTTCGTCGGCAATTAGCTTACGCTGATCGATTTGTTCAGTTAATCCAAGTCCATTGCACTGCGCACATGCGCCATGCTTTGAATTGAATGAAAATAAACTTGCCTGAAGTTTGGGTTGTTCAGATTGGCAATTGGGACACGAAAGCGCTTTTTTATCTGCAATTAAATGCTTACAATTGTAGCAATACCTTTCGCCCATCCGGGCGTACAACAACCTGAGGTAGTCGTATATGCCTGACATGGTGCCCAATGTTGATCGTGGATTGTCGATGGAGGTTTTTTGATTGATGGCCAAAGCTGCTTGAAGCCCGGTGATATCTTTTACTTTTGGTTTTTCAAGCTTACCCAAATATTGACGAGAGAAGGCTGAAAAAGAAGCTAAAAAACGCCGCTGGCTTTCTCTGAAAATAACATTGTAGGCCAACGAAGATTTCCCCGATCCTGATACTCCAGTGATAACCGTAAGCGATTGATGAGGAATAGAAACATCCACATGCTTGAGGTTGTTCTCCGATGCATCCGTTATTTTCAATTGGGTATATTTGGTGTGGTTCATCTTTCTTATGGTTGATTATTTACTTTACAAAGTCAGGATGTTGTCGATAGGAGCTAACTTACTTTGTATAACTGATCTTAACTATAGGCACTTTTAACTTTAGTCACTTCCAACTTCCATCTCCCGTCTTCCGACTTACATCTTCTTCTCTCGACTTCTGACTTCCTGCTCCCAGCTTCCATCTCTTTACTGTATCGCTTTCCTCGCTTTAAGTATGTACTTTGCCCGGTCAAGCGGACTTATCCCTCTAAATTCAGTTGTTTTACCCAATTCAAGGGGACATTCTCGGTATCCTGAAAAACTGGTTTTAAATTTTCCTTTTCCACCGGTTATTGAACTTAATTTGGCTGAATAGTCCAACGAAGTAGCTACGGGTATAATTCCTTTGAGGGTGAATTTTTCTTGTGTAATTTCAGGATTCCCAAATTCAGCTCGTAATAATGTTAATGAAGAGGCTATTTTTCCTAGTGTTGTTTCCGGAGCTGAAATACTGAAATCTAACATGGGTTCAAGTAATTTAGTGCCAATGCTTTTCAAGCCATTCATGATGGCCATGGGTGTAGCAATAGCAAAATCTCCAGCACGTGAATGGATGTTGTGATGCTCGCCACCAATGAGTGTAATCTTTATGTCTGTAATCTCCCAACCCAGCGTTCCTTGCTGCAATGCAAGGGGAATGGTACGTTCGATTTCATTCTGATATCTAGCGGCAATTTTGTTCACCCCCACAATTGAATGGTAGGTAACCCCACTACCAAGTTGGTCTGGTTCAATTTTAAACAATACTACGCCCCAGCAAGGTTTAGGCATGGTATATTCTTCATATCCCTCTCCTGAGCCAAGGGGCGTTTCTTTATAGATTACTGTAGGCTCTCCAAAGGTTACGTTGAGGTCGAATCGATCGGCTAAAACAGCTTCTAAAATCTCCAACTGGATGAGTCCAATAATTTTAATGTGCAACTCCCTTTCGTCACGAAGCCAAAGTAAATCTATGGTAGGGTCTTCATCAGCGAGCAATTGCATTGCAGCAACCAATTGGGGAAACTCGTTTTCCTGATTGGCCAACACCCGAACGGTGAGTAGGGGAGTAGTTATACTTACCTGTTCATGAATTCCTTCTGCAGAACCCAAAATATCACCAGCCCTCACCTGCGATAAGCCGCATATGGCAGCGGTGTCACCGGCAACAAGTTCTCCTGTATCCGTGTACTTTTGTCCTTGTAGTTTTCTTATCTGACTTACCTTTTCCTCTATGTTTTGCGTAGCGTTGACAACGATATCGCGGTTTTTAAGCATTCCATTGTATAATCTTACGCTTGCTATGCGACCAATGGTTTTGTCGTGCTCAACTTTGTATACAATCCCCGAAAGGGGTTGGTTGATATTTCCACGAGCTGAAGGCATTGTTTCAACAATAAATTCCAATAATTCATCCATTCCCAGGTCTAGTTTTGCCGAACCCATCAAGACCGGAAATATTAGGCTGTGCTCAACTTGATAGGCTAATTTTTGTTTTAGCTCATTAAAAGAGATTATTTCTCCATCCAGGTATTTGGTTAACAACTCGTCGTCTTGATTGGCTAACGATTCGGTGGCAGCTTCCTTTTGAACGGAGTTCATGTGGCCGTTAAAAGAGTTGATAATATTTACATTCGAATCTCCGGGATTATCAGTCATTTGAATAGCGATGATTTGCGGCGATAATTCTTTCTTAATCTCCTCCACAATTGATAACATATCGGCGCCAGAACGGTCAATTTTATTAATAAAAATCAGGGTGGGAATGTTTAATTTGCGTAAGGCTTCCCAAAGTGTTTCTGAGTGAGCCTGAACCCCTTCAACGGCCGACAACACCAGGATGGCGCAATCCAGGGCTCTGAGCGAACGTTCCACTTCAGCAGAAAAATCAACGTGTCCGGGCGTGTCGATGATGTTGATGTTTTTGTTTTTCCATTCAAAAGAAGCAGAAGCACTTCTGACAGAAATTCCTCTTTCTTTTTCAATGGGAAGCCAGTCAGTTTGTGAGGTGCCTTGGTCTACGCTACCCAGACTGCGAATTACTCCGCCTTTGAAGAGTAGTAATTCGGTGATGGATGTTTTTCCTGCGTCTACATGGGCAACAATTCCCACATTGATGAACTTTCGGTTTTCTGCCATTAGATTGATCAAGCTATTTCATGACAAAAATATAAACTAATCCGTGGTGGTCCACCACATTGTTGAATGAGATTTTGTAAACTATATTCTAGCTTTTGTAATGTGCTACCGCTCAGTGTTTAATTTGTGCTGTTTTTTTACTGTTGTTAAAGAATTACGGCGCGACACTAAATCTCAGAATATGAATAAAATGAAATAATTAGTAGTTATTATTTAACAGATGTTTGTTTATATGAAGCTATTCCTTTATTTTCGTGAAAAAAATATTGAATCACTGCTTGTTAGAAGATAATTGAGATAACATATGAACGCCAAAACCCTTCTTATTCACGATTTCCGTAATGTGGAACACCAGCTTCAGCTGTTGTTGAATGATGGATTTATCCCTACATTGGGAATTGTTTTTTCGTCAGTAAGTCTTCCAATTAAACAACTTGCGGAGACTTTTGTTAAATATCGAATCACCCTTGTGGGAGCGAGTAGTTGTGGCGAAATTAGTGGTGATGCCAATGAAGTATTTATTTCGGATCGATCAGCCGTAGTTATGCTCCTTGATGTTGATCCGCGCGCTTTTAAGGCCTATATATTTGAGGGTACAGAAAATGATTCTTTTCGTCTGGGAAGGGATGCTGCTCAATCAACGCTTAATCATTTCGATAAACAATCACTCATTGTTATGGCCAGTGGCATGAAGGTTGACGGACAAGCTTTGGTTGAAGGCCTTATGGATGTGGTAGGCAAGCAAACTCCCATTTTTGGCGGACTAGCCGGTGATGATGCAATTTTTGAAGAAACATGGATATTTCATAATAACCAATTTTATAATCACGGAATAGTTATTCTGAGTTTTGATCAGGCATTGATTGAGGTAACCGGTTTGGCTACCTCAGGATGGATAAGTTTGGGCGCAGATTTAAGGGTAACTTCCTCCAAAGGCAATGTGGTAAATTCTATCGATGGTCGTCCGGCGTTGGATGTGTACATGAAATACTTGAATGTGCTGGAAGATGATTTACCTTCGGTAGGAGTGGAATATCCATTGATGATTAAACGTGAGAATGGTGAAACGGCGCTTAGAGCTGTAATGGGCGTGGATAAAGAAGCTCGTTCGTTGGTTTTTGCCGGAAGTGTTCCAGAAGATAGTTTGGTTAATTTTTCCAGTTCTCCCGGTTTCGAGGTCATCGATTTTACACGTAAAAACATTGAGGCTTTTTCCGAAGGCGATTCAAAACCAGATTGTTGTCTGTTGTTTAGTTGTATGGCAAGGCATTTGGCTCTTGGACCACTAATATCTGATGAGGTAAATATTGCCATTAAAAAGTGGCAGGCTCCACTTGTCGGATTTTTCACTTATGGTGAGATTGGTACCAATCCGAACCATCATTGTGATTTTTATAATCAAACCTTTACCATTGCTCTGCTGAGGCAAAAGGTTTAATTTATTGGAAGATAAGGATGCAAAAGATATTGGATGACTTGCAGCGAAAGGTGAATGACGCTGAAAATATGACAGATTTTATTCATCTGAAGGAATCTGTCTTGGATGATATCAGGCAACTTCGCCAAAATAGTGAAG
>JBFHGX010000228.1:0-5022 GCA_041582875.1 Bacteroidales bacterium | reverse complement strand
TTTTTCGTCTTTACTCTTCAAAAATAGTGATTAATTATTCATTTTCAAGTTAATTTGCCATTAAGCTTATTTGCGGAATATCGCCATCGAGTTTGTAATCGATGGAGGAGCCACTTCCCGTATAAGAATAGATTTTAAAATAGTAGGTGGAGCCTATTGTAAGACCACCAAATGTGGCTGTTTCAATACCATAGCCTCGGTTTTTATTGGAGGAATCGTCTGCTACTGCTGTGCCATCAACCGGTGTGGTGATATCATCAAAACCAACGGCACTCATGCGAATTAAGTAACCATCGGGCAAGGTAGTTCCGGTGGCATCGTTCCAGTTAAGGACAATGCAGTGGGCTGAAAAATCGCTCACATGGTTGGCTGGTTCAGGATCAAAACCATCGCCCCAAACCAAATCTACGTATTCAGGATGATCAATGTAGGGGTTTCGGTTGTTTTGGATGCCATAAATGGCATTGTTGCGGTCAATTTCCTTTTGAGAAACCGGATCAGCATTGTGCCAGGAAATGAGCAGGGTTTCTGCCCATTCAGTGAAAGCCGGAAAGGAGCTTCCGTCCAACATGGGGCTTGACCAATTCCCAATCAAATTACTATACCGGGTGGCCATGTAGAAGTAATTGCGGGCAAAGTCCCCCTTATAGTCATCAATGGGTTCGAATACTGTTCCAGAATATCCGGGGAAATCAGATGCGCCCACTTGACAACCATTTGTTGAAGTCCAGGTAGCTGTGCCCACTTCTCCATAAGGATAATTGCTGCGCATTCCATTTACTTTGCCGTCGGTGGGAACCAAATGAAACAAGTCGGTGTACATGGGTGAACCATCGCTAAACCAGCTTGCCGGAAAGGAGTGTTCGCGGTTATAACAGTCGCCTTCTTCACCATATGTACCACACTGATCACTACCAAAAGTATATTCATAAGCAGGTGTGCCATCCGGAACATCTGAGTACATGTCCCATACCTTGCCATTGGTTTTGTCATCGGTAGTTTCAAAAGCTGTCCACAGGTAATCGTAAGATTTTACGGTATGGTTATCGATGATGTCGTGTAAAGCAATTTGCAGATTTTGGCCAGTTAAACCAGATGCATTGTCATAATACCCTGCCGGTTGTGCCACTAACTGACCCGCCCAAATTATAACAATAAAAACGAATATCCTGCTTAACAGGAATTTAGATTGTAAAAGAATTTTCAAAATTTCAGAACTTAAACAGACAAAAAACTGTATTTCAGGATATTAAATTGGACGATCCAGGTAAAAAACCTATTTTTTTTTAAACAGGAGCGTAAAAATATTTAAATATTATTGAACCAACATATGGATTCCGACTAAATATCAGTAATTTAGAATGAGTTGAAATAATTTTTCTAAAGTTATGGTTGGTGTTTAATTCTTAATGCATTCCTGACATAACTCCAAAAATTATGGCTGCAATAATGCCGATGGGGTAAAGTGCAAGTATGACGATGGTCAGTATCCCCATGAATTTAAAGTTTGATTTCAAAAATCGAAATGCTGATTCCAGATAGACTTCTGATTTTTGCACGAGGGCAGTTTTCATTTTAACCGAAAATTGATACAGGTAGTAAACGGGAAAAAAATAGACCAAGGCCATTGCAATATACAAGACGGTTATCACGCCTCCCGGAAAAGGCATGGGATTGTCGCCCATGGGTAAATTATTGAATATTGGACCCATAACCAAGCCAATCAATACCATGATGCCTACAAAGATAAATCCGACGATGGATAAAAAATGGGTCCACTTTCGGGTTTCGGTCAAATAGGTGATGGTAGTTTTACTCAAGGTCATTTTTTCTTCTTGTTCTGTTGGGGTGGTCAATGCTTCTTCCATTTTAATTGGGTTTAGATTTAAAAGCAGTAAATTTATGATAAATAATTTATTGCTTGTTTGCTGATGGGAGTTTTTTTTGATGGACCACGGATGACACGGATTTGGCTGATGAACACGGATCATTGGGAATGGAACGCAGATTTTCATGATGATCATGATTTTAGATGCTCCGCATTTTTCGGGATAATTTTTTGAGGATTCTTTGTGTTTTAGTGTCTTAGTGGCCAGTTTTCGCCACGAAATCACCAAGACTCGAAGGGCACACAAAGGTTATAACCTGTTCTTTTTCAGGAGACGTTTATGGTAGTGTTGTCCTAAAGATCAAGAGATAGTGTTCCTGTTTGGGAAGGATTGATTAGGGCTAAATTGTTGTTCGCTGGTGAATTAATGGCATTTCCAATGGTGTAAGCTTCCATTTTATTAGCATCATAGGGTTGTAATAAAGCAAGCAGCACCTGTGGGTTTTCTTCGTGAAGCCAGGTGTTTTCAGCTTCTGGAGGTAGGATGACGGGCATGCGGTTGTGGATGGGCTTCATCAATTCATTGGGTTCGGTGGTAATGATGGAAAAGGTGTGCAGTAGGTTGCCATCAGCGTCTTTCCATGTTTCCCAAAGGCCAGCCATGGCGAATAAAGCCTCATTTTTTAGAAAAATCCGGTAAGGTAATTTTTGAGTGCCCTTTTTCCATTCAAAAAACCCGTTGGCCGGAATCAGACAACGCCTGCGGGTGAAAGCTGCCTTGAAGGAGGGTTTTTCCATAATGGTCTCAGCACGCGTGTTAATCAATTTGTTCCCTATTTTAGGATCTTTGGCCCAAAAAGGCACCAGTCCCCATTTGAATAAGCTTAATTTTTCAGACTCGGTATTGGTAATAACCGGAAGATTTTGTCCGGGAGCACTGTTAAAACTGGGTTTGTACATTTCATCAAATACCTCCACGTTAAAGCGTTCGCTGATGTGTTTGCCTTTTACCGAAAGTTGAAATCGTCCGCACATGGAGTTGGTGTTTTAGTTTGTGAGAGGGACAGAGGGACATTGAATGAGTCTATTTGTTTAATAGTCTGCTGATCAGTTCGTACTGAATACCGGCTACCTTTGGATTGGCCACATCGCCATTGATGCTCACCAGCAGGTAGGCAATATGCGAGAGCTTGTAATCGCAGTATATGCAACCTTCATTGTTACGGTAAATGCGTTTAAAATGGCTTTCTACCGGTAGGTTGAGGGTGGCCATCACCTGTTGAGCTTTGCTGATGGAGTCCATAAAGGCGATTTCGTTGGCCAGTTCGAGTTCGGGCAACAAATCTGAAGCGTAGTGGGTAAGGTGTGCATCGTTGAGTGCCTGAGCAAACTGTTCCAGTGCCAGATGCATATGAAAGTCGTGAAATCTAACGATTGTATTCATGGCTTTTTTCTTTGAGTTCGACAAATAGTTTTTCTTCTTCGGGACTTAAATCGGTGGGGATTTGAATTTGTGTGGTGACGTACAGGTCGCCAAATTGATTTGATGTTCCGTACACAGGCATCCCTTTTCCCTTCAAACGGAGTTTTTTACCGCCTTGTGTTCCTTTAGGGATTTTCATGGTTACATTTCCATTGAGGGTAGGCACCTGGATCGATCCGCCAAGTACTGCTGTATATAAATCCAAGGTTAGTTTACTGTATAAATCATTTTCTTTTCTTTTAAAATTGGGATTCCTTTGCACATGGATGGTGATATACAAATCGCCATTGGGTCCGCCATTTCTACCCGGACTCCCTTTGCCTTTGAGTTTGATTTTTTGCTGATCGCGGGTTCCGGGTTTAGTGCTGATGCGGAGTTTTTGATTATCGAGTTGTAAAATTCGGGAACAGCCATGATAAGCCTCTTCCATGGTGATTTCCATATCGGCGGTAAAATCCTGTCCCTTCATTTTACGGTTGCTGCCACGACTTTGACTGCTAAAGCCTCCGGCACCGCCACCAAAAATATTGTTAAAGAAATCAGAAAATGCTTCCGGATCGCCTTGATAGGATTGATGCTGCCCACGCTGTCCGCCTGCCTGACCATAAAACTGCGAATAATCGAATCCGGCATCGCCGCCTGGCTGCTGTTGGGCTTGTTTCCAGTTGGCACCTAGGTCGTCGTATTTTTTCCGATTTTCGTCGTTACTAAGTACCTGATAAGCCTCCGATACGGCCTTGAAT
This sequence comes from Bacteroidales bacterium, assembly GCA_041582875.1. Lineage (GTDB taxonomy): Bacteria > Bacteroidota > Bacteroidia > Bacteroidales > F082 > UBA6244. The sequence continues at coordinate 968 of JBFHGX010000228.1, read as the reverse complement.
TTTTCTTCCAGCGCTTTATCGCCTTTGGTCTTGTCAGGATGGTATTCCTTGGCCAACTTGCGGTAAGCCTTTTTTATTTCCTCCTTGGTGGCCGATTTGTCCACCCCGAGAATCTTATAATAATCTTTGTAGTCCATAGGGTCAATTGAAAGTCTAAAATTAATGAATTTCTATCAAATTATTTACCGTAGGACGAAATCTGATGAAATATTTGACAAATTTCCTCCGTGAGAATTCATCATACTACATGTTCCACCAACCAAAAATCTATCCTATCTTTGAAGCATCAACCTTCTTTAGTAAACTACTTAGCATTGTTCGATGAATAAACTCCCTCTTGTAAAAAATGATCCCTGGCTTGAGCCTTTTCATTCGGTTATTTTGAACCGTCATCAAAAAACCATGGAGAAAGCTTTGGAGATGTCAGGCAACACCGGAAAACTGACTGATTTCGCCAATGGCCATTTGTATTTCGGATTGCATAAAACAGCAGAGGGTTGGGTTTTTCGCGAATGGGCGCCCAATGCCAAAGCCATTTATTTTTTGGGCGATTTTAATGGTTGGAAAAAGCACCATCGGTTTGAGCTAACATCTTTGGGAAAAGGAGTATATGAAATTCATCTTCCCAAAGAAACCTTAGAACATGGCATGTTGTACAAGCTGCTTATTGAGTGGCAAGGCGGGCGAGGTGAGCGCATTCCGGCCTGGAGCCAACGGGTGGTGCAGGATAAGGAAACCCATCTGTTTTCTGCTCAGGTATGGAATCCAAAAAAGCCTTATCAGTGGAAAAATAAAGTGCCTGCTCAAGTCAAAAATCCGTTGATTTACGAAGCCCATGTGGGTATGGCTACTGCGGAATTTAAAGTAGGAAGTTATAAGGAATTTACAGCAAATGTGCTGCCCAGAGTTGCTAAATTGGGATACAACACCATACAATTGATGGCCATTCAGGAGCATCCTTATTACGG
>JBFHGX010000227.1:0-5059 GCA_041582875.1 Bacteroidales bacterium | reverse complement strand
TTATGTATATGGCCCGGCCAGTACCACCATCTATCCCACCAATGGTGATTCCAACGATTGGATGTATGGCGATGAGTTGACAAAAGACAAGATTTACGCTTATGTGCCTGAAATAGGTAGTTCCAGTGATGGATTTTGGCCGACAACCAGTAAAATTATTCCGCTCTGTCAGGAAAATGTTTTTCAAAGTTTGATGGCTGCCCGATTACTATTGCATTATGCCGAAGTAACCAATATTTCGCCAATGGCTGTTCCCACTCTGAGTGGATATGCTCATTTTAATCTTAAACGCATAGGACTGAAAGAGGGTGGAGTATATACCGTAAGTATTGCGCCTTTGGATGCGTTTATCCAGGTGGCCGGAACTTCAAAAGTGTTTACCAATATGGAGTTGCTTGAGATAGCAACGGACTCCATTGCCTTTACCCTTGATCCAGCTATTGAAGAAGGAACCGTTTTTCGGTATTTGTTATCGGTGGACAACGGACAGATGGTGCTGAGTGATACCATCAGTCGGGTTTTTGGAACCGAAATCCCCATTTTTGAAATTGATTTTGAACAGGATCCATTGTGGGTAAGTCAAAAATGGGATATTACTGAAAGTGAGTTCGTTTCTCCTTTAAAATCCATGACCGATTCGCCCTTTGGAAATTACTCAAATGATGAATATTCAGAATTACATCTCGACACATTGATGGATCTGACGGGAGCAAAAGCCGCTTTTTTACGGTTTTGGGCCAAGTGGGAAACTGAAGCCGGCTATGATTATGTGCAGGTAATGGCCAGTGCTGATACTACTTTAGGATGGATAGCTCTTTCTGGGAAATACACCAAGCCTGGTACTGAAGATCAAGCGGAAGGAGAGCCTTTGTATGATGGATTTCAATATACCTGGGTACAAGAAGAGATCAATTTGGAGGATTTTCTTGATCAAAAAGTATGGATCAAATTTGTATTGGTAAGTGATACTTATGTACGCGAAGATGGATTTTATTTTGATGATTTGAGTGTTTCCATTGTATCGCCCACCACAGGAAATAATGAAATAACTGATAAAGAAGATTATAGCCTGCGAGTTTTTCCTAATCCGGGAAGTGACCATTTTCGTGTAAACTATCAGGGTGCCAAAGGGAAAGACCTTCAACTTGGTGTTTTTTCAATCTCAGCAAAATTGTTGTTTAAACAGCGTTTGCAAGGCTTTTCAGGAACAGTAGATTTGTTAAATTCTCCTGCGGAATCCGGTGTATATTTGGTTGCACTAATGGCTGAAAACCAGATTTTATCTATTCAAAAGCTGGTGGTTTATTAACGGCTAATCATTTTTAAAAACTCATCCTTACGCCTCCGTGACACTTCCACCTCATGGCCATTGTCCATGATCACGCTACCCCCATCTCCTTTGATGTACTTTTGCAGGTAGTTTAGGTTAATGATATGGGAGTGGTGCACCCTGAAAAAACTGAGACCTTCGAGCCAGCTTTCAAATACTTTAAGTTGTTTGGAAACAAAAACACTTTCTGAGTTCACCAGGTATATTTTGGCATAATTGCCATCGGCTTCAATACGGATTATGTCGTTGATCTTGACCATTTGGATGCCTTGTTGGGTGGGAAGCGCAAGTTTTTGCAAGCCTTCTTTGTGGTTGGATTGAAGGATTTCTTTTCTGGTTTTCAGCTCATCGGAAGAATGATCAGTATGCATGGCCTTTTGTACTGCATTTTTCAACAGCATTGGGTCAACGGGTTTTAGCAAGTAGTCGATGGCGCTCACCTGAAAAGCTTTTACCGCGTATTGATTGTAAGCCGTAACAAAAATCACCTTGGGTAAAGGTTCGTTTATTCCATCAAGCACTTCGAAACCATTGCCATCTGGTAGGTCGATGTCGAGAAAAACAAGTTCAGGCTTCAGACGGTTAATCTCAGGTATGGCTTCTGAAACCATTTCTGCAGTCCCCACTAAGTTGACTTCGGACACATATTTGGTTAAGAAATTAGTGAGTGTTTTTTTACTGTGTTCTTCATCTTCAACTATAAATACTTTCATACATTTTTTTAATAAAACCAGTCCAAAAATAATAAACTACTTTGAAACTGCGCTATTCAGATAATGCAATAGCAATTTGAGGAAGAATATGACAATCCTAATGACGTTCGTCTGAAAATATCAACTTAATTGACAGGACAAAAATATGCTTTGGCTATTCTATTTTCAGGATATATTATTTTGAGGTAACTAATTCACCAACATCAAAAACCAACGAAGGGTCAGAACTTGGGTATTTATACCATTTTGTATTCTGATTACCACCTGATTCTGCCCAATCTTGAAATTGAGGAAAAGCATCTAAAATATTAACTTTTTCAACAGGAACAGATAAATCACCATCCCATTCAATCTCTATACCCCATGGAAGAAGGTTGTCGGTTACAAAAAACGGTGTTTCAAGAGGTGCCAGGAAAGTAGTGCCAGGAGTCCAGTCCCATCCTGTAACTGGCGAATCATCATCGTAGGTTCCTAACAAGCTCATATCAAGCCCTTTGGTTGGAGGTAACCCCACCGTTCTGATTTCATGACCACGATCAGTGGCATAATACAAGTACATATAGGCTCTCATATTTTGAGGTGTATTTATGTCCCATTCAAATGAAACTGGAGTTAACATCGGATCATAACTCAGTCCCTGACCCGTATTATAATAATCGATTGGTTTTACATCATCTGTATTGTTAAATACGATAATTGCGTTTTCAGCATTTGGATCCAACCTTGTAAAATCAGGATTATAGCTTCCTGAAACTAAACCTATGGATCCATCGGGCATATATTCCAATATCGATTTTCCGCTTTGACTTCCATTGTATTTATAAAAGTCAATACCACACCCCAAGTCAATACCAGCACCATTTGTCCATATATAAACATCGAAAGTGCCATTCTTCCATTTACCTGATCCATTTGTATTTACCTTCATTTTAATCTTCAAGGTGAGGTCGTTAAAATCATAATCACCTTTTGAAGGCCAGAGATCTTCAAATACTTGATAATACCAAAAAGAGAATCCCCTATCTGTTGACTTAAGACCATCCTGATAAGGAGAGGGATAATCAACACTAAATGCTATTTCAGCATTATCCGGAAAATCATCAAAATCATCATAAACACCATCATTGTCACTATCAATATATTCAGCAGTAACAATATTCTCAGGAAGCTTAAAGGTATATATATCCTCACCCAGATCGATTACCGAATTAATATTAAGCGAAGGAGCATATAAACCTACACTTTGAATTGACTTATTTAACTCAAGATAAAACGATACTTGTCCGTCAATAACGTTGGCTCTAATAAGTCTGTTCCCTTGCATGTCTGTTACATCCAAAGGAAAACCATTAAGGTTTTGAGAATAGGTGCCATCAGGATTGGTAATACTAACTGTAAAATTGATTTTGTTTAAAGTGCTCCAGGTAAAGTTAGCGGGAACCACCATTGAATCAAATTCAGATTCGTTAATATTGGGATCTTCAATTTTTTGATTGCATGATGCAAGAAAAAACAGCATAAAAACTGTTAGGACGGATAATGATATTATGTTTTTCAAAATACTAGGGTTTTAACAAAAAATTAACAAATAGCATACCAAAAGAAATAAACAATTGGTCTTCTACACAACTATCCGAAACTTTCCTAAATGAAAGTGCCTGAGAATCTCATATTTTTGTAGTAGACTAACACCAACAGAAATAATGAAATTACACAGGCGTAGCAAAAATAATAAAAAGCCCATCATTCGACAGGTCTTAGATTTAATTCCCAGCCATATATTTCGTAAATCCGTAAGAAAATTTCAGACCGACAAAGGGTGTCATAAATACAAGACATACGACCAATTAGTAGCCTTAACTTTCGGACAGCTTGGAAAATGTTACACCCTTTCGGATATAAGTTGCGGGTTATCAATCAGTAGTACTTTCTTGAATGATTTAGGCTTAAAACAGAACCCTGCCAAATCAACCATGAGCGATGGCAATAAGCAACGAGATTATCGGGTGTTTGAAGATATTTATTACCAGCTTGTTAACCATTACAGGCGCACCTTAACCGACACCCGAGATCGACAAGTAATCGAAGAGGTCAAAAATGAAACGATAAAACTAATCGACAGTTCCACTGTGAGTCTTTGTTTGAACCTATTTGATTGGGCAAAGTTTCGTACAGCTAAAGGGGGACTAAAAATTCATACCGTTTGGGACGATACTTTGGGGCTTCCTGATTATATCAATATTACAGAGGCTAAAACACATGACAGCAAAGGTTTAGAAAATCAGGTTTTTTCCAAAGGGACCATTATTGTTGAGGATAGAGCCTATTTTGATTTTGAGCTGATCAACAAACGGTGTCAGGCTAAAAATATTTTTGTCACCCGTATTAAAAGCAACATACTATACGAAAGTATTGAGGAACTGGATTTACCAGATGAGATAGATCAGGATATTTTAAAGGATGAATTAATAAAATTCACCAGTAAAGAAGCTCAAAAAGCAGGCCTGGAAGATACCGTATTTCGGTTAGTTACTGTTTATAAGGCAGATGAGAATAAAGTGATTCGAATCATTAGCAATCAATTAGATTGGCAAGCCAGAACAATTGCTGATCTGTACAAAAAACGTTGGGATATCGAAATATTTTTCAAACTCATGAAGCAGAACCTGCAAATCAAAACCTTCTTGGGGACTAGTGAAAATGCCGTGAAATCACAAATATTTGTGGCCATGATTGTTTTCCTGCTATTGGAGTTGATCAGAAGGGTTTATTGCAAAGCGAAAACAGCGTTCAGTAATTTTTGTGAGAAAGTGAGGATTTGTTTGCTACATTACCTGTCATTCGGGTACTTGTGCAGCATCAATGGCAAGGTGCAAAAAATAGAAAAGCCACCCGGGAAAACGCTATTTGATGTAGATAAATTCTCGATTCAGATGGATTTATTCAGTTATTAATCTGATATTCTGGGCATTAAGAATCAATAATTTGATGTTTCTAAAACTTTCGGATGGCTGTG
>JBFHGX010000226.1:0-5078 GCA_041582875.1 Bacteroidales bacterium | reverse complement strand
GTACATGGCATAGGCCATCTCACGATCGCCATTCACGCCTTTCTCACGAATGATGGCAGCTTTGATTCCTGAAGGAGTTCTTCGGTGCAAATCAATACCTAAATCACTGGCTTTTCCTGTAAACGAACTACCAAAGCTAAAGCTCAAATCCTGGAATTTATAATTCTGGTAACGACAACGGGCATGTCCATCACCGCTCTGATTCTTATCTAATAAATACGAAGTCTCGAACCAAACATCACGCAAGCGATCGATGTCTAAACGAACCACCTCTTTTTCATACTGTGAAATATTTAAGGTACGGACACAGCTCATTTGACCTAATAAAACAGAATGAATTCCATTTTGTTCGAGTAAGGCTGTCGCTTTTTTCAGGTCAGACACTTGAATTACCACAGCTGGCTTCTCGCTGAACAGCACACGCATCAAATCTTTTTCTCTAAACGCGCTCAGGTCGATGTCCATCCCATGGTCGCAATTGGCGAAATTCATTTCCAAAAGCGTGGTAACCAATCCACCGGCACTCACATCATGTCCGGCCTTTATAATTCCCTGACTAATCAGCGACTGCACTACATTAAATGCTAAGGCAAAATACCTGGCATCAGCAACATCGGGTGTAATTTGCCCCACTTTATTCAGGGTTTGAGCCAAACTGCTCCCTCCCAATTCCATGGAAGACTTACTGAAATCAACATACAGTAGCGGCCATTCCTTTTTAGGGAAAGCCACCGGACTTACAGCTTGTTTAATATCTGTCACCTGACCTGCAGCACTTATAATCACCGTTCCCGGGGCAAAAACCGTTTCTCCGTCAGGATATTTTTGGGTCATCGACAACGAATCTTTTCCTGTGGGGATATTGATTCCCAATTCAATGGCAAAATCACTCAAGGCTTCTACAGCCTTGTACAAACGGGCATTTTCTCCCGGATTTTTTGCCGGCCACATCCAATTGGCACTCAAGCTAACGCCAGTGAGTTGATTCTCAATAGGCGCCCAAACCAAGTTGGTCAGTGATTCGGCAACCGCCAACCTTGAGCCGGCACCTGCATCGATCAAACCGCTGATGGATGCGTGACCCAATGCAGTGGCAATTCCTGATTCACCTTGATAATCCAATGCCATAATGCCCAAGTTATTCAGCGGAAGCTGAATGCTTCCGGCAGTTTGTTGCATGGCCACTTTTCCGGTCACCGAACGATCCACTTTATTGGTCAGCCAATCTTTACACGCCACCGATTCCAATCTCAGTACTTGAGTTACATGGTGTTCAATGGTATTAGCGGTATATTCAATGGCTTCGAACCCGGCATGCTTGCTCGAATCTTCCAAAACAGTTTTGGGAGGTTGACCAAACAGATACTCCAGTTGGAGGTTTACCGGACATTCATCTTCATCGGATTTTATGACCAAATTTTGATCGTTTCTAACCTCCCCCACTTTATAAATGGGAGCTCGCTCACGTTTGGCAACCGCCTCCAAAACAGGATAATACTTCTCTTTGATCACAAGCCCCATCCGCTCCTGCGATTCGTTACCTAAAATTTCTTTAAAGGACAGGGTTGGATCGCCAACAGGTAGTCTGTTCAGGTTGATCACAGCACCATTGTCTTCTACCAATTCCGAAAGGCTATTCAAATGACCGCCTGCTCCATGATCGTGAATGGAAACGATGGGATTTTCATCCATTTCGGCCATGGCACGAATGGCATTCATGGTACGTTTTTGCATTTCAGGATTGGCACGTTGCACAGCATTCAGTTCAATTTGATTTCCAAATTCGCCTGTAGCAACTGATGATACAGCACCACCTCCCATGCCAATGCGGTAGTTATCACCGCCTAAAACCACAATCACATCGCCAGCTTCGGGTATATCTTTTAACGCATCCTGATGTCGGCCATAGCCAACACCTCCGGCCTGCATAATCACTTTATCGTATCCGTAGGTCTTATTATTCTCCTGATGTTCAAAGGTGAGGACACTTCCGTTGATCAATGGCTGACCAAATTTGTTTCCAAAATCGGAAGCTCCGTTGGACGCTTTGATTAAAATTTGTTCAGGAGTTTGGTACAGCCATTTTCGTGGCTCCAATTTAAACTCCCAATCGCGGTTAGGATTGTTTCGGGTGTAGGAAGCCATGTAAACTGCCGTTCCTGCCAAAGGCATGCTGCCTTTCCCTCCTGCCATGCGGTCTCGGATCTCCCCACCAGTTCCGGTAGCAGCACCATTGAAAGGCTCCACGGTTGTGGGGAAATTATGTGTTTCGGCCTTGATGGAAAGTACCGTATCGATGTCTTTTATCTGAAAATAGGCCGAAGTATCCTGAGTGGAAGGTGCAAACTGTTCAATTTTTGGACCCAGAATAAAAGCCACATTATCCTTGTAGGCTGAAACCAGTGTATTGGGATTGGCCTTGGATGTTTTCTTGATCATGGCAAACAGGCTGTCTTTCATCTCCACACCATCGATGATGAAAGTACCATTGAAAATTTTGTGCCGACAATGCTCTGAATTGATTTGAGCAAAGCCGTACACTTCAGAGTCGGTTAATTTTCTTCCCAATTGTTGAGAAACCGATTTAAGGTAATCTGCTTCATCCTGACTTAAAGCCAAACCTTCCTGTTTGTTGTACAAATCAATATCATCAATAAACCTGATGGCTTCGGGAGATTGCGGGATATGAAAAATTTGTTGATCAATCCCATCATATTGTTGTTGCAGCATGGGGTCGAACTTGGCGGATGCATCCATTGTTTTGGTAAATAACTCGATGCGTACAATATTATCGATGGCCATATTTTGGCAAATTTCGACAGCATTGGTACTCCATGGGGTAATCATTTCCTTGCGGGGACCAATATATAAACCGGTCAGTTCATCACTTTTGATTTGTTTGGCTCCGTTAAAAAGCCATTTAAGCTTTTTTCTATTTGAATCAGAAAGGGCTTCCATCGTTTGGACGAGAAAGAACTCTTTTTGGTCGCGACTAAAAAAATACACCATTATACAGCAGTTTTGGATGAGGAAAAATCTGCTGCAAAGATAGAAAAGGAGAAAAGAGGTAGATACTCTTTTTTAAAAAACACACATTTTATTTGTTAATCTCCAAGGGGAGTTCCGATTCAGAAACCCCGAACACTTCATGTGGCTCGGTATTTCCGATGGGTTCAATATGCAACACTACATCATATACATTTGGAATTGTGCCTTTTATCTCTTGTTCTACTTTCTCGCCGATCAGGTGTGACTCATTTAAAGTAAGGCTGCCTTCCAATTCAATATCCAAGGCAATCATGTATAAATTGGCCATTTTTCGTACCCGAATTCGGTGGGGATTCGCCACTTCCTCAATTTGTTTAACTGCATCAAGTATTTGACGGTAAATTTCAGGGGATTCAACACCATCCATGAGCTCCCGATTGGTTTCCATGAAAATACGAAAAGCCACAAACATGATGTAAAAGCTGACCAGCAAAGCGGTAATGGTGTCAATGATGGGCATCTCAAGTACGAAAGTGAAAACCAGGCCCACCAAAACCGAGACAGAAATAACGACGTCGTTTTGCATGTTGCGTGCATTGGCAATCAACATGGCGCTTTCAACGTGTTTCCCGGTTTTATTCAAATACCATGATAGCAGCAATTTACCTATGATAGAAACGCCAACAATGTAGAGAACAAAACGCTCAGGCATAACCGCAGCAACCGGATCAGTTAGCTTATCGAAGGACGACAGTGCAAGCTGTGCTCCTGCAAAGAAAATAATAAACGACAAGGCCTTAGCTGCCAGCGTGTCAGCTTTTTGATAACCATAAGGATATTTGATATCCGGAGGACGTGCGATGATATAAGCTGTATATAGGGTGATGAGAGAGGTAATGATATCGCTTGCAGAATCTACCCCATCGGCCACCACAGCCAGACTTCCAGCCACGAGACCGATGGAAATTTTTAACAAAGCCAAAAAAGCATTGCCGGCAATGGCAATGCGTGAGGCAAAAATAATTTTCTTTTCCCGTGGTTTCATCATCAACAGAGTCACACTTTGGTTCAAAGGTAAAAAAAACGGTCTTTTGGGTTAGCCCAAAAGACCGTACATATGTCATATTCAAAGTTTATTTTTGCTCACCCAAGAAGCGTTCGCTTTCGATGGCGGCCATACAACCCGTTCCTGCTGCGGTAATCGCCTGACGGTAATGCTTATCTTGCACATCGCCAGCTGCAAAAATACCAGGAACGTTGGTAGCTGTAGAATCAGGTTTGGTGATCAGGTAACCTGTTTCGTCCATATCCAATTTTCCTTTGAAAATATCGGTATTTGGAGTATGTCCGATGGCCACAAAGAAGCCTTCGATATCAATTTTACGCTCCTCACCTGTTTTCCTATTCACCACAATGGCGCCATTAAGTGCTTTCATAAAACCACTTTCAGTACCCACGATTTCTTTTACTTCGGTATCCCAAAGCATCTCAATATTGGGGGTATTCATCACCCGATTCACCATGGCTTTAGAAGCACGAAGCTCATCACGGCGGTGAATCAAATATACTTTATTTACGATATTGGCCAGGTAGGTAGCTTCCTCGGCAGCAGTATCTCCACCACCAACAACAGCCACATCTTTTCCTTTGTAGAAAAATCCATCACAGGTAGCACAAGCGCTCACACCGCCTCCTTTAAATTTTTCTTCTGACTCAAGACCAAGGTATTTGGCGGTAGCCCCGGTAGAAATAATCACTGTTTCGGCCAATAGTTCGGTACCATCGTCAATGGTCACTTTGAATGGTCGTTTGGTGGTATCGATTTCTGTCACCATGCCCCAGCGGGGATCAGTTCCAAAGCGTACGGCTTGTTTTTTCAAATCCTCCATTAAAGCAGGTCCATCAATTCCATCGGGGTAACCCGGAAAGTTATCGACTTCCGTGGTGGTAGTAAGCTGTCCGCCAGGCTGCATACCTTCGTACATAACAGGTTTTAAGTCAGCGCGTGAAGCGTAAATGGCTGCAGTATATCCGGCAGGACCAGAGCCAATAATCAAACATTTAACTGTTTCCATTATATCAATAATTTT
>JBFHGX010000225.1:0-5081 GCA_041582875.1 Bacteroidales bacterium | reverse complement strand
TCAATTCTTCATTCAATAGCACCCACGCTACTAATCCACTAAAAAGCGGCATCAGGAAGTAAATCATCCCGGCTGAGGAAGCTCCAATTCTATCGATGGCTTTATTCCAGGAAACAAAGGAGACCAGAGACGAGAAAATACCTATATACAGAATTGCTCCAATAACCGGAAAACTGGGCTCAAACCCTATATTACCCCCATCACCAAGCAAGTAAAAGGGAAAAAGAACCATCATCCCAATAAAAAATGTAGTGTATTGGAGTGAGATGATACTTATTTTTTTGGGTTTGTTTTTTATCAGGAGACTATGAACCGCAAAAATAAAAGCGGCCAAAAGCATTAATGGATCACCGGCATTAAATGTTAAATCCAGAAGTTGGGCCGGATTTCCTTTGGAGATAATGAGTCCCACTCCCATCAAAACAATCACAATCCCAAGGATTTTAACTAAAGTGATTCGCTCCTTGAAAACAACGGCCGAAATGATCAGAATAAATATGGGAAAAGTAAGTGCAATTAGCGATAAATTGATGGCAGTAGTCGTATGACCCGCATAGTAAATCAGTGTATTAAAAATACTAATTCCAAGTACTGCAATAAGTAGGAGATATGGAAAATGGGTTCTAATGGCTGTCCAATCTCGTTTTACACTTTTATAAGCAATAGGCGTAAAAACAAGGGTAGCTACCAACCAACGGTAAAACGATAGTGTAAAAGGCTGAATACTATCTGACAAACCACTGGCCACAACAAAATTTCCTGACCAGAATGCTGTAGCCATCAGGGCAAAACCTAAGCCAATGAACGTATTTTTATTTCCTGATTCTTTCAATCCTTGGTACTACAAACGGTTAATTGAGCAAAGCTCAATGCTTGTTCAGCTATCAAGCAACTCCTTACCTGATGAAATTTGTGAAGATTTTTCTGACCTTTGATGGAGGTGTTACGGTATGCTTTCCATGTTGCACCAATTTCATCAAATAAGCCATGTTTTGCCCAAGTACCTGCATAATCTGCACGCCTTCTTCATCTTGCAACACCTCACCGGGTTTAGTTCCATGAATAACATTCCAATAGTTGGAAGTTGGAATCATCATTTCAGCATAATTTAAAAAATTGTTAAGCTCGTTGAAAGTTGGTAATCCTCCCGAACGTCTTACCGCCACTACCGCAGCGCCTACTTTATGCCGAAACATAGACCCATTCACACCACTCACATAGAAAGCACGGTCTAAAAATGATTTCATATTGCCTCCCATAGCCGCAAAATGCACTGGAGAACCAAGAAGAATCCCATCTGCTTCTTTCATTTTCTGAATCCAATCGTTTACCTTATCGGTGGAAATTGAACATTGTTCATTTTGATTTTTAACACATTGGTTACAAGCCACACACCCCGATATTTTCTTATTCCCCACCGTGATGATCTCTGTTTCGATACCCTCTTTTTCCAACTCATCCGTTACCAGTTTTAAAGCATGATAAGTGTTTCCTTTAGGCTTTGGACTCCCATTAAATGCGATTACTTTCATAAAAAATCTTTTACTATATGACGGGTCAAAATTACATCTTTAAAACCAACAACCATTATTCTGATCCTGTTAAAAAATACAATTTAGATTACAACTTGTTTACTGCCACTTTGTAATTGGGATCCTCCATCACATTGATATCGATGATTTGTTCCGCATTTTGCAGGAGCTGTTTACAATCGGGGCTTAAATGTTTTAGATGTATTTTTTTTCCTACTTTAAGATAACGTTCGGTAATTTTGTTCAAGGCTTCGATGGCTGACATATCCACCACACGGCTTTCTGCAAAATCAATAATCACTTCCTCCGGATCGTTTTGCACATCGAACTTTTCGTTAAAAGCAGCCACCGATCCGAAAAACAGCGGCCCATATATTTCATAGTGTTTTGCGCCATGTTCATCGATGTGTTTACGTGCTCGGATGCGCTTGGCATTGTCCCAAGCAAAGACCAATGCTGCGATAATAACACCAATAATGACTGCCAAAGCCAGGTTATGAAGAAAAACAGTCACCAGCGTAACCATTACCATCACAAAAATATCCGACTTGGGCATCTTGGTAAACACCTTAATGCTGGCCCACTCGAAGGTACCTATGGCCACCATGATCATCAAACCGGTTAATGCAGCCATGGGTAGTTTTTCGATTAAATCGGCACCAAACATGATAAACACCAACAACATCACCGAAGCTACAATTCCCGACAAACGGGCACGAGCCCCGGATGAAATATTTATCAAACTCTGACCAATCATAGCACAACCACCCATTCCTGAAAAAATACCGGAAAGGATATTGGCAGCTCCCTGAGCAACAGCCTCCTTGTTTCCTCGTCCGCGAGTTCCGGTAATTTCATCAATGATATTTAGGGTGAGTAAGCTTTCGATCAATCCTACAGCCGCTACGATGAAGGCATAGGGTAAAATCAAAGTAATAGATTCAAGGGTAAAAGGAACGTCCGGAATATTAAAAGGAGGAAATCCGCCCTTGATAGAAGCAATGTCTCCAACGGTTTTGGTATCGATATTAAACAAAACCACAATTCCGAAAATCGTCAGGATGGCCACCAAGGAGGCAGGAATAGCCCTACTGATTTTTGGTAACCACCAAATAATCAGCATGGTAGTCAACACCAAGCCTAGCATAATATACAACACCGATCCAGAGATCCAATCACCAGAAATATCCTTAAACTGTTCCAGCTGCGACATAAAGATGATGATGGCCAGTCCGTTGACAAAGCCAAAAATGACAGGATGAGGAACCATCCGCATAAATTTTCCCAACTTAAATATTCCGGCCAAAATCTGTAAAACTCCCGCCAGAATGACGGTAGCAAACACGTATTGGGCACCATGTGTGAGAGCCAACGAAACCACTACTACAGCTACAGCTCCAGTCGCTCCTGAAATCATTCCTGGGCGACCTCCAAAAATAGAGGTAATCAGGCCCATGATAAACGCGGCGTAAAGACCGGTAAGAGGTGAAAGACCGGCAATCAGAGCAAATGCTACCGCTTCTGGTACCAAAGCCAATGCTACCGTTAAACCAGATAGAATTTCAGTTTTATAATTGATCTTCTGTGATAAATCAAACAGATTAAAATATTTTCTCATAGTAAAGATTAAACAATAATATCTGACCGGAATTTATTATTCCGTATCAACAAAAACACATATACAAATTGGAAACCGCTAACTTTGAAGTTGGCTTGTAGAAGTTAACAGATAGTTGACAATAGGATTATTCATAAGCGGGCGCAAAAGTAGTTAAATATTGTATCAACGGTCAAAAACTTTGTGAATCTGGAAAAGGTTTGTGATTAAGGACAATTATTATGACTGAAATCTAACCGGTACAGAGCAAATACCTCATTACAAATAACACCTTAAAACACTTTTTTACTAATACTTATGCGATTCACATACTCAACTTATAAGTTTTCCGAATACTATAAGTACCTTTTATCAAGCTAAGAAAATACAGAGCAACTTATGAAAGACATAATAAGCCGGTATACATTGTAGTATCAGGGAGCAATTCGCCTCCATGGAAAAAAACCTTTGTTCCCGGCAAAGTAATACACATAAGGGCATACTTCATGTTACTTAATTGGAGTACTCTATGTTGTACTTATTGGTATAGACAACTGCAGTCTGAACAATCAAGCAAACAACAATTTTTTTTCCACAAAGCCTTTGTGTTTTAGGCGTACTTCTTAAGTTTGCACTTTTATCACCCTTTTCACATTTTCTATAACAATGAAACAGTCCACCTTCCAGTTAACCAACACCAATGGTGTAGTAGTTGAATTTATTTCGCTTGGCGCGAGAATTACCGCAGTAAAATTACCTCACGACGATCAACTGATTGACATCGTAGTGGGTTACGATTCTCCTGAAAAATGCGCCCAAGGCGACGGATATATGGGAGCCATTTGCGGACGTATGGCCAACCGCATTGATCAAGGTCGGTTCTCACTAGACAACACACATTATCAGTTAGAACAAAACGACGGGAACAATCATTTGCATGGAGGATCAAAAGGATATCACACCAAGGTTTGGGAGGTGAAAGAAATTAGCTTATCAGGTTACTCAAGCGCTTATGAGTTATATATTTTCAGTCCTGATGGAGATCAGAATTATCCGGGAAACCTTGATATTAAAGTGATTTACGCTTTAAGCAACAACAACGAACTACTGATTGATTATAAAGCCAAAACGGATAAAAAAACCATCCTTAATCTGACCAGTCATCCCTATTTTAACTTGAAAGGTGTGGGAGAGCCTAGTGTTCTCGATCATGTTTTAGAAATAAATGCAAATCATTTTACACCTATAAAAAACGATGGAATACCTACCGGCGAGATTAAATCAGTTAGAAATACAGGTATGGATTTTAGTGCCCCCACTCTTCTGAAAGATCGTGTACTTGGTAACGATGAGTACATCAAGCAAAAAGGTGGGCTTGATCACAATTGGGTTATCAATAAAGGAGAGGAAAAACTTGTATTTGCCGCAAGAGTCACAGAGCCTCTTACTGGTCGAACAGTTGAAGTCCATACCACTCAACCCGGACTTCAGGTTTATACTGCCCTGCATTTCGATGGATCTGAAATAGGTAAAGGTGGATTTCCCATAAATAAATACTCTGGAATTGCCTTAGAAGCTCAAAACTTTCCTGATGCTCCCAACCACAATAATTTCCCCAGTACAGAACTAAGTCCGGGAGAAACCTATCACCAACAGGTGACATATCGTTTTGGTTATTAAAAATAGCTAGTACTAATAAGCGACAGATCACTTACTCCAAAGTACAACCTCCGGTAAAATCATCAGCGCTAAAGGTCTCGGTTAAGTCTCCCGAAATACCATTAACAGTTACCCTGATTTTGAGATTATGTGTACCCGATCGTTTAGGAGAACAATATTCGAGCAAATAATAACTCTTTGCTTCCGCTTTAACAAAGTCTGCTATTTCTTCAAATTTAGGAATTAATTCACCTATATTATCAGCAGATTCAGAACCGTTTTCACCAAATTTA
>JBFHGX010000224.1:0-5103 GCA_041582875.1 Bacteroidales bacterium | reverse complement strand
TCCGGCGATTACAATTCCGGTGCGAGGAAACAAAATGGAATTCAAAATCACAAGAGGAGGATGGAATAAAGTGGAAGTTGATAAATCGGGACAAGAAATTGAAAACAGAATACTCTACGTTGGTTTTGCCGACACAATTCATTTGGATATTGCTAGATGGAGAGACCTGGATGGTGATTATTAATCTCTCGAAAAGATAGAATTCACAAACTTTGTAATTGCATAAAATATTTTGTCAATTCTACTTTCATTAGAATAGCTCTTTACTAAAAAAACAACTTATTCGATTATCAGTTTCACGAAATATCTTTTGTTAACATCTTTTATTTCAACAAAATAAAGCCCATGAGGTAAAAGTGGGTTTAGTACAAATTCAGAACTTCTATTTCCAACCTCTGTGACACCTTTATATAATTTTTGAGCTAATTTACCATTCATTTCATATAAAGCAATTGAAACCTCTCCCCGTTGACTATTTGTAAATTCAAGTCTTATTTTCGATGAGGCAGGATTGGGAAACACCCTTATCTCTGAAATACCAACATTAGCTTCACGGATGTCATCAAGCAAAGTAAATTCGAAATAATTAATGTTAAAAGCGTCATTATTTGCTATTACTTTCATTTCATAGATACCTTTTTCGAGGAGAACCTGATTAGTAAAACTTTCCCATGATTGCCATCCATTGGTTGAGTTGAAATTAACAGTGGTTTGATTCAAACCATCGAATGTAAGTAGCATTGATCCATTCACATATCCTGAAATTCTTGAATTTATTTCGTACAAACCCGATTGTGAAACATCAACAGTATATTTCAACCAATCACCCGGGTCGAAATACGCTACATTCATGCCTCCACCAACATCAGTACAGGGCTCTGTTTGTATGCCAAACATTTCCGCAAAATACTCAGCTTGAACGATTCCAGGAATGGCCATAACACCACCAAATTGCGTAACGGCATTAAATACAGGGAAATCAGAAATGTTTTTTAATGGAAGCGTATTCGAAAATACTCCGTCCCCATTAAAGGAAATGCTGATATTGAGATCAGATTCCTGAATCGCTGAATTTAATTCAATGATTAAAACTGTAGGATCAGTTTCAGATACAGCAATATCCAGAATATTGTTCTCAAGCAACACATCATTGATCTTAATCGAAAAATATTCAGGATTATCTGATAAATCCGTTATTGTGTCACACAACGAAAGCAAAATATATTCTCCTGTATTATTTGTTATTGCAGAAAATGGAAGCAAAAATTCACTGGTGCTTTCAGCAGGAAAATTTGTTAATCCGTGCTTATACTCAAAAAGTGGATGATAATTATCTTGTCCATAGTTAATTGGTATTTGGTCCATCGATACCGGCCAGGAGTGACTTAATAATCCCGAAGGATTATAATCACCAAAAATAATATCTGCAACTCCTGTACCTTCTGTTCCGGGTAACCACGCAGCAATAAAAGCATCGGTATAGGGCAATAAATCTCCAATGATCATTGGCCGGCCCGACAACAGAATGCAAACAACAGGGATCCCCTTCTCTTTTAGGCTCTTCACTAGATCAACATCATTTGCATTCATGTTTAGAAACGCCCTATCTCCAGCTCCTTCAGCATACGGATTCTCGCCAATAACAACAATTGCAGCATCTACCAGATCAGCATATGTACCTGATGCGGAATAGATTATTTCACTGGTCTCAGCAAGTTGATTCAACCCCTCTAAAATGGTCGTCCCTTCAGTAATCTGACCATTTGACCCCTGCCATGAAATACTCCAACCACCACATTGAGCACCCAAATCATTTGCCAAATCACCTGCGACAAGGATTTTCATGTTGTTTTTATCAAGAGGTAGCACGTCATTTTTCGCATTCAGCAACACCATCGATTCTCTAACAGCTTGTCGGGCAACCTCCCGATGGCTATCTGAACCCACCAACGAAACAAGTGAATTGTCGGCAATAGGTTCCTCAAACAGATTTAATAAAAATTTCTGCTTCAAGATTCTCCTCACCGCATCATCAATTCTGTCCAATTCAACTTCATTATCCTCAACCAAACTTTTTAATACGCTTATAAAATAAATATACCTATCGGGAACCATAACCATATCAATTCCGGCATTGATGGCTCTTTTTACAGATTCTCTATAATCACCATTGATCTGATCCACACCCTTCCAGTCGGAAACAACAAATCCCTCAAAACCCAATTCAGTTTTTAGCACATCTGTTAACAGGTATTGATGACCATGAAGTTTTTCCCCGTTCCAACTGTTATATGATGCCATTATCGACCCAACTCCTGAAGCTATAGCATCAACATAACCCGACATATGTATACTTCTCAATAACTCTTCAGAAACCTGCGTATTTCCCTGATCAACACCATCAGTTGTGCCCCCATCCCCAACAAAGTGTTTTGCACATGCAAGAATAGTTTCTCCATCTGCAAGATCATTCCCCTGCAAACCATTAACTGAAGCAGCTGCCATTATTTTCTGAATTTCTGCAGTCTCACCAAATCCTTCATAGGTTCTACCCCAGCGCTCATTTTGAGGAACTGCAATACAAGGACTAAACGTCCAATCGATTCCAGTAGCGGCAACTTCGGTAGCTGTGATTTGATTGACAAGGGTTACAAGTTCAGGATTCCATGTACAACCGAGACCTATATTGTGCGGAAAAATGACAGCACCGTATACATTGTTGTGTCCATGCACAGCATCTACACCATAAATTAAAGGAATACCTAATCGGCTTTGGAGTGCCTCTTGTTGGTAATTATTGTACATATCAGCCCAATCCTGAGCCGTATTAGTAATCGGAGACGAGCCACCACCACTCAAAAGCGAACCCAAACTATAATATGAAATATCGCCAATACTTTCCAATGCGCCTCGTTCTGCTTGAGCCATTTGGCCAATTTTCTCATCAAGAGTCATCAGGCTTAATAAACTATCCACTTTCTGATCAATGTTTTGTGCAAAAACACCAACCGTAAAAATTAACATGGGTAGGATTAACGACAGTTTTTTCATGGTATTTATTTTACCACAAAAATAGTCGAATAGACCGTGTTACTTGAGAAACACACTACATCAACAATACATCAATTAAAAATTAACCTAGCTAGTGAACTACCAGCAAAAAGACTTATGTTTTTTATAATCAACTGAGTAACCTGGCAACTCACATTCAAACAACTTCAAAAAACACCACCAATCCCTCAAAGAATCGTTTATCCTCCTCAAGCGGCACTTAACCTTTCCGGATGAAAAAGTAGCTACTAAACAGAATTGTTATTAAACAGGAGATAGCACTATCGCTTGTGCAAACCGCACTCTTTGGTTTCAGGGTTTTCCCACCACCAGCGGCCTGCCCTCACATCTTCGCCGGGTTCGATAGCACGGGTACAGGGTTGACAACCAATACTGGCAAATCCTTTTTTGTGCAATGGATTGACAGGAATTTTATGTTCTGCAACATAATCCCAGGCTTGTTGCTCTGTCCAATCGATAAGCGGGTTGATTTTCAACATGTTGTTGTTTTCGTCCCATTCCACCACCTGCATATCCTCACGAGTTACCGATTGTTCACGGCGTAGTCCGGTAATCCACACATCGAGCCCCTGCATGGCGCGGGCCAAAGGAACCAATTTACGCAAACGGCAACACAACTTGCGGTTTTCAACGCTATCGTAAAAAAGGTTGACTCCTTTTTGGGCAACCATTTCCTCAATCTCATGGGCATTTGGAAAGAACACTTCCATATTAATTTTGTACTTTTTCGAAGTGCGATCCATTAGATCGTATGCTTCCGGAAAAAGCCGTCCGGTATCCAAAGTGAAAATCCGGGTGGAACGATCAATTTCGGCCACCATCTGAGTAAGCACCTGGTCTTCTAAACCAAGACTGGTGGACAAGGCGATTTTACCTTTGAATTTCTCTAAGAAGAAAGCTAAAACTTGTTGCGATGAAGCTCCTGCAAGCTCCTTATTCCATTGCACGATGGTGGTTGCGTCGATCATATCCATTGATTTTGTGGCAAAAATAGTGTTTTTAATAAAGAATGAATTGTTCAGTATGAGGGTAATATTCCGAAATTACTGATCATCCTGACAAAGAGATAATTACACAACTAACCTCATCATTCCTTATCGAAGTGCTCAATTTTGTTCGCATCAGATTTAATTCTTGACAAACACTTACCTTTGTCAGCAAAAAAAATGGCTCTACTTTTTCTTACTTCTTCAGACATGCCTGATTTACTTCCATACGATCAGGAAGTGATTTCAAAGCTCAAAGCATTGAAAATCAAAGTGGACATTATTGATTGGGAGAAAGTTAAAGATACCAACCCAAATTCTTTGAAATCATACCAAGCCATCCTCATTCGCACCATTTGGAACTACTACAAAAAGCCGGAAACATTCGTTGAACTTCTCGATTTTTGCGAAAAACACGCGCTTCCCTTATTAAATCCTGTGGACATCGTAAGGTGGAACATGGACAAACGTTATTTACAGGATTTGCAATCGGAAGGTATCGAGCTCATTCCCACCGAATTTGTATTTAACTATGACGCACATGTGTTTCAGAAAGCATTAGGTCGGGGATGGAAAAAGATGGTGTTAAAACCGATGATTTCAGGAGGTTCCTATCACACTTTTGTGATTTCAGATCAAGAGGAGAATAGATTTAATAAACTCATTGTCGAACATTTTGAAAACCGTCCTTTTCTACTTCAGGAGTTCATCCCTGAAATTGAAAAGGGGGAAATTTCAACGCTTAGTTTTGCCAATGGATTTGATTACAGCATAACGAAAGTTCCCAAAGAAGGTGATTACCGGGTTCAGTTTAATTATGGCGGTGTTTATCATATCAGTGAAGTCGACACACAAATTCAGGCTATTTCAAAAAAAATGAGAGCACGTTTCAATAACCGACAGCTTTATCAAAGGGTGGATGGGATATGGCGAGATGGGCGATTTTTACTCATGGAAGTTGAACTCATTGAGCCTGATTTGTATTTGGGACATCACCCAAAAGCACTGGAAGAGTGGGTGAAAAATTTGGCCTCCATCGACAAAT
>JBFHGX010000223.1:0-5111 GCA_041582875.1 Bacteroidales bacterium | reverse complement strand
TATATCTGATTCCAGATGTTCGGGATTACCCCATTCTCCATTGATATTTTCAACACGCCAAATATCCCAGTCTGTATTGGGGATTTGTAAGCTGTCGATGGGGCGTTTGGACACATAGTACAACCATTTTCCATCGGCAGTGATAAATGGGTCTGCTTCGGAGTATTCGCCTGAAAAACTTGCTACTTCCGGCGCCGACCATTGCTGACCATCGTATTTCATGGACATGATCACAAAATTGTTGCCGGGCATAACAACCGAGAAGAAAAACGCTGTATAGTCAGGAGAAAAACAAGCATTTAATTCTGACATTCCGGTAGATACAATATTTGGAGCAAATATTTCAGGAGAAAGCCCCGGCTCTTTTTGCCCAACATACTTACCCGTTAATTCGGGAAATTTATCCTTTTCATTTTCCATTTGCGTGTCATTGCATCCCATTGCAATGAACAGAAATAAAACAAGAATCTGTTTTTTCATGGTATTTATATTTACTAACAATTAGGCATCTTAATTTTTTTCTTTCTCAACCCGTTGGGCCATTTTACTTACAATTTTCCAACCGTCTTCAAATTTCATAAGCGAAAGGTAATCAATATAGTTCAGTTCTTCTCCTTCGTAGAATTCGATTTTGGCTACGGCTACATTTCCTGCAATATCAATAAATAAAAACTTCACTGTGGTGTACTCATCTTGAAACGAGTATTTATTGCCCTTTGCCTCACCTTCTTTTGCTATTTCTATCCAATTATAAATGGGAAGTTTCCACATGGTGTTTCCCTTTCCGGCACTCAATAATTCAAAACCGGGATGAAACCCTTTTTTAACAGCGTCTTCATCAGCATTATTACACAAACCATCAACATAAGCCGACTGGATAACTTGTTTAATCAGTTCTATCTCTTTAGATTGCTCATCTTGCGCGAATAAGGCGCTGAATGACAATAAAATAACCATGGATAATAAAATTGTTTTTTTCATTTTCGTATTATTTTAAGAATTAATTATATGTAGGTAGATTGTCATTTTCACAATAAATACCCCAATATATTATCAAAAACATTCATTATACTATGTGCAATTATTCCGGGAAATAATGAACCTGTCTTAATTCTCAACCAACTTAACCCGAGTCCGGCGGAAAATGTCATAAGAAATGCTTTTAATCCTTCAGTAAAACTTTCTGCACCTAATAGATGAGCAATTCCAAAAAGCATCGCCAGAATGATTATTATTAGCCAGATTTTAGCGTTTGAAAAACGGGATTGCTTGGCATAGTACAATAAAAATCCAAGTACTGCACCTCTTAAACCAATTTCTTCTGCAAGGCTTGGCATCGTTAACTCAAATAGATAGTACTCAAGGCCACGGTGGAAATTTGGATCATTGGATAAAATCTGATTAGTAAAATTCCATAAAGCAATTGCAACACCAATAATAATCGTGTATTTCAACCAATTTTTATCTTTTGGTTTTTCTAATGCCAATAGTTGTTTAGGTGCTTTGAAAAGGAGGGCTATAAGAAGTATTGCTGTGGCACTTACAATATCCTGTCCCCATCCCATCTTCAAATCCAGGTTCAATATTTTTTGTATTTCCGAGCCAAGAATAAGCGCAACGAAGAAAACAATAAAGAATATAACTGCAAAAATTAAGGGGTTCTTTCTTTCCTCAGTTAATGATGTAATGCCAATGTAATTTCTAATGTCCATTTTTTGGATTTTAATCGATAATCATGGCATTTCGGTGTTTTTCTATGAAATCTGCACTTACCCAAAAAATGTCTTCATTACCTCTGGTAATCCAGCGGGTAAAAAAAAGATATTTACCATCGGGCGAAATAGCGGGAAAACGTTCCTGTCGATCAGAATTAACACCATTGCTCAGTTTAACTGGATCGGTCCATGCTCCCTCTCCATTTCCAAAACTGATATAAATATCTCCATAATCATTTTCAGAAGTATGTCGATTGGATGAAAAGAGTAAGTAACTCTCATCCGGGGCAATAAACGGTGTCCAGTTTAGCAGGCCTTCTTCCATGTTAATATTTGAAGGCAATAATTCTGGTTTTGCATATTCTCCATTCAGCAATTCTGAACGATAAATACCATACTTATTCATTGTTTCCAACTCATCTGCGTAACCCAAAAAATAAAGTGTTCCATTACTTGTAAATGAAAGGTTATACGCAAATTTCAAGTCGGGAAAACGAGCAATAAGATCAAGGCTCTTGGGATCACTCCATTTATCACCGTCTTTTTCTGTATATAAGATAGTACCTTTTGTTTCTTTGCTGTTATAATATAATCTTTTCCCATCTGGTAAAAAAACAGGCCCATTGCCATAAGGGGAAAGCTCAGGTGCAGTCCATTTGTTTTTGTTACGACGCATAGTCACACTTAAGATTTGGGTCTCTTTTCCACTTTGTTTATGGTTTGACTGCCAAAACACTTCGTTGCCATCGGGCGAAAAAGAAGGAGCACCATGCTCTATTGTACTATCAGCAGAGATAATTCCGGAAGCAAATACCACAGGAGTATCGCCTGGAGGTGTTTGACCAAAATAATCTCCTTTTAGATCAGAAAATAATTTTTCAAAATATTTAGCTTTTAACTTGGTAAACGTATAAACCAAACCGTTATATACATCTGTATAAGGAACATGGCCTTCGTTTTTCAACGAATCGATCTTCCAGTCAAAGTTTTTGGGAGCCTTTTCATTTAATAATGATTCAAACGGTGGCATTGTTGCTTTTACATTATCATAATCATTTACTCCATAAATAACACATAATGTTTTATCGAAGTTTTGTATGCTATCAAAGAAATCAATTGATTCGTTGAGCACATAATTCTCTCCCCAACCAAGCATCGGACTGCTTAAAATATAAGATTGAAATAAGTCAGGTTCATGAATCATTGCATAAGTAGCAAACATGGCGCTATTTGAGAAACCGGCTAAAATACGAAGTGAATCTGTTCTGTAATTTGATTCAACAAAAGGAATAGCTTCAGTACCAATAAACTTTAAGAACATATTTCCACCTCCGGAAGTTGGTATTCTATCCACCTGAAAAGGAAAAACTTCACCCCAACCATCCTCATTGCATAATCCAACCAATATCAACCCGGGAAATCCTTGGTATCCTTCTAAATAACTTGCAGCTGATTTTGCACGTTCAAAAGACCACTTAGGAAATAGAACATATAATACCGGATGTTTTTTTAATGTATCATTATAATCACTCGGCAGGCTGATAAATAGTTCTCTGCTCGTACCATATATTTCCGAATCGAAATGGATTTTTTGTCCTATGGTAATTTCGCCGTTTGTTTGAGAGAATACGATGCTTTGCGAACAAAAAAGTATTGTCAATAATGTAAATAGATTCGTTTTCATCTTATATATTTTTAGTTTACAATTATCTTCTTTTTTAGAACTATTCCAGATATTTTCGCAGAATTTACATTGCAAGCTCGATGCCACAGAGGGTTACGCATTGAATGAACGATACTTACGGAAGATATCTCACGGATATATAAATAATAGCGTCAAAATATTTTACACAGACTGTCCTTGTACGCTCAGGCATTGTTTATACTAAAACCATACTGAATCCTTAGCTTGGTATGACTTCAAACAATTATTCGATAACAACCCAAAAGGGCAAACCAACGTCCAATTGTTAAATAAACCGTTGCTTTTCAAGCCAATTAATATTAACTTTGGCATCGGTAACTACCACAACAAGGCAACTACCTTTCTGTACCTTTTCCTACTCCACCCGGACAAGTCTACAAAACACTATCGACAATCATCATTGGGTGGAATTCAATTTATCTGACATTTTCATGAAAATATTGCTTATATCTCCCACAACTGACGCAGAAAGAAGGACAAACAAAGGTCTTATGATGCCTCAACTTTCCCTTTATATTCTAGAAGGGTTAACACCAAAAGAACATGTGGTTCGTATTATAGAAGAAGAAACGGAACCCATTGACCTGGATCAGGAATGCGACCTGGTGGGTATCAGCTGTATGACAGCCACTGCACCCAGAGCATATGACCTTTGTCGTGAATTTAAAAGCCGCGGAAAAACAGTCATTTTGGGGGGAGTTCACCCCACCATTTTACCTGATGAAGCACTACAACATGCTGACAGTATAGTCATTGGTGAAGCGGAAGGTGTTTGGGAAACACTCATCAAAGATTTTCAAAACAATCAGCTTCAAAGAACCTACCACGACCCTTTGCCTGATCTGGGGAAATATGTTCCCAAGGACATTAAAAAAATATTTAAAAATCGGCGCTTTAGCCTTATTCCAATCATGACCACAAAGGGTTGCCCATATAATTGTGATTTTTGTTGCGTCACCAATCTTTTCGGGAAAAAAATCAGGCACGTACCCATCGAAAATATCGTACGCGACATCAAGGAATCCGGTTCCAAAAGGTTTATTTTTCTGGACGATAACATCATAGGAAGTCCAAAGTATGCCAAAGAATTATTTAAGGCCATCAAGCCATTAAAAATTAAGTGGGTCGGCCAGGCATCAGTATCGTTGCTGGTGGCTGATGACGAATTGATTCAGCTGGCAGCTGATAGCGGTTGTAAAATGCTCTTTTTTGGCATTGAGAGTGTGGCAGAAGAACAGCTCAAAACCATGCGCAAGGCGATCAAGGAAATCGATCACCTGGAAAGTGCGTTTAAGAAGATAAAAAAGATGGGGATTCTCATTCATGCTTCCATGGTCTTTGGTTTCGACAGCGACTCAAAAGAAGTTTTCGATGACACCGTGGAGTTCCTGATAAAAAACAAAATCAGCACGGTATCGTTCAACGTGCTCACTCCTTACCCCGGAACAAAAACCTACGACGACCTTAAAAAAGAAAACCGGTTAACCACCGACGATTGGAAATATTACGATCACAACACCGTGGTTTTTAACCCCAAAAACATGACCCCTTACGAACTTCAGATGGGCAAAGTGAATGCACGAAAAAAGTTCTACACCACAAAATCGGTCATCAAGCGGCTTTCAGGTAATTTATACAACCCGTTTATCTACTTTGCGACCAACTTTGGCCACATCAAACAAGTTAAGGTG
>JBFHGX010000222.1:0-5118 GCA_041582875.1 Bacteroidales bacterium | reverse complement strand
TGATGTCGAGCAAGTTTACCTGAATGGAAGTTTTATTGAGAACTTTGGCGATAATCACATTCAATGCTTTCGAAAACGCTTGTTTATTCTCGGCATTAAAATAGGTTCCGGCGCAATCGTAGCTTTCTTCCATATCTTGACTCATGCCAATGATATAGGGTTTTAAAAAGATATTTTTGCTTTGCAAACGTGCACTAACTTCGCATATATCTCCACCGCATTCTTCCAAACCATCCGTGATTAGAATTACAATATTGCGGCAATTTTTGCAAGGCGGAAAA
This sequence comes from Bacteroidales bacterium, assembly GCA_041582875.1. Lineage (GTDB taxonomy): Bacteria > Bacteroidota > Bacteroidia > Bacteroidales > F082 > UBA6244. The sequence goes on along the minus strand of JBFHGX010000222.1, from coordinate 4,837 downwards.
TCATTTTCAGTACGCTCGAGCGCAGTGGCGATGGGGGAGGTGCCTTTGGGTTTTATTTCCAAGAGTACTTCCTTGATTTTCTTGATACTTCCATTTCCAAAAGGCACCTCAAGTCGCGTGTCGTTGCAATCTTGCGGAGGAAAGGGTTTTAAGTGTCCGTAAACCCTCAAGGCTACTTCAACGTCGGTATTGGTGTCGAGGGAATCTAAAACATTATTTAATATTTGTCGTGCCACCAAGTACTTTCGTTCTCCATGCCAAACCCCATACATGCTTTGAGAGGCATCCAGTAAAAATAAAATCCTGGTTTTTTGGTTGGTATTCACCTGTGATGTAGTTTGAGCATAGCCACTCATTCCATCCAGCATTAACAGCATAAGAGCTGCGATGAAAAGGATTGAGAAGCGGTTTGATATATATTTGATTCCCAAGGTCATTAATAATCTCCCAAGGTTTCTTTTAATTGACTCAGGGCATTTTCAGTTTGTTGGTCATTTGGGGCAGACCCGTGCCATTTGTGTGTTCCCATCATAAAATCTACTCCCATACCCATTTCAGTGTGCATTAAAACCATGTTTGGTTTTCCTTGTCCAGAAGCAGATTTCATTTTTTTCATGGTTGCAACTACTTCTTCCATGTCGTTGCCATTCATTTCAGTCACGGCCCATCCAAAAGCTTCAAATTTCGCTCTTAAATCGCCCAAAGGAAGTACATCATCTGTAGCGCCATCAATTTGTTTTTTGTTGTAGTCAACTATGCCAACGATGTTATTTATCTGGTGACCACCAATATACATGGCTGCTTCCCAAACCTGACCTTCCTCAAGTTCACCATCGCCCATGAGGCAAAAAACGGTGTGGGTATCCTGATCTAGCTTTTTGGAAAGAGCAATCCCTGTGGCGGCTGACAATCCTTGTCCTAAGGAACCGGTTGCGATTCTTACACCGGGAAGGTTTTCCATGGTAGCGGGATGTCCCTGAAGCCGGGAATGAAGTTTACGGAAAGTGGCCAGTTCACTTACCGGAAAATATCCGCTACGAGCCATAGCGCTGTAATATGCAGGGCTTATATGTCCATTTGAAAGGATGAAAACGTCCTCATTTTTTCCGCTCATGCTGAACGTGGTAGGATTATGTTCCATAACTTCCTGAAACAAGGCTGTCAGCAAATCAGTACATCCCAGTGAACCTCCAGGGTGACCTGATTGAACAGCGTGTACCATTCGAATAATGTCCCTTCTTGTTTGGGTTGCAGTTTCTTTGAGTTTTAGTATGTCGCTCATGCTAATGATTGGTTTTACAGCAAACTACGGCCGTTGGTTGAATTTTTTAAGGCGCAAAGATAAGTTATTTTGATGGGTGAACTTTGCGGTTTTTTTAATTCTCCTATTCAAAAAGAACTAAATTTGTCGGCATTACTGTAAAATTCAGGTGGGATGGAAGTTCGATATTTTAAGTTGTTGCCTCTTTTTTTATTGATTATGCTTTGTGAAAAGCTTTCGTCTCAGGTTCATCTGGACGAATCGACCCAAAAGAGAATGTGGGTAGATTCTGTTTATCAGTCACTTACGCTAGATGAAAAAATTGGCCAGCTTTTCTTTGTTCGGGCCAATTATCCAACCGGAGGATATTTCACTTCTGTAGATACCCTCATTCGTGATTATAATGTAGGAGGAGTGGTTTTTTTTAAAGGAAATCCTGTAGACCAGGCATTGCAAACCAATCGTTGGAATACCTTGGCTAAAACACCACTGTTTATTTCCATTGATGCGGAATGGGGGTTGGGTATGCGCCTTTCGGATGTGGTAAGTTACCCACTTCAAATGACATTGGGAGCGTTGTCAAACAACCATTTAATTTATCAAATGGGTCGTCAGGTGGCTGAACAGTGTCGCCGGCTGGGTATACAAATTAATTTTGCACCTGTGGTTGATGTCAATAGCAATCCACTTAACCCGGTAATTGGCATGCGTTCTTTTGGGGAAGATCCTGCAAAAGTGGCTCAAAAAGCTGATTACTATATGCGCGGAATGCAAGATGGTGGTTTGATTGCTTGTGCCAAACATTTTCCTGGTCATGGCAATACATTTATGGATTCACATGCCGATTTACCTGTGATCAGTTCTCCGTTATCTACCCTTCGTGCCAACGATTTGCTCCCCTTTAGCTACTTGGTTGATCGTGGAGTAGAATCGGTAATGATTGCCCATCTGAGCGTTCCAGCATTAGACGATCGCCCGAATGTTCCAGCCACACTTTCCAAACCTATTGTCACTGACTGGCTAAAAGATTCTCTGGGTTTTCAAGGTTTGATTATTACTGATGGTTTGGATATGAAGGGTGTAACAAAATACTACCAGATTGGAGAAGTTTCGCTAAAAGCGTTGGAAGCCGGAAATGATATCCTCTTGATTCCGGATGATGTACCTGCTTCCATACAGAAAATTAAAGATGCCATTTTTTTGCAGCCACTACTCATGAACAGGGTAGAAGAATCGTGTAAAAAAATATTGGCTGCAAAATATGATGGCGGATTGCGCAATTACCATCCAATTGAAGTGGATGAATTAATTGCTGATTTGAATCCATCGAAATACTCCCTCACAGTATCAAAAATGATGGATGAAGCGGTAACTTTGGTGAAAGAGGAAATAAAGCTGCCGTTATCATCAAAATCGAAAATGGCTTTGTTGATAACAGGAACTTCTCAACCGACCCCTTTTGAAGAAAAGCTGGTAGAAACCGGAAAGTTCGATGTTTTTCATATTCTTCACGATGCCTCATCACGGACCCGAAAAAAAATATTGCAATCACTTGCCAAATATTCTTTAGTTGTGGTAGGTGTCCTCAATACCAATATACTAGCGTCAAAACGCTTTGGTATACCGGAGGAAGAAGTCGAAATGTTAGAAAAACTAGCCACTCAAAATCAGGTTGTTTTGAATGTGTTTGCCAGTCCCTACGCGCTTAACTTTTTCCCAAATTTGCAACGTTTTTCAACCATATTGGTTTCGTATCAGGAAAAGTCGTCCATGCAGCTTGTTTCTGCTGAAAAATTAATTCAATCGTCTTCTGTGTGGGGTGTTTTTCCGGTAAGTGCAGGAGGATATCCTAAGGGCTGGGGGCTTAACTCAGGATTTACTTCTTTATATCAAGTTTCACCAGAGGAGGTTATGGCCGATTTAACCATTCTTGAAAAAGTTGATTCATTGGCGATTTTAGGAATGAAAAAGGGTGCTTATCCCGGATGCCAAATATTGGCAGCCAAAGATGGGGCTATTTTTTATCAAAAATCTTTTGGATTTCATACCTACGATAGTATAACTCCTGTTCAGAACTCAGATGTTTACGACTTGGCTTCTCTGACAAAAATATTGGCTACTACTCCTGCATTGATGAAGTTAGCTGAAGATAGTCTGATTAATATCAGAGGGCTCATCTCAGATTATCTACTATTGCTTAGAAATACCGATCTTGATAGCATTGGCTTTATGGAGGCGCTTGCGCATCAATCGGGATTGCGCAACTGGATTCCTTTTTATTTAAGCACCTTGACTGAAAACGGAGCGAATAAGGACATTTATCAAACTGAAATCAGTGAAGAATTCCCCACCAGGGTGGCGCAAAATATTTATTTAAAAGCTGGTTATGAGCATGTACTTATCGATAGCATTCTTTCCTCACCCTTACGCGAAAAGAAATACAGTTACTCAGGGTTGGCATTTTATCTTTTTAAGGTGCTTACTGAGCAAATGTCGAACAGTAATTTCGATGATTTCGTCTACAACGAATTTTATGACCCGTTGGAGGTGAAGAACCTACGGTTTAATCCCCGAAGATATTTTCCATTGTCTGAAATTGTTCCTACTGAAAATGATACGGTATTTCGGAATCAGCTTTTGCAGGGCGATGTACATGATCAGGGAGCTGCTTTATTGGGTGGAGTTTCGGGAAATGCCGGACTTTTTGGAAATACCTATGATGTGGCAGTATTGATGCAACTCTTTTTGAATGGAGGAGGTTATGGGCAGCAGCAATTGTTCAAACCTGAAACAGTGGACTTTTTTACTGATTATCATTTTGTTGCAGATAGTAACCGGCGTGGATTGGGTTTTGATAAACCCTTGTTGGTGTACAAGGATCATATGACCAATTGTAAAGATGCTTCTCCTGCAAGTTTCGGTCATTCGGGTTTTACCGGGACATATGCATGGGCGGATCCGCAAAATGGATTACTTTATATATTTTTGTCGAATCGGGTGCATCCGGATGCATCGAATACCCAATTGATGGACATGGATATTCGTACCGATATTCATCAGTTGTTTTACGAATCATTAAAAGAATAACAATATTCAACTAACCAAAACTAAATTTATGTCAATGAGCGGAAAAGGAAAAAACATATTGCTGTGGTTATTAGCGATAGTGCTTACCATTTCTTTGGTAATTTATCAGCGTGCAACAGGACCTACATATCCTGTGAAAGGTAAAACCGAAATAGGTGGGGAACTTATTAAATACCGATTGATCAGGTCTTTTATGGGCGAGCGCGATGCAGCCATCGAAATTACCGTGCCCAATGATGAAATTGCCGGTGAGATTACTTACAAAAGGTTTAAAAGTCATGATACCTGGACTACTATGTCAATGGATTATTCAAAAGGGAAATTGGTTGGAATGCTTCCTAATCAACCACCTGCAGGTAAAATAGAATATACCGTCAAGTTAATTCATCACGGAAAGTCATATCAGTTAACTGAAGATCCTGTGGTAATCAGATATACGGGTTCTGTCCCTCTTGCCATACTGAGTCCTCATATCTTTTTTATGTTTTT
>JBFHGX010000221.1:0-5262 GCA_041582875.1 Bacteroidales bacterium | reverse complement strand
TTTAATGCATCAACACGCGAAGTTTGTCCGGTACCCGAACCCACCAACTGTTTATTAAAAGCCAGTACAATGGTATTCGATTTGGTATGCTTCACCAATTTATTGGCAAACAACAAATCTTCAATTTGCCGAGCAGTAGGTTTAACAACGGTAACTGGCGTTAAATCTGTGCTTTTTTCAGTAATTTGGTCTTTATCCTGAACAATAACACCGTTTAACAACGACTTAAATTGACCGTTAGGCAACTGAAGGGGTTTAAGTTTCAGAATAATCCTGTTTTTCTTTGATTCGAGAATTTCGAGGGCTTTGCTGTCATAGTCAGGGGCCACCACAATTTCAAAAAAGATTTTATTGATTTCGACAGCAGTAGCTGCGTCAATTTTACGGTTAGTTACCAAAACTCCACCAAAAGCTGAAAGTGGATCGCCTGCCAAAGCATCGTTCCAGGCATCAGTTAAGTTTTCGCGTGAAGCTAGTCCGCAGGCATTATTGTGCTTAATAACAGCAAAAGTGGTTTCGTCAAAATCGTTGATCAGGTTAATGCCGGCATCCAGATCCAATAGGTTATTATACGAAATGGCTTTGCCATGAAGTTGCTCAAAAACATCCTCCAGTTTACCAAAAAAGCTGCCTTTCTGATGTGGGTTTTCGCCATAACGAAGGGGTTGTTCCTGTGTTTGGCTTTGTTTAAAGGCCGAAACATTTCCTTTGTTCATCCAATTAAAAATGGCTGTATCATAATGTGAGCTCACGTTAAAAGCCTGAACAGCAAAGTAACGACGATCATCACGACCCGCACTTCCATTTTTATCGTTTAGAGTTTGAAGAAGTTCGGGATAAAGCGAGGAAGAGGAAATCACCAGTACATCGGTATAATTTTTTGCCGCAGCCCGGATGAGTGAAATACCACCAATGTCAATTTTTTCGATAATATCTCCTTCATCCTGTGTTGATTTTACGGTATCCTCAAAAGGATATAAATCAACAATCACCAAATCGATAGGAGGGATGTGGTATTCTTCAAGCTGTTGTTGATCGCCAGAATTGTCAAGCCGAGCTAAAATTCCACCCATGATAACAGGATGAAGGGTTTTTACTCGACCTCCTAAAATGGAAGGGTACCCAGTGAGCGACTCTACAGTTTCGGCTTTATATCCTTTGCTTTTGATATAATCGAAAGTTCCTCCGGTACTTAAAATTCTAACATCAAGTTTACTAAGTGCTTCTAAAACTGGATCTAATCCATCTTTATGGTATACACTAATTAGTGCAGTTTTTATTTTTTTCAAGGCGATAATTGGTATTGGTTACTGATGAATTTAATTTTACCTTATACTGTTTTGCAAAATAACATGTTTTAATTAAAACTTATTATACTTTTACCTACTTATTTGGGTAAAATTAATCATTTCCAAAAGTACACCAATAACTACTCAAGCCGATAAAAATGATCCTATTTAAATTGATATACGAAAGTTTCCTGTTTGCTGTTAATGCATTGATTGTAAATAAAGTACGTACATTTTTATCTCTATTAGGCATTACGATTGGTATTTTTTCGATTATTTCGGTGTTTACAGTTTTCGATAGCCTTGAAAATGCCATCAAAAGCGAGATTAATTCATTAGGGAACAACGTTTTGTTTATTCAGAAATGGCCATGGGCCATGGGTGGAGATTATCCATGGTGGAAATATTATCAACGACCGGAAGCCAAGATTAAAGAAATGGACGAATTAATGAAACGCTCCAATACAGTAGAGGCAGCGGCCTTCATGGTAAGTGTTTCGCGAAATGTGTATCACGACAATAACAGCATGGAAAACATTCCTGTTATTGCTGTTTCGCAAGACTACAACAAAATTATGCCGTTCGATTTGCAAGGTGGTCGTTATTTTACTTCCATCGAATCGCATGGCGGCAAAAACATTGCCATTATTGGAGCCGAAGTGGCCAACACCTTATTTCAAGGTCAGGAAGCTGTGGGACAAAGCATTAAATTATTCGGAAGAAAAGTGGTTGTAATTGGGGTTATTAAAAAACAAGGAGAGGATGTTTTTGGTAATTCGAAAGATAATTGGGTTATGATTCCGGTGAATTATGCACGCAATTTGATTGATTTGAATAATATTGGAACCACAATCATTGTTATGGCCAGACCCAATGTTTCAAACGAACAAATGATCGATGAACTGACTGGAATCATGCGATCCATTAGAAAACTAGCCCCTGCAGCTGATGACAATTTTGCCCTGAACGAAACAGATATTATTAGTAAAGGGTTCGACCAACTATTTTCGGTAATTGCTATGGTTGGATGGATTATTGGGGGATTTTCGCTGTTGGTGGGTGGCTTCGGTATAGCCAATATCATGTTTGTAAGTGTAAAAGAACGAACCAACCAAATAGGTATTCAAAAAAGTTTGGGAGCCAAAAATTATTTTATTTTGTTGCAGTTTTTATTTGAATCAATATTCCTTTCGCTTATGGGGGGACTTGTTGGCTTACTGATTGTGTTTTTACTCACTATTATTATAACGAATTTATTTAGTTTCACACTTACACTCACCTTTGCAAATATCATGTTAGGGGTTGTGGTTTCAGCCATCATTGGACTCATTTCCGGCTTTATTCCGGCTTGGTCAGCCTCACGACTCAATCCGGTTGATGCCATGCGATCAAATTTCTAATTAAAAAAAGGGAGAATTGGCTACGATTGATATTTCAAACGATTTCCTTTGATCATCCTAAAAGTGAAAAAAATATGCAATAATAATGATTTGATCCTGTTACAGTTAAACTAACAGGTGGCGTGAATTGCCAGAAACGTTGATTTTCGACTGAAAAGTCCTAATATTTGGTTACCTTTACCTGCTAAAGAAATTTGGGTATGGAAAAGCGATGGGTGCTTAAAATAAATCCTGATAATGAAGTAGTTGAGCAGCTATCACAATCGCTTAGTATCAATAAAAATCTCTTGAAATTATTGGTTCAGCGTAGAGTAACGACCTATGATGATGCCAGAACATTTTTCAGACCTAAACTCGAAAACCTGCATGATCCTTTTTTAATGAAGGATATGGATAAAGCGGTTGATCGGGTATTATTGGCCATGGACAAGGGAGAAAAAATATTGATTTATGGTGATTATGATGTGGATGGCACTACAGCTGTCTCGCTTGTGTATTCATTTTTAAAGGATATTTACAAAAAAATGGGGTTCTATATCCCTGATAGGTATAGTGAAGGTTACGGAGTTTCATACAAAGGTATTGACTACGCTGTTGACAACGACTACAAATTAATGATTACCCTTGATTGTGGAATTAAAGCAGTAGCAAAAGTAGCCTACGCTAAAGAAAAAGGTCTGGATATCATCATTGGAGATCACCATCGCCCGGGTGATGAAATTCCTCCTGCTGTGGCAGTACTCGATCCCAAACAATCTGATTGTAATTACCCTTTTAAAGATTTATCAGGTTGTGGAGTAGGGTTTAAACTCGCCCAGGCCATTGGCATAAAAAAGGGGATGAAAAAAGAGCGTGCCTTTGCCAGCCTCGATTTGGTAGCAATAAGTATAGCTGCTGATATTGTGCCCATATCGGGCGAAAACCGGATTTTAGCTTATTACGGTCTTAAACAATTAAATAAAAACCCCAGGGTAGGGGTACAATCGTTATTAAAATCGGCCGGAGTTGATGAGCAAAATAATTTCGGAATCGAAGGGTTTTTTACCCGCGAAATTACCATCAGTGATATTGTGTTTTTACTGGGGCCACGCATCAATGCAGCCGGAAGAATTGAAAGCGCTACTGATTCTGTCAAATTATTGATTAGTAATAATTTGGTTTATGCTGAAAAACTGGGCAAACAAATCAATGAACTCAATACCACTCGCCGCGATTTGGATACCAACATTACCCAGGAAGCCATTGAAATTCTGAATACAGAAATCAAAGCAAACAACATGAAATCAACGGTTGTTTACCGAGAACATTGGCATAAAGGGGTAATTGGTATTGTTGCTTCACGGTTAATCGAAGCCTATTATCGACCAACCATTGTTCTTACCAAATCGGATGGACTTATCACCGGTTCAGCACGTTCCATTAAGAATTTTGATATTTACGATGCCATCGACGCAAGTAGCCATTTATTGGAGCATTTTGGCGGACATACCTACGCAGCCGGATTGGCGTTAAAACCAGAGAATCTCGACCAGTTTATTAAAGAATTTGAAGCATACGCTTGCGACAAATTAACCGAAGAGATGTTGATTCCTGAAATTGAAATCGATGGTGAATTGTACGTGGGTGATATCAGTTCCAAATTTTATAGAATTCTCAGGCAATTTGCCCCCTTTGGTCCGGGAAATATGGCACCTGTATTTATGACCAAAAATGTAATTGATACGGGTCATGCCAAAGTGGTTGGAAAAGGGGAGGTGAAGCACCTTAAATTTTCAGTGGTACATCCTGATAGAACAGGAAATCCTATACCTGCTATTGGATTTAACATGGGCATTCATCTTGAAAAGGTGCAACAAGGCAGACCCTTCAGCATTTGTTATCACATCGATGAAAATACCTGGCTTGGAACAACTACCCTTCAGCTAAGGATTTTAGATATGAAATTCGAAGATTAAAACAACTCTATATCTTACTGCAAGTTTTTCAACTTAATGGAAAGGGCTATTAATATAACCCCGATAATAACGGACAAAACTCCGGTAAGAACAATAAAAATGGAGGCCAAAGTAAAGGGGTTAAAAAACAAAACTACACCAAAAGCCAACGTGATGATTCCGTTTATCAACAAGATTTTTTTATCAGCAGGTGATTGAATATTCATCATAATAACCAGCTGGCTAATACCCAAAATAATTGCCCAAACTCCTACAACAATTACAAATATTTCCAACGATCGCTGCGTAAAAAAAGTTAACACTACTCCCAAACCGATGGTTACAGCAGAGGTAATTAAATCATTACCATAATTACGCTTATTTTTCATGTTGGTATACACTCCAAAAAGCATTGCCATACCCACTATCAGCATAACAATGCCAAAGTACATGATAATAACCTTAAACGTTTCAACGGGAGAAAAAATGGCCATCAGGCCAAAAAGCAGGGCAATAATGCCATTAAAGGCAAGTGCCCACCAGTTTGTTGTTGCTTTCGAAGTCATAACATTTATTTTTGAAAGGATAAATTTACACAAATATGAACGTGTTGAGTCATATTTATATTGATTATTTTTG
>JBFHGX010000220.1:0-5294 GCA_041582875.1 Bacteroidales bacterium | reverse complement strand
GTAAACATACCCTACCCATACATGGTTCGTTAGCTGCCCTCGATTCGGACGTGGAAATTGAACGCGAAGCCGACATGTTTTCGGCCTGTTTGTTGATGCCTGAAGAAATGATTGCTCAGGATATTTACAGGCGCAAATTTAATTTTGCGCTTATCGACGAAATCAGTCGAAAATATCAGGTGAGCATTACTGCCGCTATGTTGCGGTTTATTGCCTTGGGCAATCATCCCGTTATGGTGGTTTGTAGTAAGACTGGTAGACTAAAATGGTTGCGCTATAGCGACGATTTTCCGTACAAACGGTTGAATTTGGGTGCTAACTACCAAATACCATGCAATACTTGCGCCGGCGAATATTTTATGGAGGGACGCAAATACCCCGGAACCACCGAAACGGTTTTTCCGGAAGATTGGTTTGTGTTATACAACAGCGCCCAACAGCGTTAGCCGCTCAATGAGTACTACATTTATCAGGAAAGTGTTAATCAGGTGTTAAGTTTGATTTGGGAGTAGGGGGTGGCCTGTGATTGAAATTACATGTGTTGATTTGGGATGTGCCTAGGGGATTTTGAGATGGAGATAACCTGGGCACAAGATTTTCTTCTCGATTGTATGAACTTTCCGTTACTGCCATTGAATTGTTTTATAATTTTACATACTCGATCACTCAATCAGATTTGAGCTTTGAATGTCATCTACTTGGATATTATTATAATGTGGTTGATAATTGAAGTTTGATGTAGAGGTAGCATGAGTTTTTTAATGAGAAAGTGATATATGAAATTGGGATATAGTAGCGTCAATTATGATTCCACTTCAAGATTTATTTAAAACTTGGTGAATTTTTCTGCACAAGTTATATCAATCTTATTGCGATAATCAAATCCCGTAAACCTATTCAAAATGGCCAAAAAATCCAATGACTGGTCAAATCCCTTTGATATTGTTTATAAATTTACTCCCTCAACTTTTGATGATTGCTTTGCCGTTGTTGTCATGGGTAGTTTGAGATGTTAAGGTGTGTCAAAATCAATAATTTACATGCATTGTAATTCCTGATTGAAATTGGACATGGAGTTGATAATCCGTTCTTGGTTTTAAAATGCACATGGTTGTTTGCAAGTTTGTAATAGTAAACTGAATTGTATGAGAAAAATATTTGCCCTGCTTTTTTTTGTGTCCCTGTATACAGGATTAAGTTGTCAGAACAATTATCTGGTGGGTTATCATGAAGTTGTGTCAGGAACTAATTTTACCTATCATTCTCCACTTTCTAATTCGGAGACTTGTTTATTATCAAGGGCCAATAAGGATTTTAATCCCATTGTCTGGAATACTCAAGTTGTACCCCTAAATTACAATGAAAAGGAGGTTTCGTTTGTTTGGCTCTACGGAATGGATGTTACGCCTACACCTCAATTGTTTGACATCTATGTCAATGAGCAAAAACTGGGTACATTTCAAAGTCCTGTTTCCAATGATCCGAAAACCTGGGTGATGAAGGGCAATATGTGTTCTGCCTTGACTTTTCATCAAACCATGGTTGACCGACATGGCGATCAGATGGGATTTGCTGTGTTAACATTGCCCATTGCAATGATTCATCCAGGAGAATCTGTACAAATTAAAATTGACGCTGTTGACAACGATAGTCCTATTTGGTTCATGACCTATAAAATTCCCCTCCAAGAGCGTATTGCCATTAATCAGCTTGGCGTGGTGGCTAAAGAACATGATGCATTGAAACACATTGTTCGGTTCAATATTATTCACTTGGGAGATCCCGTGCCAACAAACCTGACCATCGAGGATCAGCATAAACGTGTAACCTTGATTCCGGGCCTTAATGAGATTGATTTCACTCTTAGTGCGGTTGTCGAACCCACAGAATATACAGCCGAAGTTAAAATAGGAAGTCAAACGGCCACCTATCACCCTTTTCAATTAGCTCCGGTAAAGGAGTGGACCATAAACCTGGTGCAGCACAGTCATACTGATATCGGATATACACGCTCTCAAACAGAAATTCTGGCTGAGCATTTGCGGTTTATTGATTTTGCCCTCGATTATTGCGACCAAACCGATCATTATCCGGAAGACGCCAGATTTCGCTGGACTTGTGAAGCTTCTTGGACGGTACGCGAGTACCTGAAGGCCCGACCTCAATCGCAGATTGATCGGTTACTGCAACGCATCAAGGAAGGACGAATAGAAGTCACAGGCATGTTTTTCAACTTTTCGGAAGTGGTTGACGAAACGGCTTTGGCCATGCAAACCCAAACGCTGGCTTTTTTCAAAGAACAAGGCATAGAGGTTTCTACGGCCATGCAAAACGATGTGAATGGTATTGGCTGGTGTATGGTAGATTTGTTTAACAACACTGGAGTAAAATATTTAACCATGGGTCAGCATGGGCACAGGGCTCAAGTTCCGTTTGATAAGCCCACAGCCTTCTGGTGGGAATCACCTTCCGGAAATCGTTTACTGGCCTACCGAAGTGAGCATTATATGCATGGCAATTCATTGAGTCTTACGGCAGGCAACATCGATGTATTCCGAGCCAATTTATCTAACTATTTACATGATTTGGAACGTAAAAACTATCCCTTTGATCATACTGCGTTTCAGTTCTCGGGTTATGTTACCGATAATTCACCTCCCTCCATCTTGGCTTGCGATATTGTAAAAGAATGGAATGAAAAATACATTTGGCCCAAGTTAAAGATTTCGTTGGCCAGTGAGTTTATGATCTATTTAGATCAGCATGAAGGGTCACAACTGCCCGTGGAAAAAGTGGCTTGGCCCGATTGGTGGGCGGATGGCTTTGGCTCGGCTATGAATGAAACAAAAGCATCCAGAACCACACATGCTGAGATGATCAGCAATATGGGGTTGTTTTGCATGGCACGTATGCTGGGGGCTGATATTCCGGATCAGATTAATGTGGATATTCGCGATTGCTACGACAATCTCCTTTTTTACGACGAACATACCTTTGGTGCCGACATCAGTATTTCCGATCCATCGGCTGAGAATGTGTTGGTGCAATGGGGACAAAAATCTGCTTATGCATGGTCGGCTGTTAAGCAATCAGGTCTGCTGAAAGAAAAAGCATTGGGCTATCTCCAGCCCTTTATTGAAAAAGCAGAGGTGCCTACCATTGCAGTTTTTAATACCTTGAATTGGAAACGTTCCGGCTTGGTGGAGGTGTATATTGATCATGATATTCTTCCGTTAGATAAGGAGTTTGAAATTGTTGATGCAAACGGGAATCGTGTGGAGTCTCATCTCATGATGAGCAGAAATGATGGGAGTTATTGGTCGTTGTGGGTAAATGATGTTCCTGCTATGGGCTATACTACCCTTCGTATAGATGTCGATAGGAGCAAGGTGAAAACGATGGAAATGGGTGACGTTGGAACTCAACTGGAAAACGACTATTATAAAATCACCATCAATCCTGATAAAGGAACCGTTTCGCATATTTTCGACAAAGCACTTCATCAGGAATTGGTTGATCAGGAAAGTGAATTACAGCTGGGAGCACTTATATACGAAGAACTGGATAACAGGCATGTACTGGAGCGATTAACCAATACCAACAAAGATACCACCTATGTTCCGTTGGAAAAACAGTTGCATTATTTAACCAAGGTGCAAGTTTCTGAAGTGGTTGAGGGCGAGCTGTGGAAGAGTGTTAAGATAAAGGGCATGCTCGACATATGCTCGGATGAGCGTGGAGTGGATATTGAAATAAGATTGTATCAAAACGAGAAAAAAATTGAATTACTTTATGCAACCCGCAAATTAAAGGTGACGACACCTGAAGGGCTTTATGTTGCTTTTCCATTTAGCATGATGCCTTCGGGTGAGTTGTATTACGAAGTTCAAGGTGGTACTGTTCGCCCGGGAATCAATCAACTGGAAGGAACCTCTGCTGATTGGAATGTCATTCAAAATTTTGCTGCTGTTAGAAATCAGCAGGCACAGATTGTCTTTTGCAGCGGAAGTACACCATTGGTTCAGTTTGGGGATATCAACACCGGCCATTTCTATTACCAATATCAACCCGAGAAAACGCATATCTATTCATGGGTATTGAACAACTATTGGACTACCAACTTTAAAGCCAGTCAGGAAGGCGAGATGACATGGAATTATTTCATTACTTCAAGTCCCAATAATTCAGTCGCCGAAGCAACTCACTTTGGGTGGGGAAACAGAATTCCACTTGTTGCCCGTGTGATTCCGGCTGGTACCGAAAAGATGCAGCCCTACTCAAAATCAATGCTAAACCTGGCGGAGCCGAACCTGTTATTGGTAGATGCACAGCTATCCAAAAATGGAGATGGCATTGTATTGCACTTGCGCGAAACCGAAGGTGGTCATGCTATACTGGATGTTACACGATTAATGAAGGATACCGGAGCTCTATCCATCAGTGAGGTGAATGTGCTTGAAGAGCAAATTAATGAGTTGACCCAACCTTTGCTGATTGAGCACTTTGAAACTAAATTTATCTTTTTAAAGTTGACTCCTTAATTGATCAAATTAGCCTGACCTTTTAGATTTAATTCCTTGGCAATTGAAAGTGTTTTAACCTATGTGATTACCTTTGACGTGGCGCCTCATTGAGCTTGCGTTAGCTGAAATCATGCATATGTAGGTTATTACAAAATTTGGTGTGTCATTCTGTTGGATTTGATACCTTTGCATTTTCAAATCATGTACTAACAATTTGATTACGAATGGTGTTTTAAAGGTTGTTAAAGATGATAAGTGAACAACTTAATTTTTTACCAACATGCACACAACCCAACTTACCTCCCAAAGTTTATTACCCCTTACCTGCTCACGAACAGGAACATGTTGTCATGGAAAGCTTGTGATGCTTAATCCGTGGGAGCTTAATCGTTTGGCTGTTGAAAAGAGGATGACTTCAGTGGAATTTCGCCGTCATTATTGTGAGTTGGGAGGAATACGTTTAAAGTTTAACGGTAAAGTAGGATGGAAAGGACAACAGGCCTGCAGTCAGTATGTCGAAAATTTTGGATGTGAAGTACATTTGGGGCGACCCCTGGCTTGTAGGTTATACCCTTTGGGTCGTCAAATTCAAAGTGAAGAAGTTCACTACATGTATCAAGGCGATGTGTTTCCATGTCTGGAAGGGTGCCCTGAAGTGGTTGATTTGCCTCACTTAACTGTAGGTGAATATCTCAATGGTCAGTTGACGGATGAGTTTGAAAAAGCGCAGGATGCTTATTTAGAGGTGATGCAAAACATGGCTGATATTGC
>JBFHGX010000219.1:0-5318 GCA_041582875.1 Bacteroidales bacterium | reverse complement strand
TTGTGCAACAGGTTCCTGATAAATGATGCGGTCGGGATTGACCTTAAATTCAGGCGCTTTCCAGTTTTTGTTTGGCGTTTTTATGCCAGGGAACTGACTGTAGTCGATGCTGTTGTCGTTGGCCAGTTGACCCACGTTAACAGTAGCCCCTTTGGTCGCTTGGCCGGAAACGCCGCGAATGCCTTGCGCTGACAGCGAAGCAACGGTTAGTAAGAGAATAGTAAAAATAGATAAAGTCCGCATAATGAATGGCTGTAAATGATTATTGTGGGTGCAAATATAGTGTTTTGTGGATTGTTAACCCTGATCCGGATTTATTGCAAAGTGAGGATAATCTTGAATTATTCTAAATTTTTTGTTTTTTGAGTTGAAGTAAGTGTCGTACAATGAAAAGATACTACATTTGAACCACAAAGGAAAAAGCAGGAAGTGAAGCTTCCGGGCACTGGCACAAACAATGAATTCAGGTAAAGCAATGGGAACCAATATCTGCTGTGTTTTTCAACAAAACAAACTCATTGAAACCGGAAAAATTATTAAAACAAATAATAAGTAACTTACTAGCATCAGTAACCAATTAATATTTAACATTAAACAACATCAAATGAAACATTTACAAAAAACATCCCCTTTCAGACTCATGATGATTGTCATTTTCATATTGTCTGTTTTGACAGAAGTAAAAAGTCAGGTTAATTACAATAATACCGTAGTTACCGGCACATTCGCCAGTGCAATTGGGTCGGAAACCAAGGCCACCGGCAATTATTCGTTTGCTGCGGGTGCAGGTTCTGAGGCAACTGCTACATTTACCACTGCTATGGGTTTTTATGCATTTGCTAATTATTCAAAAGCAATTGCAATAGGAAGTGCTGTAAAATCCAATGTCTATAAATCCATCGTCATGGGATCTGGTTCATTCGATCACGGCATGTATTTGGAGAATAACGTCATGGAAAGTCTCATGGTTGGGTTCAACAGTAAATTCCCTACCTTATTGGTTGTACAACCCAATGAGCAAGACCTAAACTATACCAAGACCGGCAGCATTGGTATAGGTAACATAACAAGCCCCCTCGCCAAATTCCATCTCAAAGCAGATGAAGGCGAAGCCGCCACTTTTTTTATCCAGCCTAACGACTGGTCGAGTGGCGACTTCGCCCATTTATTTTTAGGAAATTTTTACAATGGAATAACGGCTGATACCAATCAGGGACTACGTTTTCTTTCACAGAAAAACTACTTGTTCGAAACTGGTAATATGGGTTTGGGTGTTGACGAACCCAAAGCTAAGCTTCATGTTGACGGAGATATTTTGTTTGAAAATGCTACCAATGGCATGATATTGAAATCCGAAGATGGTCAATGTTGGAAAGTAACGGCCAACAATGACGGAACTTTGTTGAGCACTTCGGTGGATTGTAATAGTCTATCTGGTGTTCATCCCAACGATGAACCTTCGCATGCTCCGTTGTATTTTTATCCCAACCCTACCTCAGGATATTTGGTGATTGATAATAGGGAAAATATCAAGGGTTTGATAGCCGAGTACAGAAGCGTTGCCGGAACGCTCCTCATGACAATGAATCTTCAAGAGGGTGAAAACCGAGCGGATGTAAGCTTTCTTTCAGATGGACTGGTCATTGTAACTGTATATAATCAGGAAGGGAAAGTTGTTAAAACAGAAAAAATATTGGTGGCAAAATAGAGTAAATAGCGCAAGTCTGACGGGCAGCATCGCCAGTTGGGACTTGTGCTTTGATATTGCTACCTCGTAAATTAGATTACAATTTTTCAATTTCAATCAGCCCAACACCTCCCGAATAATCAATGGCACTACTCCAATCGTAGCACTCTGCAGAATTAGTGAATCCATGAACTACAGGATTCTCATGGATGTAATTCAGTTTTTGGTCCATTATTTTATTGTTGCATAATTCAATGGGATGGTTGTCTTGTTGCCAAAACTGGAATTTTACATTGTTTGAATTGGCTTTGCCAAAGGCTTTAAATATTTTTATCATCCAATCTTTTCTGCTTTCGGTTGAGCTCTTTTCAATGGCATGTATTATTTCAACGCTTGTAAATTTCTTCATGTCACACATGATGTTTTCCAATGGTAATTTGCCCTTTCGTGAAATAATCATATGTACATGATTTGTCATGATTACCCATGCGTGAATGATGAGTCCTTTGTTTTGAATGCAGTATTTAAAGCTGTCGAGCATAATATGGCGGTACTCATTTCTGGTAAAAACATCAACCCAGCCTACGACGGAGAAGGTAATAAAGTAGGTTCCTTTGGGGGTGTGAAATTTGTACTTATTGCTCATGAAGCAAATATAGGGTTAATGTTTTTTATCGAAGATCATGTGAGAAATTTAAAGCACAAGTCCCTGCGCACAGGCTTTGCTTCAGACTTGCGCTATAGTTATATAGTTATAGACAAACAAACTGTCGTCCCAATAGCTTCTGCTATTGTTTATCCCAATTCGACGAGTGATTTATTACATGTGAGAACGGCTGTGAAAAACGCTGTTTTTGAGTTGTATGACTTGTCAGGAAAAAAGCTGATAAGCAAATCATTAGCCAACTTGATTACACCTGTCAATATAGAAAATATTGTTGAAGGAACATATGTCTGGAGTGTTGTACAACAAAACAATCTCATTGAAACCGGAAAGGTTGTTAAAGCAAATAGGAACCAAAATTAATCATCAGTATCCCTATCAGTCTTTTTCTTGCTAAACCAATTTTTCGGATTGAAATAGGATTTGTATTTGGTGAAAAGTTCTTTGCCTGCCAGTAATCCACCTCCCCAAAAAAGAATCTCAGCAGCAATGAGCAGAGCCGTAGTTACGGTGACCTTGATTTTTGCCTCAAAATCCAGAAACGGAATTAAAAAAGCCAATAAAAAAACGGGAATTGAAACCACCATTGAAATGACTCCAGTTTTCATTTGCCACGACTTTGGCTTTTGGGTTGAGTTCATTTCTGGTTTAGGATCCTCCTGCATAGGTAGATAGATTAAAATTTTGGTAAAAATAGGAATAAATAATCGTAATTAGCGTAAGCTTTGCTTCAGAATTGCGCTATTGTTTAATTACGACTGCTGCCCAATAATCTTAATCACCAATTCTTTAGTTAATGGTTTTCCTTGTGCTTTCGCTCTGATTTCTTCAAAGGAGAACCTAAAATCACATCCCGCATTCCATTCGCTGCATCCATAAGCCGTTTTCCCTTTGATGAGGTGGCCTTTGCAACATTTGGGACAAAGGGGCATGGCGTTCTCATTTTGAGGTTCGGCTTTTATTTTAGGCTCAAATTCAATCTCAAAAGCGGGCGAGAGCTTGAGAATTCCCTCTACTTTTTGATCTTCTTGCATAAACCCTTTGATGGAAGTGGTCGATCCTTTTTCAATCAGACGCTCCACCTGTTTGTCAGTGAGCCTTTTCTCCATAAACACAAAGGGAATTCTGAAATCGCAACCTTCTTTCCAGTGACTACATCCAAAGCTGTTTTTGCCTTTCAGGATTTTTCCGGTAGTGCATTTGGGACATACTCCTCCTGAGAAGCCAGTGCTTTTTGAGTTCTTGGGTTTCTGTGTCGTGTCTGAGGTGGTCTCTTCTGTTGATATGAGTCGGGGTTTTCCTGATTCCATCCTGACTTCGTACACCAAATCATCCACCATTTTTTTCATGTTGGCGATAAACCTCCCGGCACCAAATTCCCCATCTTCAATTTCTTTCAGTTGCTTCTCCCAGATACCTGTCAACTCAGCTGATTTAAGCAATTGATTTTGAATGGTATTAATGAGTTGAATGCCCATCTCGGTAGGGAGAACCTGCTTTTTTCGCCTTTCAGCATATTTTCGTTTAAACAAGGTCTCGATGATGTTCGCCCGGGTAGAAGGACGACCTATGCCATTGGCTTTCATGAGTTCACGCAATTCCTCATCATCTACCTGCTTGCCAGCGGTTTCCATGGCGCGCAGCAGAGATGCTTCAGTATAATTGTTGGGTGCCTTGGTGGTTTTTTCAATGAAAGAAGGCTCGTGTGGACCGTGTTCTCCTTTTACAAAATCAGGTAGAAGTCCTTCGTTTTCATCTTCTTTAACGGTATCGTCATCAGTGTCTTTGTTCTCTTTGACAAAAAGAATTCTCCACCCTTCATCCAAAATGACCTTGCCTTTGGCCACGAAGGGCACTTTTTCTACCTCGGCACTTACTTGGGTTTTGGCTACCTTACAATCGGGGTAAAACACGGCCAGAAACCTGCGGGTGATGGTGTCGTAAACCAGTTGCTCCTCCGATCGCAATGGTTTTTCTTCTCCTGTCGGGATGATGGCATGGTGATCTGTTACTTTTTTATCATTAAAAACCTTGGTCGATTTTCGAATTTTCTTTCCCAGTAGAGGTTCCGTGTATGTTCCGTAATTGGTGATACCTTTCAGGATACCCGGGATTTTGGGATACATGTCGTTGGGCAAAAAAGTGGTGTCCACCCTTGGATAGGTCACTACTTTCATTTCGTACAAACGTTGAACCGTCTTGAGCGTGGTTTCGGCAGTAAAGCCAAATTTATTGTTGCAATAGACTTGAAGGCTGGTCAAGTCGAAGAGGCGAGGCGCATATTCCCATCCATCTTTTTTCTCGATATCCGTGATATGCAAATCTTTACCGGTAACCAATTCCAAAAGTTTTTCACCTTCTTCTTTGGTCGAAAATTTCCCGTTGGTATGCTGAAAGGTTGTTTCCCGATAAACGGTTTGAAGCTCCCAATAGGGTTGTGGCTTGAAATTGACAATTTCCTCGTGGCGATTGACCAGCATGGCCAGGGTAGGGGTTTGCACCCGTCCGATGGAAAGCACTTGTTTGAAGCCTCCATATTTCAGTGTGTAAAGTCGGGTGGCATTCATCCCCAAAAGCCAATCGCCTATGGCACGTGAACTGCCGGCATAATACAGGTTGTCGAAATCGCTCGAAGGTTTAAGTTGGCTAAATCCGGTTTTGATGGCTTCAGCTGTCAAGGAAGAAATCCAAAGTCGGCGTACTTCACCATGATATTTGGCTTGTTTAATCACCCAACGTTGTATTAGTTCACCCTCTTGACCTGCATCACCGCAGTTAATCACCACCGAGGCATTTTTGAACAAGTTTTCAATGACCTTGAATTGCTTTTTAACGCCGCTATCGTCCATCAGTTTGGTTTCAAACCTTTCAGGAAGCATGGGCAATGAGTTTAAATCCCAGCGTTTCCAATAGGTGTTATAATCTTCGGGAGGCCAAAGGGTGCAAAAATGCCCAAAGGTCCAGGTC
>JBFHGX010000218.1:0-5346 GCA_041582875.1 Bacteroidales bacterium | reverse complement strand
TAATATTCATTAGTTTATCACATATTCTTCGATTAGCGATAATTTACTTGGGTGCACGAAAAAACAATTTCTAACACCATCATCATCTTTTCTGATAATGGATTCAACTTTTAATAAACCATGGGGTGTGTGGTTATAGAAATTGTACCCGAGTGGTTTCATTATTTCCTCAAGTTTATTTTCAATTTTACTGTAAAGTGTTTCGCAAATAACAATGGGTTTCATTTCCTTGAGAGAGTACGTTGCAGCACTTAAAATGAGATGTTCTGTGCCTTCTGTATCTAATTTGATTAAATCAATATTTTTGATCTTATTTTCTTTTACAAAATCATCGAAAGTAGTGGTTTTAACTTTATTGACAACAAAATTTTTGCCAGTCGTTTTACTGCCAGCATTACTTTCTCCTTCTAAATTGTATTTTAGATAACGATACTTACTATTCTTAATCTCATGAAAGTCAATTTCACCATGTTGATGTGAAATAGCAATAGGTTCAATTTGGATATTAGAAAATCCATTAGTAGCTACATTTTTTTTGAAAAAATATAAAGGGCCTTCTGCTGGTTCAAATCCAATAATTTGTATTTTTTTATTTTCCATAGCTGCTAGAAGTGAATAATACCCAATGTTTGCCCCTATGTCCATAAAAACATTAATGTTTTTTATGAGTTTCATAAAAATGGAAGTGTATTCAAAATTTTTATACCCACCTTCCCAGAAAATATACTTTGTTAAATAATTTGTTTGATTTGTATGGATTTTAAGGGTGATTCCTTCAGCATTTTTTATTTTTAAAAGGCCCGATGGAGGAATCATTACTTTTGCAGGCAATATAGGGTAAACTAGCTTGTTAATTGACCTTAGAATACCATTAATGCGTCTATTATAAATTATCTGATAAGTAAACTGTTTCATGTAATGTGTTAACAATCTAAAGTGAAATTATTCAATAAGGGCGTAAAGGTACGTCATTATCCCAAGATTTTTATTCATGTTAAAATTCAAATGGAATAAAATATTTATATGTTTAAAAGTCAGGGAAATATAAATATTTAATTTTTAAACAATATAGTTTGCTATAAATATGTGATTCACATCTTCACCAGTTTTTTTTTTGTTTACCATGAATTTGTAGTTTTTTTACAAAGGCAAAAAGGAATAGGCAAAAATTCAATACTTTCGCACCATATAAAAACAGGTTCATGGAGGGTTTTTTGAAAATCGTTTTTATTTTAATCTTGGTTTACTATGCTTTTAAGCTTACAGCGACCTATGTTTTTCCGTGGTTGCTTGGCCGTTTTGTTAAGAAACAACAGGAGAAATTTTTTGGGCAAAATCAATCCACTGAGAGTAAAACCAAGTATGATGTAAAAAACGCGACGAATAGTAAAACAAAAAAATCTACATCAAAGGACGATAGTTCTTTTGGTGAGTATGTTGATTACGAAGAAATTAAAGAATAAACAACTTAATTTACTCAAAATGGGTGATAAGAAAAAATTGTTCAAATTAGTAACCCCCTATTTGGTGGCATTATTTGTATTTGTGGGAATAACATTGGTTTATTTTTCTCCCATGCTGGAGGGAAAAAAACTGAAGCAACACGATATTGAAATGTACAAAGGGATGTCGAAGGAGATAACCGACTTCCGAAATGCATCGGGAGAGGAACCTCTTTGGACCAATTCCATGTTTGGTGGAATGCCTGCCTGGCAAATATCGGTTCGGTATTCGGGCAACCTGATGGGGTATGTCGATCAAATGTTGACTTTGGGCCTGCCTTCGCCTGCTAAATATCTGTTTCTTTATTTTCTTGGTTTTTTCATTCTTCTTTTGGTATTAAAAGTGGATCCTTGGTTAAGTATTGCCGGAGCCATTGCCTTTGCGATGTCCTCCTACTTTTTTATCATTTTGGGGGCAGGGCATACGTCTAAGGCGCATGCCATTGGATACATGGCTCCTGTCCTGGCAGGAATCATTCTGGCTTTTCGCGGAAAGTACTGGAAAGGGACTTTGTTGACTGCTGTGGGTTTGGCTCTTGAGATTAAGGCGGGTCACTTACAAATTACGTATTACTTGCTTTTGATGGTGATTGTATATGGTGTTTTTAAGTTGGCTGATGCCATTATCAACAAAACAATGCCTTCGTTTCTAAAAGCAACAGGCTTCTTGATTGTGGCCGCCATTCTGGCTGTGTTTACGCATTCTACCAATTTGTGGGCGACTTATCAGTATGGAAAGGATACCATGCGCGGTAAGCCTGAATTGACCAAAGAAAAATCCATTAAGTCTAACGGGCTCGACAGGGATTATATTACGTCTTGGAGCTATGGAAAGCAGGAAACATGGTCGTTCCTAATTCCTAATGCCAAAGGTGGTGCAAGTGGTGTTTTAGGAAATGTAGATGCTGTAAAAGAGGCAGATCCTGCTTATAGAAGTATGATTGCACAACAAACCAATGCTTATTGGGGTGATCAACCTGGAACTTCTGGACCCGTCTACATTGGAGCTATTCTGATTTTTCTGTTTGTTTTAGGGATGTTTTTTGTAAAGGGTCCTTTGAAATGGGCGCTATTTACCATGACTGTGCTGTCCATCTTACTATCCTGGGGCCATAATTTAATGTGGTTTACCGATATTTTTATTGATTACGTTCCGGGATATAATAAATTCCGCGCTGTTACCATGACCTTGGTGATTGCCGAACTGGCCATTCCCCTATTGGGAATCTTGGCGTTAAATGAATTGATCAAGAATCCGTCTGTTCTTAAGCAAAAAATCAATCTGTTTTATATTTCACTTGGGCTGACTGCTGGCGTTGTGCTGCTGTTTTATATGTTGCCCACAACTTTTTTTAATTTTTTGAGTAGTCAGGAGCAGTCCCAATTTAATGCGATGCTTGGGGGCACTGATGGCGCTCAGGTTGCTGCTTATATAGAAAATCTGGAAGCCGTGCGCGTATCGTTATTTAGAGCTGACGCGCTGCGGAGTTTGTTTTTTATTCTGGCAGCAGCAGGGTTTATTTATTTGCATGTGATAAATAAACTCAGTAGGGTTTGGCTTATTGCTGGCGTTGCTTCGCTTATTCTTGTGGATATGTTTAGTGTTAATCGCCGATACCTAAATAATGATAATTTTGTGCGTGCCAGTATTGCCGATCAACCTTTTAAGCCATCAAAAGCTAATCAGTTTATTTTGCAGGATCGTGATCCCGACTTCCGTGTGCTGGATTTGACTCAGAGCACCTTTAACGATGCAAGTGCTTCCTATTTTCATAAGTCGATAGGCGGATATCATGGGGCGAAATTGCAGCGATACCAAGATTTGATTGAGTATTACATTCAAAATGAGATGCAATCGATTATTGGGGTGTTGTCAAATCAGCCTACCATGGAGAAAATAAATAAGATGTTCTATGAGCAGCAGGTGCTTAATATGTTAAATACCAGGTATGTCATGTATAATCCTGATGCGCAACCATTGATCAATCCTGCAGCCTTTGGCGAAGCATGGTTTGTTGATTCTGTTGTGATGGTTCCTTCTGCGGATGAGGAAATTGCTGCCCTTGGCCGTTATAATCTGGAAAAAACGGCTGTTGTTGATAAACGTTTTGAAAACCAATTGAATGCTAAATCATGGAATGGCGACGCAGCCATTCAGTTAACCTCATACAAGCCCAATCATTTGACTTATCAAACTGAATCGGCTGATGATCGGTTGGCTGTATTTTCAGAAATCTACTACGAAAATGGGTGGAATGCCTATCTGGACGGTACTAAAGTACCTTATCTAAGAGCAAATTATGTGCTTCGAAGCATGCTTATCCCAACAGGAAAACATATAGTTGAATTCAAATTTGAGCCCAGAGTTTGGGTTGTTGGTGAGCGTATCTCATTTATTGCTTCCTTATTGCTGATTTTGCTTGTTTTTGCTTGTTTGGGGCTGGAGATTAGGAAGTTAAAGGCAAGTTAAATACTGGTTGATACGCGAAAAATATTGATTAAGAAGCCCGTTTCATGAAAAAAGTGCTAGTCATTACCTATTATTGGCCACCAAGTGGGGGGGGAGGCGTTCAGCGCTGGCTTAAATTTGTAAAATACTTCCGCAATTATGGTTGGGAGCCCGTGGTGTATACTCCATTAAATCCTGAGATGCCATCTGAAGATGTTTCACTTTTAACTGAAATTCCTGAGGGAATTGAAATGGTGAAGACCAAAATTTGGGAACCCTATCTTTTATATAAACGCTTCATAGGGAAGAAAAAGACCCAACGTATCAACACCGGATTTCTTTCTGATAGCAAAAAACCAAAGACAACTGAAAATATTGCAGTTTGGTTGCGTGGTAATTTTTTTATTCCTGATGCCAGGAAGTTTTGGATTAAACCTTCTATAAAATTCTTGAAATCTTATTTGAAGGAGCATCCAGTTGATGCCATGGTTTCGACAGGCCCGCCCCATAGCATGCACATGATTGCTTTGGGTATTAAGAAGTCAATGGATATCCCTTGGATAGCAGATTTTAGGGATCCTTGGACCAATATCGATTTTTATCATAAGCTAAGATTAACCAAGAGAGGTGATCGAGTTCATCACCAACAGGAAAAACAGGTGATTGATCATGCCGACGTACTTACAACCGTAAGTTGGAGTTGGGCTGAAGATTTTAAACTGTTGGGGGCTAAAAATGTGCACGTTATTACCAATGGATTCGATCCTGCTGATTATGTTAATTTGACAAAACCTGCGACTTTGAAATTCGAGCTTTGTCATATAGGATCCATGAACAAAGACAGGAATCCTGGCAAGTTTTGGGAGGCTTTGTCGTTAGTTGCTAAAAAAGTTGAGGGTTTTAAAGATCAATTACATATTGTTTTACTTGGCAGCACCGATCATCAGGTATTTGATGACTTGAAGCGGTTTGGACTTATGGATCAGGTAGAGCATTTTTCCTATTTGCCCCATAAAGAGGTGCTGGTACGAGCGTCGAAAGCGAGTGTTTTGTTGTTACCTTTAAATGACACACCTAATGTGTCAGGAATTATCCCCGGAAAAATATTTGAGTATCTGGCTTTGCAAAAGCCCATTTTGGCCATTGGTCCTAATACAGGAGACAGTGCCCGCATTTTACGTGAAACCAATTGTGGTGAAATCGCCGGATTTGATGAGGTAGAAAAAATGGCCCAACTTATTGTTGATCATTATCAAAACTACCTTAATCCAAATAATCAAAAGGTGAAAACAGGTTCTATTGCTGATTATTCACGAAGAGAATTGACCAAGAAAATGTCTTCCCTGCTTGATTCCTTTCAGAATCAGGGTTAATCAATCTACTGGAAAAATGCAT
>JBFHGX010000217.1:0-5389 GCA_041582875.1 Bacteroidales bacterium | reverse complement strand
GTAGCACACCAAACCTACGAAGCCAATCAATCTGAAGAAGAAGATCTCCAATTCGACGTAAGTTATTTCATACCAGGAATGTACTTGATGAAAATAGGAAGTGATGGCAATGAAAGGGTGGTGAAATTTATTAAAGAGTAAAAAGATATGAAAAACATTCCTTTCAGTCTTCAAATCCTGAAAGGAATAATCAGGATACCATATCCTGATTTGTTTTCTGATTCAATCCGTTTCATTAATAAAAATTGAATACTTCCTATTTCAAAAGGATTGGTAATTTGAAATTTCTGTTTACTTTAGACAAAAATTAGCAGGCCGAATTGATCTAAACAAAAAAAATAGTTTCAATTTTTAACGCAGGATCACTGGATCTGCCCAATCATTCAATTTATATGAGAAACTTGCTCTATCTTTCAATGCTTATTTTTCTTTGGCCTGCTATTGGACAATCTCAGTCATGCCTACCCGAAGGTATTCTTTTTAGCAATCAGTATTCTATCGACCAATTTCAATCACAATATCCAAGTTGTCGTCAAATTGAAGGCGATGTTACCATCAGCGGCTACGATATTTCGAATCTGGACGGACTCAGCATTCTGACGTCTATTGGGGGTTCGTTAAATATTGCGCAAAATCCGCCATTGGCAAATTTAACGGGTTTAAATAATCTAACCTCTATTGGAGGAAGTCTGACGATAGACTCCAATGATGTTCTCATCAATGTCCAGGGGCTTTATGATGTAAGCCAAATTGGCGGGAGTATCCAAATTGCGGGGAACGGTCAACTGCAAAATCTGGGTGGATTCCTGCACCTGGATAGTATAAATGGAGATTTGTTTATTTTCGATAATGCTTCATTGACGAGCTTAATCGGACTTCAGTATATCACTACCATCCATGGAAATCTCAATCTCTCTTGGAATTCAGGCTTGGTCAGCATGACTGCACTCACCAATCTGGAAAAAATCGAAGGGGAACTCACGATTGAAGGAAATTTTTATCTTCCGAATTTGTATGGACTAGACAACATTGATCCGACTTCCATCGAGAGCCTTAGCATCAATTCCAACATCAGACTTGAAACAGCAGGCATTCCAAGCATCTGTGCTTATTTATCGGATCCTTCAGGCCCAATTAATATTTACAATAACATGTCGGGATGTAGCTCTCCGTTCGAAATGGCGGAACAATGTGGAATAAGTATAGGATGTCTTCCTTATGGCAATTATATTTTCGATTCACAATATCAACTGAATCAATTCCCATTAGAATACCCCGATTGTCATGATCTTCAGGGTGATTTAATTATCCACGGCCAGATTAACGATTTATCAGCGCTTGAAGGGATTACCAGTGTGGCTGGGAATCTTAACCTTGGAAGCTATTCAACCCGGACCAGTTTTAACGGGCTTCACCATATTAATTTTGTTGGAGGAGATTTGATTATCAGACATCAACAGGGAATCACAAGTTTGCAAGGACTTAATCAATTGGATTCGATTGGGGCATCTTTCATCCATAGCAGTAACATTTATGTAACCTCTCTTTACGGTCTGGGACAATTGCACTACATTGGAAACGATCTGATTATCTCTAGTAATTCTTCTTTAACCAGTTTAATTGGAATGGGGCCATTACAAACTGTGGGTAATAATATTGAAATTCGTGGCAACACAAGTTTGTTCGGTTTGGGAGGATTAGAGAATATAAATAATATTGCCGGTGCCCTCAGGATTGATGGAAACAACATGCTTACAAGTCTTAATGGACTTAACAATGTTTCAAAAGTTAGTGGTAATTTCTCTTGTCAGGATAATTATAAACTAACCACAATGGAAGGGATGGAATCTCTTGATACCGTCAAAGGCAGTTTTATGTTACAATCCAACGTTGAACTTACTTCCCTTGAGGGATTAAACCAATTAAAATATGTGGGCAGCGATTTAATGATGTGGGAAAATTACGCCCTTACCGATCTATCTGCTTTCGACAGCCTTACTGCTATTGGAGGCGCTTTGGAAATGGTTGAGATGTTTGACCTGACTGATCTTTCCGGACTGGCAACACTACGTCAAATAGGAGGTCCATTAAGAATCCAGATGAACTTCGGATTAACCAGTTTGGCTGGCCTTGACAGCTTAAATGCCTCCACCATCACAGATCTGTTCTTATTGGACAATGGACTCACTGACTGCGATATTACGAGTATTTGCGACTATTTGGCCAATCCCAATGGAGAGCTGGAGATAAGCAGTAATGCTACTGGATGCAACAATCCGCAAGAAGTTTGGGAGGCTTGTACAGTTGGGACGAGTTTGTCGTTTGAACCTACCATTCAAATTTATCCCCAACCTGCCGATCAATGGGTTAAATTTAAGAGCACCAACAACAAGCCCATCGCCGAAATTCGTGTCTATAATTCACTAGGACAAAGGGTCATTGTCAGCATCGGATCCATCAAGCAGATAGATGTCTCTAAGCTAAACCCCGGGATTTATGGGCTTGAAATAATAAGTCCGGATTGGCATTTATTCCAAAAGCTCCTTATCAGCAGATAAGGTCAGTTTGAAGCTCATTTTGTTCCCAAACAATCCGTTTTATTTTAACCTGAATGGTTTAATACTATATTTGTGATCATCAATCAAATAAATACATGGAGAACAATGTATTGATATTGGTAGTCAGTGCGCTTATTGCATTGGCAGCTTTGGTATATAGTCCGGCCAAGACTTATGGTGTACCTGCTGCACTTATTTTTATTCTGGCGGGATTATTCATTGGAAATGGTGATATAATGCCAGCCTATGATTATCCTGAAAAAACGGAATTTATCAGTCAGTTTGCGCTCAGCCTCATTATTTTTACCGGCGGATTTCATACCCCTTTTGCGAGGATCAAGCCCATTCTTGGCGAGGGTTTGGTCATGGCCAATGCAGGTGTATTAATAACTGCTATACTGGTGGGTGCCTTTGCCAGCTATGTAACTCCACTTACCCTATTAGAAGGAATGTTACTGGGAGCCATTGTTTCGTCAACCGATGCGGCAGCTACCTACAGTATACTAGAAACCAAAAAGCTAAAACTCAAATACAATACTGACAAAACCCTCGAGTTTGAATCGGCTGCCAACGACCCCATGGCCATGATTCTGACGTTGATGTTTTGTATGATGTTGACCAATCCTGACGAAGGTGGAATGGGCACCTATGTACTCTACTTTTTTCAGCAACTTTTGGTTGGAGCAGCAGTAGCTTTTGGAATATCATGGGTACTCAAGCAAATCTTTAACCGCATTCATTTCAAAGAAGAGTATTTAAAACCGGTATTCCTGTTGGCTATTTTACTGGTAACAACCATGGGGTCCGACCTACTGGGCGGAAACATTTTGGTAGCTTCATTTGTGCTTGGCATCATACTAGGCAACACCGAATTCAAATACAAACAAACCAGTCAAAGGTTTTTCTCTACGGTATCGTGGTTGGCACAGGCACTGATGTTTGTTATACTTGGATTACAAATATTTCCAAATGCCCTGTTTGAAGCCTTTCAATATGCGTGGTTACCGACTTTATTTCTGTTTTTGCTTGCGCGACCCATATCGATCATTATCAGTTTTTTACCTTTCCGACAACCCTTCAACAAACAGCTCTTTGTTTCCTGGATTGGCATTAAAGGCGCCACCCCCATTGTTTTCGCGCTCGTCCCTCTTACACTCGGTGTACCGCATGCCGATTTGATTTTTAATATTACTGTGTTTGTTGTTATCAGTTCCATGATTTTGCACGGATTTACCCTCGACATCGCTGCCAAAAAACTAAACTTGTTAGAAGAATAACCTACTAAAAAAAACTCCTATGATCTGGGTTCTATTGTATTTGGCCATCTTTGGCGGAGGTCACACCACATTTTATCTCACTCCCGCGCTGAAGAAAAACATCAAGACCTATGTAGTGGATAAAAACCGGCAAAAGGAAATCTTCCAAATCATGGATGCGTCAAAAAAGAATCAAAAAGTATTTTTCAAGACCCGCAAAAAATATATCAAAGAAGCTAAACAATTAACCCTCAAAAGAAACACCACTAAAGAGCAATTCAACGCATTTACAACAAGGTATTTTACCGACAGGGAAGCTGTGCAAGACTATTCTATCGATGCCGAATTAGCCATAAAACACTGGTTTACACCTAGCGAATGGGGGAAAATGGTGGATGCTTTTCCCGAGAAGGTAGAGAAAGATAAACTGCGAAAGAAATATGATAAGGATATAGCGAAAAAATTTAAACGAATCAAAAATGTCAGTGAAAAACACTTGGTAGAAGACAAAAATAAAGCCACTATTTTAGCCTCCATTGACACGCTTCATGCGGAAATTAAGGGGTTTATGCCAAGAGTAACTGAGGTTAATTATCAGTATTTGAAAACCCTACGCGACTATGAGGTATCCAGAGAAGCGTATATACAATTGGCCGACTCGATATTGCAAATCCGAATGGACATTTTGTACAGATTTATTGACACCCGGTCACAAATTCGTCAAAATACTAGTGATAAAGAATGGAAAGGAATGATGAAGGCTTACAATAAACTCCTTGATCTTGGGTTGATTTTATAATGCCGATTTTGAGGAATGGCTATAAAAGCATCCTTGAAAGTTGTAAAAACTACTTAACCATGGGATGATTCAATAACTTTCTCAATCCTTCGGCAGAGGCTTTAAACTCGAATTTCTGAAGCACATCGGTAACGGTTACACATCTACTGCGTTTGTCGACACTTTCCACAAAGGCAGGATTGATAATGACCGAGTCATTTATCTTAATGAAGTCTTCATGGGAGAGTTTATTTTCAATGTCGATCAAGGGCAAATTAGCATGTTCACTACGTCCATTGGTCAAGTACAACCGACTAGACCCTTCTATAAACTCACAAAAAATAATTTGATCTAAGGCCAGAAAAACAAATCCATTTTCGGTAGTTATCCCAATCTTGTCTTGCTTTAAAAAAGTCTGTAGATGGTTGAGCTTCACCCGAATTTCGCTGTTTCGCCCACTCTCTACAAATCGCTGCAAGGTAGATTCTAGTATTTCTATATCCACCGGCTTCAACAAAAAGTCAAAAGCAGCGAATTTAACTGCCTGAATCGCATATTCGTCAAAAGCAGTAACAAACACCAGGGTGATGGGCAAATGGTATTTTTCGAGTTGCTCTGCCAGCCAGAAACCACTATTGACTGGCATTTGTATATCCAAAAAAACAATGTCCGGTTTAGCATCGATAATTATTTCCAACGCATTCTGTGCATTTTCGGCTTTAGCAACTACCTCAACATCTTGCGGACATTGCAGCAATAACTTTTCCATTCCGTTGCGTGCATCCTTTTCATCATCT
>JBFHGX010000216.1:0-5401 GCA_041582875.1 Bacteroidales bacterium | reverse complement strand
GAGCACTTTTCGTAACCCAGAACAGGATTCAGGGCCGTTACAATACCAATGCTGTTGGCCACATAACCCCGACAAACTTCTTCGTTGGCAGTAATACCTTCAATACATTTCACTTGTAGGGTTTTCATTCCGGCAGTTAGCATGCCAATGTTTTCGAACAAACTCTGCACAATGACAGGCTCCATAACATTGAGCTCCAATTGACCAGCCTCAGAAGCCAATGTAACCGTCAAATCGTTTCCAATAACTTTAAAAGCAATTTGATTAACAACTTCAGGGATAACTGGGTTTACCTTACCCGGCATAATAGAAGAACCCGGCTGCATAGGAGGCAAATTGATTTCACCAAATCCGGCACGTGGCCCAGAAGACAACAAACGTAAATCGTTGGAAATTTTAGATAACTTTACGGCTAACCTTTTAATCGCTGACGAAAACATGATAAAAGCACCCGTATCCTGAGTGGCCTCGACCAGATTCCCTGCTAAAACTAAATCCAACTGACTAATATCACGCAAGTAATTCACTACCAAACCACTGTATTCCGGATCAGCATTAATTCCCGTACCAATAGCCGTGGCACCCATATTGATTTCGAGGAACAAGCGTGCATTTTGCTCAATCCGTTTAATCTCTTCTTCGAGTGTAACTGCCCAGGCCTCAAATTCCTGACCCAAAGTCATTGGAACAGCATCCTGAAGCTGAGTACGACCCATCTTAATTACATGAGCAAATTCTACTCCCTTCAATCTAAAAGCTTTTACCAAGTCGCGTAAAGCTTCAAGAATGGGATCTTTGCTATAAACCAATGCGAGTTTAACTGCAGTTGGATATGCATCATTGGTTGACTGACTAAGGTTCACATGGTTATTGGGATGACAATGCTCATAATCGCCTTTTTTTCGCCCCATAATTTCAAGTGCACGGTTGGCGATAACCTCGTTGGCATTCATGTTGGTGGACGTACCTGCTCCGCCTTGTATCATATCAACCACAAAATGATTGTGGTATTTACCTGAGATAATTTCATCACAAGCCTGAACAATGGCATTCTTTACAGGTTCGTCAATCATTCCCAGATCGAAATTAGCCAAAGCAGCTGCTTTCTTCACCATTGACAAACCAACAATGATATGAGGGAAAGCACTAATTGACACTCCCGTAATGTTGAAATTTTCGACTGCCCGCAAGGTTTGGACACCGTAGTAATCAGCTTCAGGCACCTCTTTGTATCCGAGCAAATCATGCTCAGTTCGGGTTTTACCTGAATAATACTGTCCATCTGAATGCAGGATTTTGGCATTAACCTTCTGCATCCTACGCGAAATTACACGGGCAATATTTGAAAACACTTTAAGTGTGATAGACCCATGCTCCTGAAAAAACTTTTTATCCAGACTAAAAATAGTCGAATCAGTAAGTGCACTTGCACTGGTATTGTGCAAGTCATCATCAAGCAACGAACCTTCACCTAAGAAATCTGTAGAGCCGAAAGTAACCAAAGGCATCACATTTCCAAAAACATCCTGACCAGTAAGTGAGACGATACCATCATCAATAATGAAAATACTTTTTCTGGAATCACCTTTTTTAAAAAGGAATTCACCTGCGGTATAGCTTTTCTCTTCTACACATTGAGCTACCACATTTAATTCTGGATCACTGAGGCCATGAAACAATTCAACAGCGCTCAAAAAATTATTTAGATTTTGCATTTTACAAAACATTTAAATGTGCGACAAAGGTAAATAGAAGCAGAATGAAAATGATGAAAATGACGGTTAGATTGAGTAAAAACAAGCCATAAAAGTGGGGATTCTTTTTACAATAAAAAAATGAATGAACCCTTCATTGGATCTAACAAAATTTTTACCTAGTCAACCTCCTCATTAGGATAAAAATAAAGCGAAGGGAATCTGAAATTCAACACAAAAAGCATATCCATCAAATAAACATCAATCAATCTTTTAAAGAAAAATGACTGATCATCTCAGGCATAGCCTTACCTTTGCCCGTCCTTAATGATTGTCCCAATGAAACAAATTATAACCGTTGAATTATTTTACAACACCCTGTCTCACTTACCTGTTATAGATGTAAGGTCACCGGGAGAGTTTCAAAAAGGACATATTCCCGGAGCAAACAACATTCCTTTGTTTACCAATGAAGAAAGGGCTATCGTTGGAACAGCATACAAACAAGTTTCCAGAGAAAAAGCCATGGACCTGGGTTTTGGCTTTGTTAATCCAAAACTTGAAGACTTTATCACCGAATCGGTACAGGTAGCACCGCAAAAGGAAGTAGTAGTTCATTGCTGGAGAGGTGGCAAGCGCAGTCAGGCATTTGCCGCTCACTTGCATGACAATGGTTTCGAAAAAGTTCATATTTTGGAAGGTGGATACAAAGCCTTTAGAAACCATGTCCTGAGGTTTTTCGAACAGCCCTTTAAACTAAAGGTTTTGGGCGGTTATACCGGAAGTGGTAAAACAGAAATCCTGCATATACTGGCGGAGCGAGGGCAACAGGTCATCGACTTAGAAGGCTTGGCCAATCATCGCGGATCGGCCTTTGGAGGAATCGATTTACCCCCACAGCCCACCCACGAACAATTCGAAAATAATCTTTTCGAAGCATTCCATCATCAGGATCACAATCAGGATATATGGCTCGAAGATGAAAGTATGGCCATCGGAAAAGTACTTATTCCCAAACCTCTATTCAATCAAATGAGGAATACGGCCTTGTATTTCCTGCATATTCCCCAACACGAAAGAGCCAAACATCTGGTGGACACCTATGCGCATCTAAACCCCGACGGGCTCAAGGAATCGGTACAGAAAATCGCATCCCGTCTGGGTGGTGTGAAAACCAAAATGGCATTACAAGCACTCGACCGAAAAGATTTTCGTTTAGTCGCTGAATTGGTTCTGGGGTATTACGATAAGTATTATCGCAAAGGACTACTGCAGCACGATCCCGATACATTAATCGAGATCAAAGCAGTGAATACCCATCATGAAAATAACGCGACCTTATTATTAAAAGCTTAAATATCAAACAAATGATTGACCCCATAAAAATGACCCAGTTTAGTCACGGTGCCGGATGTGGGTGTAAAATATCCCCAAAAGTCCTGACAACCATCCTCGAAACATCTGTACCACGACTCACCGACACCAACTTGCTGGTGGGCAACGATACCCGTGATGACGCAGCTGTTTACGATCTGGGAAACGGAACAGCCATCATCAGTACCACCGACTTCTTTCTTCCCATTGTTGATGACCCCTATACATTTGGACAAATTGCCGCTACCAATGCCATCAGCGATGTATATGCCATGGGAGGTAAACCATTGCTAGCTATCGCGATTTTGGGATGGCCCATCGACAAAATTCCACCGGAAGTGGCAGCACTCGTCATGGAAGGCGGTAGAAAAGCCTGTACGGATGCAGGAATCACCCTGGCTGGCGGACATAGCATCGACAATCCTGAGCCCATTTTTGGTTTGGCCGTTACCGGATTAGTTAACATCGAGGATTTGAAACGCAACGATAACGCGCAACCTGGCAGCATCCTATACCTTACTAAACCTCTAGGAATCGGTATTTTAGCTACAGCACAAAAAAAAGGAATCTTAAAAGATATTCACAAGGATATTGCGTCCAACTCCATGACCATCCTCAATGATGCTGGATTAAAAATAGCCAAGATAAAAGGGGTAACTGCCTTAACAGATGTCACCGGATTTGGATTACTGGGTCATTTATTGGAAGTATGTGAAGGAAGCAATGTATCGGCAAAAATCAATTACAGCAAAATTCCCGTTTTTGAACCTGTTCGTGAATACTTAGAAAAGAAATGTATTCCCGGAGGATCACTCCGGAATTGGGACAGTTTCGGACATAAGCTCAACATTTCTGATCATGAACAACGCCTTATCCTGTGCGACCCACAAACAAGTGGAGGACTGTTAATCGCTGTAAAACCAGAAGATAGTCTTCAAGTAGAATCGATTTTAAAAGAAATGGGACTCCATGCAAACCCCATCGGAGAACTCATTGAAAAAGAACCATTACCGATACAGATACTCCCTTAATGTCAAAATAAAAAGACGGCTAACAAACAATTGTTTGTTAGTCGTCAACAAATTTACAAAATAAGAAAAAAGGGTCTCATTATTCTTCGCCAAACATCGATTCAATGTTGTGGAATTTGGTATTGTAATCTTTTACGGATTCACGAATAACCTTATGAGCCTCTTCAACGCCGTAGGTATGGGTTATTTCAGCATTTCGCCGATCGCCACCCGGCATATCCTTGTAAGTAAGAAAATAATGCCTTAACCGTTCAACAACCATTTCAGGAAGATCTCCAATTTCTTTGTATTGGGCATAAACAGCATCATTGTCCAAAACCGCAATTATTTTATCATCTGCCTCATTACCATCAATCATTCTAAACCCACCTAAAGGACGTGCACTTACAATGATATTGCCGTGTGAAATGGTTTTTTCTGTAAGAATGCAAATATCAAGTGGATCACAATCACCAACAATATCATCACGTCCTGTAGCTTGTTGACTCATTAGAGCTACATTTTTTGCACAATAGGTTTGCGGAATAAAACCGTATAGGGCAGGAATTACATTCGAGAATTTCTGAGGCCGATCAATTCTCAAATATCCACTATTTTTATCCACTTCATACTTAACCGTATCCGTTGGCACCATTTCAATAAAAGACATGATAACCTCAGGCGCATTGTCTCCAATATCAATGCCATGCCATGGATGCGATTTATAACGTAGTCCCATCAAACGACCAATTTGGTCCATAATATTACTTTTCATCTAACATATGATTTGGTTTTATACTCTTTTCCTTTATCAGCATCACAAAGGAGATAACAATGATATTTACATCTGCGCTAATTTAATAAATCTACCCTTTGGAATCCCAAAATATCCTGCAAAAGTAATAGGTTATTCAATACCTATTCACCAAAATAGGGCTCCTATCACAGAAATTAATGTACATATCGGCAAGAAAAACAATGAAAGCACGTAATTCAATTAGTTTCTCTAAAAGAAATACAGGCCAGGAAACTGGTATTGAGGTACAATCTCCTTTATTGAAATTCAATCGAGACCCATTTCGGTTTTTTATTTTTGGGTCTCTAATTAGCACCCTTTATGACTGAAATATTTGTTGGAGAATGATTGGCCTAAAATAAGAAAGCCACTCAAGTCCAGTGACTTAAGCGGCTTTTGTTTCTTTTTGATTAACAAAAAGCGGTCCGGACGGGACTCGAACCCGCGACCCCCTGCGTGACAGGCAGGTATTCTAACCAGACTGAACTACCGAACCATTATTTTAAGAACATTGTCTCTGTAAAGAG
>JBFHGX010000215.1:0-5410 GCA_041582875.1 Bacteroidales bacterium | reverse complement strand
GACCGGTTGCCCAGAGACTATAACAACTATAAAAATCAGGTGCGTCAATCATTGAAAAACTATGTGCTGGATAATCATGATAGTACACGCCTTTCCGTTGTCAACCAAAAAGCCCTGTCGTTTTACATTCGAATCTACCGCGATACACTAGACATTTATCCCTATTATTTTCCTTCCTGTGGGCCTGTCATTCAACATCTACCGCTACTTTTTCAAAGTAAATCTGATTCGCTTAGGTATGAATTGGTCAATTTTGCCCAGCAGCTCGAAGGAGTAAAATACAGGTATGCGGGTGAAAACCCTGAAGCGGGTTTCGATTGTTCAGGATTTACAAAATATGCTTACGGACATATTGGTGTTGATTTGCCACACAATGCCCATTTGCAGAGTAAAGTCGAAGGCGAAAATAGATCATTGGAGGAGGCCAAAGTCGGCGATCTGGTGTTTTTTGGCTCAGGGTCAGGTAGTAAGTATTATACCCAGCATACTGGGATTATTTATTCAGTCGATCATGAAGAAATTAAGGTGATCCATTGTGTGTCAGGCGGTGTGAGTATCGATGGCAATCATTCGAGCTTTGATATGTATTGGAAGGATAAGGTGTTGTTTGTTAAATCGCTGGACTTGTTTCTTGATAATAAGTGATGACTTGTTGTGATGAACGGTTATGGCATGAAAAGAACCTTTTGTTCTTTTGTATTCCCCTCATTAGTAATAACCCTAATCAGATAAAGCCCCTTTTTGGAAAGCAATAATTCTTGGTTTCCTGAAGAGTTTATTACCAGTCTTCCCACTACATCGAACAATTGAATTTTTTTGATGGCTTGACGTAAAGAGGTAACTTGCAAGTAATTTCCTGAGATAATAATTCGGATATCCGTTTCATGATAAGCTTCAGTATTGCCCACCAAAACTTCCACATGAATTTCGTCTGAAACTTCACCGCAAGCATTGTTTACTTGAACTTCATACCATCCTGAAGTGCTAACTTCTAGCGTTTGTGTGGTGTCACCTGTTGACCAAAGAAAATCACATCCCGGATTGCCGGCATCCAGTACCAACGATTGTCCTTCTAATAATGTGGTGTCGTTTCCCAAATCAACAACAGGCCATTCATTTACATATACTTCCATCGAAATTCCTTGGCTTAAACCACAGTCGTTGATGGCATGTACTTCAATGGAATGTCCTCCCGGCAACCCCCAGTAGTATGAAAGCTGTGCCGAGTCGGAGGGTTGAATAATGCCATCCACTTTCCACTGACAGCCTTCTCCGGGCGATACTTGTGTAGTGTAGAAACCTGTGGATTGTATGCAAATGTCATCGATTCCTGAGATATTGCCAGGAGTTTCAGGAAGTGATGCAACTTCAATTTCGAGGTAGGCAGGAGGAAGATTGGACGTGTCGCAGGTCAGCTCACGGCTTAAAATGTTGTTTCCGCCTGTTGTCCATAGTATTTCCAGTGAGTCGCTACCAGAAATTTGTATTACACCATCAAGATACCAAGATGCAGAACAACCTATCGGAATATCAGTAGTATAAAGCGAGGTTTCTCCTTCACATACATGCTGCGGCCCAATGATGGTGTCCGCAAATCCGGGTGGTGGTGAGATGGAATCGATGGTTAAGCGTTCCTGTGAATGCACTATCATCGGCCCAACAAGGGTAAAAAGAAACAACAATATCGCAGTAGCTTTTCTCAATGAATAGGGATTGCTTTGGAATAGGGGGTAAATTTAGCTGTTTTTTATTTAAATTCTTTTCGGTTATGAAGTTTGTTATGCTCCAAGGTGGGTTTTGTTGCAAAAACTCATAATCAGTTATGATTTATGATGTGATTTAGGCTGAATTCCTTATATTTTAAGTTGATAATTCCCAAGAAAATGTATTGGAAAGAGGATCATTTACACGCATATTTGCCTGTGAAATATTAACAATTTGTCTAAGCTGGTCGCTGTCATAGAGTTAAATTTAAAGTGCGATTTTAGGTGCATAATTCCTTCAGAAATCCAGTCGATCCTCCATTTATTCTACCTTTGCAGCATCAAAAAGTTGTGGTTTTGGTGCCGGTTTGCCCGGATGGATTTAAAAGCTGCAATAATTTAATTATATGAAATATGAAGCCTATAATATCCTCACAAGCAGGTACATTCGAGTCGAGCGATCTGATTGTGCTCATTGAGCCACTAATGAATGAAAGTGGTCGAAAGGTTGAAATTGAAAGTATTGTTTTGCTTCAATATGGAGAAAACCTGAAATCCATTGTTACAGAAATGCTGGATCAGTTTGAGCTGACCGATGTACATCTTATTGTTAAAGATAAGGGCGCATTGGAACCTGTGGTCAGGGCCAGAATGGAAACTGCGATTTTGCGCTCTTTGTCTCAACCTCAATCCTAAGTTCAAGCCTTACTTTTATTCAAATTATTAAAAATTATCCTCATGATAAAAAACCGAAAAAGAAGGCGTACCATGTTGTATATACCGGGAAATAATCCGGCTATGTTGCAACAGGGAGGCGTTTATGGTGCCGACAGCCTGTTGTTGGATCTGGAAGACGCAGTTGCGGTTAACCAGAAAGACGCTGCCCGCATACTTGTTCGTAACCTTATTCAAAGCGTTGATTTTTATGAGTCGGAGGTCTGTGTCCGTGTCAATCATTTGTCAACACCTTTCGGGTTAGTCGATTTAGAAACCATTGTTCCATTGCAACCCCATGCCATACGCTACCCCAAAACAGAATCGGCTGAGGAAGTTCTGGAGTTGGTCAAGATTATTGAGCGAATAGAAGATGAGCATGGTTTACCTCACAATCAAATGGAAATCCATGCCATGATCGAAACGGCCATGGGCATTCAAAATGCCTTTTTAATTGCCGGAGCTTCTTCCAGGATTGGAGCATTAACCATTGGTGGTCAGGATTTAACGGCTGACATGAATATTGTGTATACTCCTGATGGTGTGGGAATCGATTTTGCGCGAAAGCGAATTGTTATGGCCGCTAAAGCCTGGAAAATTGATTGTATTGATACTGTTTTTCCGGATGTGAACGACGAAGAAGGACTGCGTATGGAAACGGAATACGGTAAAAAGATTGGCTTCAATGGAAAAGCAGTGATTAATCCCCGTCAGATCGATATCATTCATGAGGTGTATTCGCCTACTGAGGAGGAAATCCGTAAAGCATACAAAATTGTGAAGGAATTTTTGGTGAACAAAAAGGCCGGAGTAGGTGTATTTGCCATTGATGGCAAAATGATTGACGCACCTGTGGTAGCTCGTGCCGAGTATATTCTGGAACTTGCCAATATTCAGGTGCAGGTATAAATCCAATGTGTTGTTATTAAATTGATTGTCATGAAAAATTCTCTGGGGCGTGAAATCCCCGAATATATAGAAGGTATTGGGAAACTGGCTCCATTTCAAGGGGCATGGGCAAAATTAAGCAGAGGCCATATGGATGAGCCCACCATTCCTGCTCCAAACAAAGCTACTTTGCCACATTCGAGTAAAATACGCGCTACGCTTAAGGAGGCCATTCAACAGGCTCATCCCAAAAATGGCATGACCGTGACTTTTCATCACCATTTGCGTGATGGCGATGTTATTTTAGTGATGGCCATGGACATCCTGCACGAAATGGGTATTCGTGATATTACATTAGCGGCTTCTTCGCTCAACGATTCTCACGATCCTATTTTACCTTATTTGCATGATGGAACCATTACCAAAATTTGGTCTTCAGGCATTAGGGGAACGTTAGGGCGTGCCATCTCGCGTGGAACACTCAAGCTGCCTGTGATTATCCATTCGCATGGAGGCCGGGTGCGTGCCATCCATACCGGTCGTATTCGTCCTGATTTAGCCATTATTGCAGCTTCTGCAGCCGACTGCGAAGGCAATGCCACCGGATCACACGGAAAATCTGCATTTGGTTCCATTGGTTACGCAGTTATTGATGCCCGATATGCTGCACAAGTGATTGTGGTTACTGATAATCTGGTTCCCTATCCCTGTATTCCGCTTTCGCTGACCCAAAACTTTGTCGATCAGGTTGTTGTATTGGATTCCATTGGTGATGCTTCAAAAATTGCCACCGGAACCACACGTATTACCAAGTCGCCAATGGATTTGCGTATTGCCAAGATTGCTGCTGATGCCATCGAAGGATCGGGATTCTTTAAGGAAGGTTTTTCTTTTCAGGTGGGTGCTGGTGGAGCTTCTTTGGCTGTCGCGAAATTTATCCGTGAGAAAATGAAGCGTAAATCCATGAAGGGCAGTTTTATGCTGGGTGGTGTAACTTCCTATTGTGTGGATATGCTCGACGAAGGACTGTTCGAAACTATTTTTGATGTACAATCTTTTGATGCTGCAGTAAGTAAGTCGCTTTTCTGCAATCGCCGACACATTGAAATTCCGGCTGCACTTTACGCCAATCCTTTCAATTGTGGGTGCATGACCAATAAGTTGGATATTGTTGTTTTGGGCGCACTTGAAGTTGATGTGGATTTTAACGTCAACGTAATTACAGGTTCAGAAGGCAATATCAGAGGCGCTTCCGGTGGACATTCTGATACGGCATCGGGAGCTAAGCTTACGGTTGTCGTTTGCCCTTCCTTTCGGGGACGTATTCCAATCATAAAAGATCGTGTTCATACAGTGGTTACTCCTGGCGAAAGCGTTCATTTGGTGGTTACTGAGCGTGGAATTTGTGTAAACCCCTTGTATCCGGAACTGGTTTTAAAACTTAAAGCTGCAGGATTGAAAATTGTGGGTATCCACGAACTGAAATCTGAGGTGGAAAGTTTGACAGGAGTCTCTAAAAGTCTGAAATTTACCGATCGCATTGTGGGACTCGTGGAGTATCGTGATGGTACTATAATCGATGTGATTTATCAACTTGCCGAAAATCAATAGGTATATTTCGACATAAGTGTCTTTAAAAATAGAGATTTGACGGAACTACAGCACATTCTCACTGCGCGCGAAGAGCGACATCTACTTCGGCAGAAAATCGCCGAAGGGCATCGCATGTCGGTGAGTCTGAATTTGAATGTGCCCGGTTTTCCAAAAAGCAATGAATTATATTTCGCTTTCTTTGATGATGCTATTGCCCGATTGCAAAATTGGTTGATGGCTCATCGGGTGATGATTGACACAAAACAAATTACCATTTTAAACCGTGCTGCCGGTGATTTTTTTCTTGCAGCTGTCCAATCAACCCAACTAACGGTTGGGGAACTTAAAAACCTGACTGAATCGTTTGAAGAAGGTCATCCTTTAGGTCGGTTTATTGATGTGGATGTGGCAGATTCTAAAGGAATTCTTGTGAGTTCTGGAAAAACAAAACGTTGCTTTTTTTGTGAAGAGTTTCCCGCAATGGTTTGTATGCATTCAAAAAGGCATACATT
>JBFHGX010000214.1:0-5529 GCA_041582875.1 Bacteroidales bacterium | reverse complement strand
TCTTCAAACATATTGATAAAAGGTAAGCAGGCTAAACTTATCTGCCCTTATCGACTGACCAAAATGAATTACTTTTGCCGTTGCCTCCTTTCATGATTATTTTGAACAGTAATTGCAGTTGCGTTCATATATATTATGTTAGGGGGGTTTTTGTTATCCTATGTCTGGAAACAAAAACCTGTGATTTGCCTGAAATAAAATGGATTGAAAAACGTAAGCCCGAGCTTACCCCCCCCAACACAAAGCGTTGTAATACAGCGTTTTGCATATTTGAGAGGAAATCGAAAAAAAAGCCATAAAAAAGTTACTTTTCCGGTTTTGCGGAAACAGGACAAGAACAAGACCTGTAGATTTAATTGGCATTTTAGGTTACTATTAATGTAATTAGCTTGCGTTACTTTGCTTTTTGAATCTTGCTTAGTTTATTCAAAAGACAAATCAACTTGATGGGGACGAAGTTAAGTAATAAACTTATAGGCTATACATCAATTGCTTATTTAGAACTTTTCCAAAGTTTGAAACTTTGGAAAAGTTGCGTTGAACATTTTCATCACCGGTCTTCAATTTTTACTCTTTTTTCATCACAATGAAAAAATATGATTACTTTTGTTCCTTTGTTAGTATGTTCATACATATGTACATTTTAATAGTCATTTTGTTTTCATCTTGTTTCAATCATCGAAACACCACCAATAACCAACGAAAATGAAAAAAAGGAGATTTCTTATTTTGATGATTTGTCTGGTGGCCAGCTTTCAACTGCTGAGTCAACAACGTACCATCACCGGAACCGTAACCGACAATTCCGATGGCAGCACCATTCCCGGAGTTGCCATACTAGCCAAGGGTACCACACAAGGTACCACCACCGACATCAATGGCCATTACAGCCTGACCATCGACCAGAGCGTAAAGGTATTGGAATTTAGTTTTTTAGGCATGCGCACCGAAGAACTCGAAATTGGTTCGTCCACGGTAATCAATGTCAGGATGGAGAGCGATAATATTGGTCTAGACGAGGTAGTGGTGATTGGCTATGGATCAGTAAAAAGAAGTGACCTCACGGGGGCGGTAGCTTCGGTAAGCATGGAAAAACTGGCAGAAATGCCTGCGACCTCCTTCGACAAAAAACTTCAGGGACGGGTATCCGGAGTTCAGGTAACTTCACTTTCGGGGCAACCCGGGGGAGCAACTTCGGTAAAAATCAGGGGAGGAAACTCCATTATGGCCGGCAACGAACCCTTGTATGTGATAGATGGGGTACTCATGGAAAGTCAACAAAACTTTTCATGGATAGGAGGCCCGGCAGAAAATGGATTGAGCTCCATCAACCCCAACGATATCGAATCGATGGAAATCCTTAAAGATGCCTCTGCAACAGCCATCTATGGAGCACGAGGTGCCAACGGTGTTGTGATTATCACCACCAAGAAAGGCAAAAAAGGAGCAGACAAAATAAGTTTTAGTGCCTATGTAGGTCTGCAACAAAAGGCTTCGAGTGTTCAGGTAATGAACGCAACTCAGTTTGCAGAACTCTACGATGAAGCCGGCTACAATGCCAAACCTGAAGAATACACTCCACTCTATCCCGACCCGGAAAGTTTAGGAAAAGGCACCGATTGGCAAGAAGAAATTTTTCGAGATGCTCCAGTTCAAAATTACCAGCTTTCCTTTTCGGGTGGCAACGAAAAAACCCAGTACTCGGTGAGTGGTGATTACTTTTTACAAGATGGAATTATTGAGGGATCTGATTTTGCCAGATACAGCTTCAGGGTAAGTATCGATCGGCAGATCAATAAAAAATTAAAATTAGGCACCTCCATGGGATACAACAAAACCAGAAGCAATACGGTGCCAACAGATACTCCTGGCGGATTTTTTCCAGGAGTTGTGAATACAGCACTGACTTTTAATCCGGTATTGCCCGTTTATGATACAGATGGAAACTTCACCCTTACCGATCCCAATGCCGATGCATGGCTCGACAATCCTGTTGCCGTTACACGTACAGTGGATGCAGTGAGCAACATCAACCGCCTGCTCGGAAATATTTACCTCGAATACGAAATTAGTCAATACTTGAAATTCAAAACCAGTTTGGCCACCGATATTTATCACCAAACTCAGGACATGTACACACCCAGAACCGTTTATTCAGGTTCTTTCAACGATGGTCAAGCTCGTTTTGCCACCACTGATTTGCAAACACTGCTAACCGAAAACACGCTGAGCTACAACCGGAAATTTGGTAATATCCATCAGGTTAATGCCGTGGCAGGATTCACCTTTCAAAAAAATACCAGTCGTAGTTTTATCGACATTGCTACCAATTTCCCCAATGACATTCTGGGCTATTATGGCATCCAAAACGCCGAAGACATGCCCACCATTTATTCGTCTTTTGCCGAATCATCCATTGTTTCCACTCTGGGTCGGATAAAT
Organism: Bacteroidales bacterium; assembly: GCA_041582875.1. Lineage (GTDB taxonomy): Bacteria > Bacteroidota > Bacteroidia > Bacteroidales > F082 > UBA6244. The sequence goes on along the minus strand of JBFHGX010000214.1, from coordinate 3,087 downwards.
TACAACCTTAAAGAAAGGTACTTGCTTACCGTAACCGGAAGGGTGGATGGTTCTTCAAGATTTGGAAGCAATAACCGCTATGCCTTCTTTCCTTCTGTCGCGCTGGCCTGGCGACTTATTCAGGAAGATTTTATTAAAAATACTGGTATTTTCTCTGATTTAAAATTCCGGGTGAGTTACGGAAAAAGTGGTAACGACCGGATTTCGGATTATGCCTATATCAGCACCATTAGCGGCACAACCTATTATTTTAACGGAGGATCGCCCGCATCGGGTTTTGCCCCCAATACGCCAGGCAATGACAACTTAAAATGGGAAACAACCAACCAATTTGATGTGGGTATCGACATGGGTTTTATTGATAGCCGCATTGCGTTTACCACCGACTATTATTACAAAAAGACCATCGATTTGCTTTACAATTCCGAAGTTCCATACACTTCAGGATATTCAGCCTATTTTGAAAATATCGGAAGCATGAAGAACTCAGGAATAGAATTTAGTCTTCGTACGGCCAACTTGGTAAACAATTTCAAATGGAACACCGATTTTAATATTTCGTTTAACAGCAACCGAATCCTTGACCTGGGTGGAAAAACCTTATATGTGGACAACGACACCTACAAACTAAAAATAGGAAGTTGGGCCATTATTCAGGAAGGGGAACAAATGGGAACTTTTTTCGGACTGGAAGCCGATGGCATCTGGCAATTGGATGAGGCAACCGAAGCTGCACAATATGGCAATGAACCTGGTGACTTTAAATACATCGATCAGAACAACGATGGCGTAATTGACGCCAACGACCGAAAGATTATTGGCCAGGCCCTTCCCAAATTCTATTGGGGAATGAATAATAATTTTTCTTACGGAAACCTGTCGCTGGACATCTTTGTACAAGGACAACATGGCAACCAAATACTTAACTCCAATCGCTTTGAATTGGAATCGGGTAACGGCCTTTCCAACGCTTCCACCGACATGCTCGACAGATGGACTCCTGAAAATCCCAGCAATGAATTTGCCAGAGCCAACCGCAATGCCGACTACCTGAAAATGTCGGATCGCTACCTGGAAGATGGCTCCTATGTACGTGTGAAAACCATCACATTATCGTACAATCTTCCCACCAGGTGGATGTCTGCAATGAAAATTGACAATGCCCGGATCTATTTTACCGGTGAAAACCTTTTCACCTTTACCCAATATACCGGATTCGATCCTGAAGTAAGCCGTTTTGGCTTCGACAACACCCGAATGGGCTACGATTATGGAGGTTATCCCTCTGCTAAATCATACATCTTGGGCATCATCATGAACTTATAATCCTACCACAATGAAAAAGACATTTATTATCCCCTTATTGCTTGCTCTGCTTTTAGGATGGTCGTGTACCAAAGAACTGGAAGTTGAACCGCACCAAATATATTACGATAATTTTTACCAGACTGAAGCTGATGCTGTTAGTGCCATCAATGCCACCTATAGCTTGCTAACCAATGTAAACCAATACAACAGCTATTTATGGCTGATTCAGGATGTGGGATCAGATGATTGCAACGCACGCGAAGATTTAAACGATCCTAATATACATCAGTTTGATCAATACAGTTTACAATCTACCAATACCTACTTGGAAGGAATCTGGCAAGGTTCGTATCTGGGCATTTCAAGGGCCAATATTGTACTTAAAAAGGTGCCTGACATTGCAATGGATTCGGTAAAAAAGATACAAATACTTGGAGAAGCGCGATTTTTACGTGGTCTGTTCTACTTTAACCTGGTCAGGCTTTTTGGCGATGTTCCATTGATAATTCAACCCATTTCGTCTGATCTTACTGATGAAGAATTGTACGTATTCCGAACAGATAAGTCACTGGTTTACAACCAGATTATCGAAGATTTCACCACCGCAGCACAAGGTTGTCCAAAAGCATATTATCAATCTACCGAAAAAGGGCGCGCTACCAAGGGAGCTGCTTTGGGCATGCTGGCTAAAGTTCAGCTTACCCTGCAAAACTGGGTTCAGTCTGCCGAAGCATGTCAACAAGTGATGAACTTGGGCGTTTATGGCCTTTGGGACGATTATACCGACAACTTTAAAGATGCCCGCAGAAATGGCAAAGAATCGGTTTTTGCTGCTCAGTTCTATTCCGGCATTCCCAGCCAAAACAACCAAATCGTCATCAGTGGTTTGCCTTATATCCAAGGAGTTTTTAATGCCGGGGTTGCAATGATGTTACCCACCGAAGATTTGCTGAACAGTTTCGAAGAAGGCGATTTCCGAAAAGAAGCCACATTTTTCGACCATTATTGGTACGACAGCTTCGATCCACACATCTACAAACATTGGGATCAGGATACCTACGATGCAGACCAAACTGCCCAATGTGGTTCCAATTTTGATGTGATGCGTTACTCGGAGGTGCTGTTAATATATGCCGAAGCGATCAACGAAATCAGCGGACCTACTGCTGAGGCTTATGCAGCCATCAATGCCGTGCGTGCCCGGGCCAGAAACGGAAACACAGAAGTATTGCCTGATTTGCAAGGCCTTTCTCAGGATGATTTTCGAATGGCCGTATTACATGAACGACGTGTGGAGTTTGTGAACGAAGGTATCCGCTGGTACGATTTGGTGCGCACCAACAACCTCATCGACTATGTAAAACGAGCCAAGGGTGACAAAGCCAACCCTCAGGCATTCAATTACGTATTCCCCATTCCGCAACGCGAACTCGACAACAACAAAAATTTAACTCAAAATCCAAATTATCAATAGATCAAATAGTTTGGATACGATTATTAACTAAAGCTGCTACGATTGAAATCAAATTTTAATAAATATCCTGTAGTTCAAGTCCGGAAAACGGAGGAAGAATGCTTGGTTGGCTGGGAGGCCATTGCCCAAGAACTTAAACAAGCTATTCAGTCCAAGAAATCGGCAAAAACAATTCTGGTAGTCGACTGCTATCAGGGAACTTTTGAGCCTGACCTGTTGAATTCATTGTTGTTGTTTCTCCAGCCGGAAAAGGTGTTTCTAGCTAACTCCTATTTGCTTCCGGAAGAAGAAATTCTACAACTCAC
>JBFHGX010000213.1:0-5635 GCA_041582875.1 Bacteroidales bacterium | reverse complement strand
CCAAAATTCACCAGAGCATTTTTGGCTGCTTCTTTATGAAGTGGGATGGGAAGAAAAGCTGCAATTTTATCAATGAAAGTATCATTCATGGTGTTCCCGGCAGCTATGATCGCCTCATTCACAATCTCGTGATCCTCATCCTTCATCATTTTTTCGATGTATGGATAATAGGTAGTCAGTTTCGATAAACCGATGACTTTCAGGATAATGATTTTTCTGAATTTGATTTCTTCGGGCTGTTTCAAGTCAGTAAGACCTGCAATGCGTTTTTCAATTCTGTTTTCCAACTCGAATTTAAGTTTAAGTTCAGGATTATCACGGGTTTCATTGGCCAGACTTACCATGGCTGCTCCGCGCACTTTAAAGTCTTTGTCTGTCAGGTATTTATCAAACAGTTCCAGTTTGTTCTCAGTCGAATGTGCAATGAGGTACTCAAAGGCAGCAATTTTAACTCGTTGATCAGGGTCGTTGATGAGGGGTGATACCTGATCGACAACCCGTTTTTGGTTGAAAAAATAGAGACATTGCAGTGCTTCGGTTCGGATAGCCGCTGAATGATGAGCTATTAATTCGCTCACGTCATCAAATAAACGTTCATTGGGCATTTCCTTAATCTTGCGCAACACATAGGTCATTTGTTGTTCGTTCCCTTTTTTCAGTACCTTGGAAAGGCCACTAATGACTGATTCGTTTGAAAACTCAAAGGCATTCTTTTTCAGATGAGGTTCTTTATGTTGATCTACTTTAAGTTTAAATGAATTTAGGTATTCCAGACGGATTTTTTTCGAGAAATAGAGCCACAATCCTATCAAGATTAGGATAATAAGACTGATAAACCGGGTTGAGAGATCCAGACCATTCACAACAAAAATTAAAATGAGTCCACTGATACCTGTAGCTACACTGTCGACAACCACGTCGATAAAGCTTTTGGTTTGGTTTTTTATTTCCAGAGGAATTGGCAACGCCATCAGTTCGGTAGCTGATTTGTTGACCGATTGTTTTAAACTTCCGTCGATGAGTTTGATAAAAATAACGGCCCAAAGTTCTGGAAATATCAGTACCAGAATAGCCCCTAGCATGATTCCCAGAGGTAAAAAAGTTAAAGAGGTTCCCACCCCAAATACCCCTACCACGCGTCGGGTAACAAAGAGCTGAATGATGAGTGAGATGACGTTAAAGGTGGAAAACCAAAATCCGAAAAAGGCGGTCAGGTCATCAGAGTCAAGTATTTTAGCTGAAGCGATGGCGCTAAATTGGTAATCCACCAACTTGGCAACGATGACTCCTAACCCAATGATTAAAGCCAAATAGGTCAGGTGTTTCGATTTCCTGATCAAGGCCAATGGGTTATTTCCAAATCCTGTTGTACGCTTTTTTCTTTGGAATTTTGTTTGTGTGGGAAGTACTTCCTTTTTCCAGATGGTTTGTGTAATGGGAATGGTGAAGAAAAGCAGGAAACTGGCTACAAACGGGAGGTTTTCACTGCCAATCCAATCTGCAATAAGCGATGTGAGGTATCCACCAAAAATACCACCGGCAATGGCTCCCGCTCCAATAAACCCGAAGAGTCGTTTGGCTTCTCTGGGATTGAAAACAATATTGGCTAAAATCCAAAATTGCGAGGCAGAAAGCACGGCAAATATGGCTACCCAAATATAAAAGAGGTAAAGTACCCAGCCTTCTAAAAAGTTCATTTTAAGCAACAATCCAAAAATGAACAAACTTACCACCGAACTGGCCATGGTTCGGGTAATGATGAGGTTGAAGGGCATGTGGGCGAGCATCCTTGAATACAACAGAGAAACCAGTCCGGCAAAAATGGCTACCAACACAAAGGCGATGGGTAAGTTTTCGGCTCCCAGGTTGGTCAAAAACATGCCGTTTACCGCTGGTTTAACAATAAGCAGTGTAGAAATAATCAGGAATATGTTTAGCTGCATCAATACAGCCCGTCGATATTCTCCTTCACGAATATCAAACACATTCCTGAGCAATTGCTCGTAATACTTCCAAAGGGTTTCCATGATAAACCTAAGCTTTTAGCTGGCAAAATTAGTCATTGAAATCGTCGGTCATATTTATTGTGAAACAATTCTATGGGTTGAGCACTTTTTCAACTTCGGTTACCAGTTCGCGACATATCTTTTCACCATCGGCATCTTCAATCAAAGCTACTAAAATGTACCTTCTCCATTCGGGCCCCCAAACGAGTACTGAATCGGTGTGGAAATTTTTCCAGGTACCTGATTTTCTGAAAATTTTAGCTCGTGGGGCTACTTTCTCAATGGTGTTGACAAATTTGTGGTGTAGTTCTGGGTCAACCATCATGTTGAGCATGATTTTCGATCGGTCGTAACTAACAAGTTTTCCGTAAGTTAACATGTAATAATATCGGCATACTTGCGATACGGTGGCCGCATGACTTAGTCCTTTCATGGGCTCAGGGTGGCGGGCACCCAGCTTGGCATAGCGTTTTCCAACCCACAATCCACCTCCGTAGTCTTCATCATACAGGTCGTAAATGGGGTCTTTTAGCACCTGTTCAATTTTGTCGTAGCCCAGTCGGTCAATCATCCGTGTAGCTGCCGGGTTATTCGACTTACTGATCATCAACCGCAAGTCTTGTTGAATGGAATCAGAGTCTTCCAATTCACCTTTCTCCAATGCATCCTCGGCGGCCAGTAGTACGGCGATTTTGGGTAGACTTGCTGCATACATCATCACATTGCCATTAACACGTGCATATTTAACGTTTAACGGATCCCGCAAATCCACCAGACCCACGGCCATTTTTTTGTTGGCAATTAGTTTTTTCCATTTCTTGTTTTTATTTAGGACAACCAAAAGCTGATCTTGCATGGGGATGTCAATTAAACTTCGCAAAGGCTTTACATCCGTAATTTTTAGGGGTAGTTGATCGTAGTTGGGTTGCACGCTGTCTTGTGCTTCTTGTGAGCAAGCGGCCGTGCCGATAAAGACAATAAGTGCAATGGAAATCAGTAGTTTATTCATTCCTGTACAGGTGTTAAATTTGATGCAAACATGGACAAAAATGTGATGACTCATCATGGAGCAATCAAATTAATTAACAATTTTTATATATTGATTTTGATAGTTATTTTGATGTTCATATTCAATGATTTATGAACTTATTATGACATCTGGAAATTGGAAAAGTAGTGCTCTCGTAAACAATGATGTGACGAAGTTAATCATTTTACATAAGCCTTTGGGCTTGGTGGCGATGAGAGTCGTGTATCCAATGGCCAAGAAAGCACTTATCCACAAAGGTTCAAAGGGGTTTGTTATGGTAGACAACTTCGTGTTTCTTCGTGCCTTTGAGCCTTTGTGGCACTAAATGTATTTTATCTAATAAAGTCAGGATTTAAAACGTATTTTTTGTACTTTTGAGATTAGATATCTGTTTCTCTATCAGAACATCATGTGAATTAACTAGATAAGGTTTTTATTCGTTTGCAAACAAGCTATGACATTAAAAAGTAGATTCCTGCAACCTCAATTAAAGTTTCTTGAAATTTCAAGGTTTAGACTGGTAGTCGGAATAATTTTGGGCATACTGTATGCATTTGTGTTCTATTCCTTTTTATACGTTTCCCGTGAAGCATTTCGGGTGCTTTCGGTGAATGAACACCATGATATGTTGGTGCTTTCCGATGCTGAAGTCAGTTTTTACAACTTGTTTTTTGCTTACATAGCGGTAATTTTAGGCCAGTCGATGTGTTTTGGTTTCTGGTTTGATAAACCCGCAAGATTCAAGGAGCAATATTACAGGCGAAGGCTATCCATCGTAAACGATCAGCGGGTGTTAAATTGGTTTTTTTTAGATTGGTTTGCAAAAGTAGCTGTTGCTTTCGCCATTATGTTTGTTGTTAACCTTCGCGGGGGACAATTTGTTTTTAGCTTTTATCCTGAATACCGCTACATTTTTGCAGGCATAATCATTGTCCTTTTCATGCAAACATGGATTACCCTTCGATGGACTTATCTGCGCAAAAGCTGGAAATGGCTTGTTCTGTCCATCGCCATCGTTTCGACTTTTTCTTTGGGATTGTCGAAGATTAACCTAGTAGATTATCAGGCACTAAACCATCACTTTCTCCAAAAAAATATCCAATATAATTACACGCTTAATTTGTCTAAATCAGATTCTTATGATAGGCTTGGTTCGCGTACATTATTAGAAAATATCTATGTTGTTACTGCAAAAAATAGCCATCTTCATGCTGACCCAATCATTGTGATGGATAATCAGGAATTAACAATCAATGGTTTAGGTAAGAAAATTGAAGCGCTTCAGTTGTTGTATGAAGAGCATAGTAGAAAAATGATTACCTATCAGTTACATATACATCGGGAAATCGAAATGGGTTTCATCAACCAGCTAAAAAAGGAATTGGAGCGGAATGGGGTTTTTCGAATTGCCTATGCCGTTGTTCCCACTAACCATGAATTTGATCAACGGTATTATACCGATTATGTCGTTTGGCAACCTCTTTTTCGAACAATTACTGATCAGAACTTGTCTGCTGATCACCTGAAAAGTCTTGATGCAGAAACCACCATGATTGAAATAAAACAGCTTGTGCTTGACTGTTGTCTGGTAAATGATTCATTGGTCGAAAATGAGCGTTTAGGAGAAGTACTCGTAAACCTAATTCCCAACAACAAAGATTATTTGATAAAATTATATATCAATGAACAGGCTGAATTCTCCTCCTACCTTGACGTAATCACAATTTACCAGAAAGCCATAAATCAGAAAAGAGATATTATTTCAATAAGTCAATTTTCGAAAAAATTTGATGATTTAACTACCGTGGAAGAAAAAAAGACCATTTACAAAAAATACCCCAATCGACTTTTTGAGTTGATCTCCGGAGTAGACGAGAGAGCGTTGCCACAATATTGATTTTGTTGAAGATTTATACAAATAAGATCTATGCTAAACCTGATGTATTTATTAAAAAAGAGAAAGATCCGAAAGTGGAGTCGGGAAGAAAATATTCCTCAACTTTTGAATGCCTTAACAAATGATACCTACGACATTAAGATGATTGTGGTTAGGGCTTTGGGCGAATCAAGGGATAAGTCCGTTTTGCCTGTGCTTTTTAAACATCTTAATGATTACACCGATGAATTTCGTCTTGAAGTTGAAAAAGCCATTTTAAAATTAGATGCTTCTTTGTCTACCCAACAACAAATCAAAATACTAAATGACGCGTACCTCAAGAAAAACCGTGAAAAACCTAAATATGTTCCAGCTGTAGAAATTAATAAACAGCTCTACAGTTTTAAAGGGCGATTTAATGGCAATATACAGCTAACCAAACGGGTTAAGGAAATGCTGAAAAAGCCGATGAGATGGTGAAAAGTGAAAAACTGAAGCTTTAATTGAAATGGCATCTTTATTATCTTTGGCATTAGTGTAACTATTTTTATTGATCAGATGAACCAGAAACGTTATAACATCCGACAAATGACTGCCGATGAAGTATCTTTGGCAGTAGCCTGGGCAGCCCGAGAAGGATGGAATCCAGGACTTTATGATGCCCAATGTTTTTTTCAGGCCGATCCAACGGGTTTTTTAATTGGCGAACTCGATGGAAAAATG
>JBFHGX010000212.1:0-5698 GCA_041582875.1 Bacteroidales bacterium | reverse complement strand
GTTGGGTACTCTTTTATAATGCGAATGTGCCACCAGGTTCATGATATCTTCTTCGAGGTTGGCGCCTGTGCATGTAATGATTTGCACTTTATCCTGACGGATCATTTCGGCCAGTGATTTACCCAATTCGGCTGTACTCATTGCACCAGCCAGGGTAATCATCATTTTATTGCCTTTTTCGAGTTGAATTTCGTAGGCAGCAGCAGCATCAACCAACGCTGCTGAGTTGAAGTGTTTATAATGTTCAACGATAAAATTTGAAACGGGACCTTTATTTTTCATGGGTAAAAAATTTATAACTCAACATTTTGTAATATAATTTGGCGGTAAGGAAGTTGGAAGCTTTATTGCCCTCGATGGGAGCCAGTTCTACCAGGTCGAATCCAACTACTTCACGTTGTTCAAAAACTTTTCTTAAATAGCGGATGGTGGTATTCCAATCCAGTCCACCCGGTTCAGGAGTGCCTGTAGCCGGCATTATTGATGGATCCAAAGCATCTAAATCGAAAGTGATGTATACTTTATCACCCATCAGGTCGATGGATTTTTGCATCCAGTCGGTGGTGCCGTAAATGTCTTCTGCAAAAAAGCATTGATCACGGTTAAGGTACTCCAGTTCTTCATCGGTCATGCTGCGTATACCCACTTGAACCAAGTTGGTATTTTTGGATGCATCGTGCAGTGCGCAGGCATGATTGTAGGGAGTTCCCATATAATCTTTACGCAAATCGGCATGGGCGTCGAGTTGCAGAATGGTGATGTCGGGATGTTTTTCGTAAACAGCTTTGATTACGCCAATGCTGATGCTATGTTCGCCACCAAAAAAGGTGACGAACTTATTGGTATTCAGCATATTTTTGGCTGCGTCATATGATTTTTGAAACATGATATCCGGCGACGTCATGCCATTCAAAGGAGGGTACATATACACCCCTTTTTTATACACTTCTGAGTTGGTTTCAATATCATAAACCTCCATGTTTTCAGCCGCTTCCAAAAAAGCATCCAGGGCTTTGTCGGCCCCTTTACCCCAGGTACTGGTACCATCATAGGGGATTGACTGAAACAAAACAGCAGCTTTTTCGAAGCCTGCATATTCTTCTTCAATTCCTGCAAAAGTTTTCATAGATTATTCGTTATATCCCAGGATGTTAAGCATTTCGAAAACAGATTGTTCGTTGCGATAAACATGATCTACCACGTTACCGGTTTCGTCACGATCAATAATCACGTGTTTAGGTGAAGGAATCAAGCAATGTTTAATTCCGCCATATCCACTAATGGAGTCCTGGTAAGCGCCGGTGTGGAAGAAGCCAATGTAGAGGGGTTCGCTGTCTTCGGGTTTAAATTTGGGCAGCAGAATTTGCTGATTAAAGTCTTCTGAGTTGTAGTAATCCGAGTGATCGCAGCTGATACCGCCTATATTTACTCTGGTATACTCATTGTCCCATTTGTTGATGGGGAGCAGGATAAATTTTTCGTGTAGCGACCAGGCATCGGGGATGGTGTTCATTAGACTGTTATCGACGATATACCATCTTTCGGTATCGTTTTGTTGTTTTTGTTCGATCACTTTAAAGATGATGGCACCACTTTCGCCGACGGTATATTTTCCAAACTCAGTAAAAAGGTTGGGTTCTTCAACACCTTCAGCCTCGCAAGCATCTTTGATGTTTTTAACGATCTCACGAATCATGTATTCGTAGTTATACTCAAATCCCAGGTGATTTCTGATGGGGAATCCTCCTCCCAGGTTTAGAGAATCCAGTGATGGGCATTGCTTTTTAAGTTCGGTAAACAATTTAACTGCTTTTTGAAATTCACCCCAATAGTACAAGTTGTCCTTAATGCCGGAATCCACAAAAAAGTGGAACATCTTTAGTTCAAACTTATCATTACCTTTAATTTTTTTATCAAAAAAGTCCAGCATTTCGGTATGTCGGATACCCAAACGAGAGGTGTAATAGGCCGATTGAGGTTCTTCATCGATGGCCATGCGCACCCCGATTTTTATTTTCTTTTCTCCTGCTAAACGTTCGAGGCTGGCCAGTTCGGTGGGGCTATCGAGCACCGTAATGGAGTTTTGGAATCCCCGGTTTTGCAGGTCGATAATTTTGGCGATGTACTCATCGGTTTTGTAACCATTGTGTACGATGGTAACGGTTTTATCTATTTCTTTTTTTTCGTAGAGGTTAAGAATCAGGTCGATGTCGAACGAGGATGATGTTTCCAGGTCCACATCATGTTTAAGTGCAGCAGCGATAACATGATGAAAGTGACTGCATTTTGTACAATAACAGTAGTTGTATTTTCCCGCATATCCATTGGCTTTCATGGCCCGTTTAAAAAGATTTTTCGCTTTTTTAATTTGGTCAGCAATTCGGGGGAGGTACATTAATTTAAATGGGGTATCATATTTTTCAACTAAGTACTTTAGAGACACGCCATAAAAAGTAAGATATCCATCACGCAGATCAAATCCCTCCTGGGGGAAATAATAACTCTGCTCAACTAGGTCAAAATACGTATTCTTCATTTGCTATGCAGCCATATAAATTTGGTTATTAATATTGTGTTTGCAAAATAACACTTCTTTTTATTAAAAAAGTCGTTTTGCCAAAAAAAAAGGATTAAGCCTTTTTTCTTTTCAACTTTTCTTTTGCAAAAACTTTCCGAAGCCAGATTGGCAATACGATGGTGCCGATAATCAGGTAGGGGTAATAGGAAATAAATCGCCAGAAGATGGCTAGGGGTGCGTACCAGGATTCGTTGGGGATGAAGTCGCCCAGAAAATCGGAAAAAACAAACTCGGCAATACCGCTTCCTCCAGGTGTAGGGCTTACCAGGAGAATAATCCACATGCTGAGTTGTCGTCCTAAAACCAGCAGGTGATCCATGACACTAAATTGTGCCTGAACGAATGCCAGCAGTAAGAAGTTGACTACCCAATACCTTCCTGCCCAGGCAAAAATAGTGGCTCCCATGCTTTTCAGCCAATAGGTTAGTGGTTTTCCTCGAATGGCTTTTGATGTGTAGATGAGTTGGTTGGCCGATTTGCGTGCACGTAGTCTCCAACGGGTGAGTATGGGGAAAAGAAATACCCAAGAAATGACCGATTTAAATAAGTGTGGATTGATAAACAGTGCGTAAGCTAGAAAAAGGGTGTAGGCCAGAATGGCCACATATCCAATATAAAATGCAGTTACAATTTCGGTATACGACGTAGATTCGGGTGGAAATATGTGGTTGCCAAAGAACAGGTATACCAAGGGTATGGCCAAAATAAAGAAGAGCTCATCCAAAAAAATGGCAGTTAGCACAACGGCAGTACTTTTTCCGGCACTTAATCCCTCCTTATATAAAAAGAAAATGGCAGGGCCTGTACCTCCTACCACGGAAGGTGATATGGCGGAACTAAATTCCCATAGCATGATCACATTAAAAGCCTGTTTCCAGTCGAGGCGATTATTGGTCAATATTCTGAGTCGATACATATAGCTGGCGTCGCGAACTGCCATCATTAAAAAGGCCAATAATAAGTAGTAAAGGGTGTTCCAGGAAAAAGATACAAAGCTAAATGTTTCGGAATCGAAGTTGTGAATCAGCAGGTAAACACTAACTCCCAGGCCGATAAGAATGGGCCATACAATGCGACTGGGGCGTAAGCTGTTAATTATTTTATCCACTTATAATCAATTGAAAGGCCAAAGATAATAGGAATATTTGGCCAAAAGTTGCGATTGGGTTAAATGAAACACAATGTTTGTGAGCATTGAATGTTATGGCAAGTACTTTAAGGTAGTTTCAGTAGAATAGATAAGGAGTGGGTTATTGCAATGATAGAAATGTATAACATAGGTATTCAGTGCCTAAGGCTTCTAAGTTTAGGAATTATTCCGTTAAATACCGATGATGTTGAATTTTTGATTGAATAAATATTTCTTATATTTACCCGCTTTGAAGGGTTATCTTTAGGCATTGTTGGCGTTGTATTCATGTGTTAAATGTCTTTAAAATAGCGTAATATGATAGGTGGAGATATTCAACTTGAGTTAAGAAAGTTTGTGGCACCTGAGTATATTTTTGGTGTTGGGTCACGTATTATGGCTGCCAATTATTGCAAAAAACTCGGAGGTAAAACACTTTTGTTGGTTACCGATCAGGGGGTTATGTTAACTTCGTGGATGGATGAGTTGCAAAAGGCGCTAAATGAAGCGGGTCTCGAATATGTAATATTTTCGTCTGTTTCGCCCAATCCACGCGATTATGAAGTGATGGATGGGTTGGCTGTATATTTGGAAAATAAGTGCAATTTAATTCTCGCCATTGGTGGTGGAAGTGTGATGGATTGTGCCAAAGGGATTGGTATTGTTGCGACCAATCACAAGCATATTTGTGATTTTGAAGGCGTTGATAAGATTCTTCATCCTATTCCACCGATGGTTTGTATTCCGACTACCGGCGGTACCTCTGCTGATGTTTCGCAGTTTGCCATTATCAACAATTACTCTAAGAAGTACAAGATGGCCATCATCAGCAAAGCCATTGTGCCAGATGTTGCTTTGATTGACCCTTTGGTATTAACATCCATGGATCCATTTTTAACGGCGTGTACCGGTATTGATGCCCTATCGCATGCCATTGAGGCCTTTGTTTCCAATGCTAATTCAGCATTTACTGATTTATATGCAGCTGAGGCTATCAGGCTGCTACATCACAATTTGCTGATAAATATTGAAAAGCCTCAGGATATTCAGGCAAGAGGAAAAGTAATGTTGGCCAGTTTGTATGCTGGATTGGCTTTTTCGAATGCCAGCTTAGGGTGTGTGCACTCTTTGGCTCATAGTTTGGGTGGGTATCTTGATTTGCCTCATGGGGAATGTAATGCCATTTTATTGCCCCATGTAGTTGATTTTAATTTTGAAAAGGCTTCTGGTCGATATCGGACCATTGCCGGATTGATGGAGTTGGAGATTTCGGGGGTTTCTGATGGAATGCTTAAACAGCATCTTATTACACATCTCATTCAAGTTAAACAAAACATGAACATACCGGCTACATTGAAGACAAAAGGTGTTACCTCGGATGTGGTAGGTTCGTTGGCAGGAAAGGCCATTTTAGATCCATGTAACGCTACCAATCCTAAAAGGCCATTCAAGAAAGATTTGGAAGTAATTATTAGAGAGGCCATGTAGTATGAATACGAATTGGGAAGAAGAAAGAAAGAGGGTAATCGGGCTTGGTGCTAACTCATTCAAGAAGAACTATTATCCTGAGCTACAGTTAAAAAGTCTGGAACTAGAAGCTGCTTTTGCTAATTTGCAGACGGTTTTTAATTCAACCAGTGATGGGATTGTAATACATGATAAGGAAGGACATATTTTTTCGTTGAATAAGCCGGCTCAAGATCTTTTTAATGTGGATGAAAGTGAAAAGGACCGGTACAACCTACTTGAAATTATTCCGGATTGCGAATCATACGACAATATGTTGAGTTTATGGGAAAGTATTGTAGCGGGGAAGTCGCAAATTATTCAATGTGTCATTACACAAGCTGAAACCGGGACATTGATTGATGTTCAGGTATCCATCAGTCAAGTCAGCTGGTATGGAAAAGACGCCTTGGTTGCGGTGATACGTGATTTTTCGGAGCAGCTACGTTACGAGAAGCAGTTGATTGTGGCCAAGGAGCATGCAG
>JBFHGX010000211.1:0-5714 GCA_041582875.1 Bacteroidales bacterium | reverse complement strand
TAATATTTTGATTCCGTAAAATAGGGTTATTATAAAAACAAGTAGGTATAAGATTAGGCCGAGAACCCCTTTTTCTGACAAGACCCATAGATAATCGTTGTGAGGCCGACGCCAATTTTGGTAAGTTAGATTATAGTTATATGGAAAATAAGGGGGGATTTCCAATTTCCTGAGCCTACACCTGTTATCATATAATCCTCCGAAAGTCTTAAGTTGGATTCCCAAATTTTTAACCTATCTTGCTTATCATAGGAATCACTGTCAAAAATGGTGGATACTTTAATCCCCAAAAATAGAATATAAACAACTGAAAATTAATGTTATAGTTTGGGTGTTTGGATAAGAAGTGGTTATATCGTGTCAGATTACATGAATGATGAAGAACTTAAACCCACTTGGCTTATTTGATGATCACTTTTTATTTGAAAAGCTTTCTAAGCTTGGTAATCCACTTGAAAGGTTAAAGCCAACAACAAGGGAAAATCTAAAACAATGGTAATGGTGGAGCATATATTTGGTTTTTTTGAAAGCAGCATGAATGGTCAATTATCCATACAATAGCTATTGTCATGGCAGGATCAAAGATCGACATGTTGAATTTGACCTATAGTATTTGCTGTTGTGTTCAGCTGAAAATCGCAGTTACCATTGGATTGTTAGCCCCATTGTAAAGTAAACTAAATCATAACACGCTGTAATACTGTATTATATTGGAATTTCGATAAATAATTTTTGATGTTTAGAGATTTTTTGTGCAATTTTATCGTTTGAGCTGAGTCTTAAAAACGGGTTTTTAGAGGTGCCGATAGTTAAAATTCAATCAAAACAGGGTGTTGAATTTGATTCTAAAAAAGCAGCCAATCAAATCCGTTGTTTAACAAGGGTGTTTCAAAACATTGAAATATCGATAGTTATATCCATATTATTAGAAAACTTATTTGTTTACTCAGTTTTAAAAGAAACCCAGTGACTAATATTTTTATCAGAATATCCAACAGACCAAGTTATTTTAAAACCTGTATAGAAAGCATTCTGCAATAATCATTTAAGCGAATCAATGTTCTTGTATTTTATGATGATCCTCTAACTCATGAATATTTAAAACGTATAATGGGATTCCCTGTATACTTGTTTTTTCAATCAAAGAAAATTATCCGAAGCAAGAAATGTTCCGTTGTGATGAAACTATGAGATTTCCAGCGAATCTTTTTTTAAATGATTTAATGGTAGAGGTCATTAGTGGTTATATATGATACACTAATGATGATGATGATGATGATGACTACACAGATAATTAAAGTATTCAGACAATTGTTAAACATATTTCCAGCAAGGATGATTTGTTGTTCTGGAGATGAAATCTCCGGATGAAGTTTTGATTCCGGAAGATGCATATTTTGAAAAAGCTCCCTTTTTTTGCCAAATTTCAGGAATTGGTTTTGCTTTCCATCAAAAATGCATGCGCTATGCCCGGAGGGATGGGTAGGCAGCGACTTTGCAGTTGCAACAAAGTTGTTTAACTCAATTTCTAGTATGATATTTATTAACAAGGTTCTGTTTGGTTTTTTACGAGCAAAGAACTGAGGCGGCCATGGTATGAGAGATGATAGAGCATTAAATCGCTTTAATAATAAACACTTAAATAAGCTAATTCAGTTCTTTATAAAACAATGCGATTACAAAATAAATTCCAAGTAGAATGACCTATATTGTTCTTTACAATATTTTAGCTAGTATGTACGTTATTCTTAGCACTTGGTATTCTGCCTTTTCCATTGTATGGAAACAGCCTTAATTAGCCCATTTATCATTATTTATACTAATATTTAGCAGAAGTAGATTTAAAATATCTGATGCATATGGCCAAGCCAAAAGAAAACAAACCATACATTATTATTGATTTTACTAAGGTATGGCGTTTTGTCATTGTTAAAAGGCCTGGTAGAGAATTGATAAAGTGTTTTCTTTTTGGAGTATTTCCGGTATTGTTTAGGAGGCTGGCGGATTACCAACATTGTAAAACATCGTGTATTTATTTGGAAAAAGGTAAGACTTTTAATGTGCATATTTGTTTGAAATGTAACTTGTTTACTTGTTATATCACGAAGTACACTTTACAGGAAAATAGTGAAAAGTTGGCATTACAAAATATTGATAAAATAGCCATCATCATTCATGTTTATTATTTGGATGTTTTTAGTGAAATATTAAATCGTTTAGAGACGTCTGATTTTCAAAATTTCAAGCTTTTTGATACTGTTCCAAGTGAATTATGGGATTCCATGCTTGAAGCATTAAAATCTACTTCATTTCAGTTTTCTTTTCATGAGGTTGAAAACAGGGGTGAGGATGTATTACCCTTTCTTGCATTGCTTCCAAAAGTCTTTGATGAAGTCTTTGAATTGATTTTAAAAATTCATATCAAACAGTCTAATCATCTGAAAAGAAATGAGGATTGGCGCGATGACCTATTCAATAAATTAATAGATAAAAACGCGATCAATAATGCTATTCGCGTTTTTGAAAGTCGTGAGGAAATTGGTATTATTGGCCTCACTGGTCATATACTACTCATGTCGTATTATTATGGCGCAAATGCAGGTCGTGTTGATCTTTTGAGTAACGAGCTAGGTTTAGATCGTGAACAACTTGTAGGTTTTAACTTTGTTGCAGGCACCATGTTTTTTGCACGCCAACTGGATTTAATTCTCTTATTAAAATGGGGCTAACTGATAAGGATTATGAACTGGAAAACAATCAACTGGATGGCATACTAGCCTATGTACTTGAACGCACGTTTGCATTAAACATGTTGGTTTCTGGTTTGAAACTTGCTGACACTTCGAGTATTCCGGAAAAGGTTACTTGCAGAATAACAATGAATTATAAATTTGTACTTTGATCTACACAAGTCTTATTTACAAGAATACTTTTATTTATCATTAAAATAGATATACATGGCACAAAGATATTCCAGATATATACCTTTGATTTCGCTAGCTGGCGATTATTTGTTATTAAACTTGTTTTTTGTTTTTGGTTTTTGGAAGGTAAGTGATATTCCGGCTTTCTCTGCGAAACATGTGCTTTTTTATTTGTATTTGAATGTTATCTGGCTTGCTCTTGTCTCTTTATTTGGAGCATTCAGTATTAGTCGAAATACCCGAAAAAAAGCGATTATGATTACCTATTTACAAATTATCATTTTTTTCTTTTTTCTGTTCCTTATGTTTTTTCAAGTGTATAGTTTGGTGTACTATCCGCGATCCATGATAAAATATCTTTTTCCTGTTTTCTTTACCTTTTTAATGATTTGGAAATTTTCTCTTTATTATTTATTTATGTATTACCGTAAATGGGGATTTAATTATCGAACTGTAATTATAATTGGTCAAACGCCAAAGTCTAAACAACTATTTAATTATTTCAAATCTGATATCTGGAATGGATACCGTTGTTTGGGTTTTGTCTGTGATTCAAATGACAAGAGTAAATATAATTTGGGAAATTGGGATGAATTGTCAATGATAATTCAAAACAACAGTGTTGACGAAGTTTATCTTGCCTATGAAGGAATTCCAAAAGAAAAAATGTCTATAATTTCCGAGGTATTGTCCAATTATGCTCTTAAAATTTGCATTGTACCTGATCTAAGTAATTTTACATACAAATCAGCCGGATTAACTAATTACGGTAACATTCCCGTAATAGAAATACATACCGGACCACTTAGCTACTGGTACAATAAGTTGTTAAAACGAAGTTTCGATCTGATTTTGGCGACTCTGGTCATAGTTGGTGTATTGAGTTGGTTAACGCCTATTTTATTTATAGCCAGTTTTTTGGGTTATCACGAAAGTGTATTTTTTCGACAAAAACGAACTTCATTTGAAGGCCGTGTTTTTTTAATTATAAAGTATCGGTCGATGAAAGTTAACGAATCTGCTGACGTTAAAAATGCAACTCAGCATGATAACAGAGTAACCCTTATTGGAAAGTTTTTGCGAAAAAACAGTATCGACGAACTGCCTCAATTTTTTAATGTTTTTATGGGGCAAATGTCTGTCGTTGGACCACGACCCCATATGCTTAAACATACCGAGGAATATCGGAAAATTGTTAAACATTTTATGCTCAGACATACCGTTAAACCTGGTATAACCGGCTTGGCTCAAATTAATGGGTACAGGGGGGAGATTAAAAAGCATGCTGATATCAGGCGGCGAGTTGAGCTTGATGTTCAATACATTGAAAACTGGTCATTAGCTTTTGATCTTAAAATTGTATTGCTTACTTTCTGGGTTTTATTGAAGGGCCAAAAAGAAGCGTATTAAAAAAGGTGTCAAAATAACTAAGTCTTATTTCTGGTCTACATTTAATCTTGGTATTCGGGTTTGTAGCTTAGGGAAGAGATGATGAATCAATTTTAAAAACAAATGTTGTAAATGATGATACGGACAAAAACATTAACAAGCATGACACCCTGATTACAGATAAATTTTAGATAAAGGGAAATATACTGTGCTTGGTAGAAATCGAAGAAGTAGGGAGTATGGGAAAAATGTCAATTATTTTTCGATTAATTTCTCACTGTCCCATATTAATTCACAAAGCACATTATTTTTGTTCGATGAAGGAAGAAAATTTAGTTAGTTACAATAATTTGTAATAGCATGCCAATACCAAAAAATATCCACCCTGTTTTTAATCAACTATTAACTCGATCCGATAAGGAAAAGTTGTTAAATCAAAAGGCCCATGTAATTTGGTTAACCGGACTTTCAGGGGCAGGTAAAACTACTCTTGCCAGTCAATTTGAATTGGAGCTAAACAAGCGCGGATACCTTACTCAGATATTGGATGGGGATAACATGCGATCGGGCATTAATAGTAATTTGGGCTTTTCTACATCCGACCGGTTTGAGAATATCCGTCGAATTGCTGAAGTATCGAAGCTGTTTATTAATTGTGGCATCATCTGTATCAATAGCTTTATCAGTCCGACCAAGGAAATGCGTGATATGGCGCAAGAAATTATTGGCAAAGAAGATTTTATTGAAGTCTATGTGAATGCATCTTTGGCAACTTGTGAAAAAAGAGACACCAAAGGGTTGTACAAAAAGGCTCGTGAGGGCAAAATAAAAAATTTTACAGGTGTTGATTCGCCCTTCGAAGCTCCGGTAAATCCTGATGTTGAAATTCTGACGGGTAGTCTTTCTATAATTGATTCGGTTCAGATGGGGCTTGATTATATACTGCCTCTCATATCCTATAAGCAACCTTGATTATGGTTTTAAAAAATAGTTGTCCAACCGATTAGATGAACTTTGGTTTTAAGGCAAAACTCCTTGTGGTCATTGCTTTCTTACTTCTTCTCGTTTCTTGCCATTCCGCTTCCGGACCTGATTTCAAAAAGGACAAGGAACTACGTCTTCAGGTCAAACTCGTCATGCCCACTGAAAATGAGGCTATATCAATAAAGGATATCGGTGAAATGCTTGATCAGACAACCATTCGTCGAGGGGGGCTTTGTAACCATCCTTCCAATCTCATTGTTAGCTGAGGATAAAAATGCAATACATCTGCGAAATCTTTTTTATAATCAACAGATAGAAGCGGTACATATTTTAAACTTAATCCTTCATTCACCGATAAGAAATACGGATCTGCTGGCCATTGAAAATGTCACTTTTTTATGTTTGTTAGATGGGGAT
>JBFHGX010000210.1:0-5805 GCA_041582875.1 Bacteroidales bacterium | reverse complement strand
TGTGGGCAATGGATACAATTCAACCTCATGGCTCACGCTGTTACTCAAACCTAAAGTATCCGTAATTGTTAATGTAACCTCATAATTACCTGTAGTACTGTATGTATGTGATGGGTTTTGGTTCATGGAAGATGCTCCATCTCCAAAATCCCAATAAAAAACAGTCACCGCACCCATATCAGTTATCGAGGCATCAACCGTAAATTGAACAGGCTCGTTCAAGCAGGGGGAGCTAAAGTAAAAATCAACCGCAGGGGTAATTCCAACAGTAACCACTTGACTAGTACCAGAGCTGCAACCATTTATATCTGTTACCGTAAGTGATACATTATAATCTCCTTCGTTGTAATAGGAATGCACTATGTTCTGATCGTTACCATACATTCCATCGTCAAAGTCCCACTCCCAGCTGGTGATCTGGTTACCAGAGGCACCGAAGAAGCTGATTAACTCTCCTATCTGTGCCAGCTGAGGATCCCATGTAAAATACACCGTGGGTACATTGGGAACTTGCACGGTGTAGGTGATCGCATCTGTGCAGCTGTAGCCTACACTGTCGGCCGTGACAGTGAGTGTTACATTGTAAAAACCGCCCGTATTGAAGAAGTGAACGGGGTTGGGTTGGGTGGACATCACCCCATCACCGAAACTCCAAAACCACTCAATCAGGTTATAGCCTGGTGGTGGGGTGCTCATATCGGTGAACTGAAAGGTGTTGCAAGCGATTAAGTTATAACTAAAATCCGCACTACATTGCGCTTTCACACCCAATTGTAACAAGATAAACATTCCAATAATAACTAGAGAATAATTCCGCTTTTTTGCATTCATCGTTTGCTTGGTTTAATTCATAACTAAAGTCAAACGGCTTCATTTGACCTTAAAAATTCAATTTTTTGGCTTACCGGACAAAGCTACTGATTAATTAATTCACTGAAACACATTTTAATGTGCTAACCTGCAATAATCTTACATCATCTTTTAATTTAGAACCATTTTAATTACCTTTGCACTGCCTTAAATCAGGGCAGTTCATCCTAAATTAGTTGCATACATGAAGAAGACAAAAATTACCCTCTCTGACTTAAATTTGAGCAAAGAAGACATTCTCAACGACTATCGGTTGGCCAACGAAAGCCGCCAGGCTAGTTTACTGGGCCGTCGTGAAGTGCTTACAGGTAAAGCGAAGTTTGGAATTTTTGGCGATGGCAAGGAAGTCCCTCAATTGGCCATGGCACGCGCTTTCAAGAATGGCGACTGGCGATCTGGCTACTACCGTGATCAAACCTTTATGCTGGCCACGGGCATGATGACTCTGGAAGAAATATTTGCCCAATTGTATGGAGATACCGATCCTGAGGCTTCGCCTGCAACAGGAGGTCGTTTGATGAACAACCACTTTGCCACCCGTTGTCTGGATGAAGACGGTAACTGGCTCAACCTGATGGAACGCAAGAATTCTTCCGCCGACACCTCCCCCACAGCCAGTCAGATGTTGCGTGCACTGGGTTTGGCTTTGGCCTCCAAGCAATACCGTAGCCTCAACGCGTCCAGTGAATTCCCTGAGTTTACCCAAGGGGGTAACGAAGTAGCTTTTGCTACCATTGGTGATGCATCAACTTCGGAAGGACACTTTTTTGAAACAGTTAACGCTGCCGGCGTGATGCAGGTTCCATTGGCCATTTCCGTATGGGATGATGGTTGGGGAATATCTGTCGCCAACGAACATCAAACCACCAAAGGCAACATCAGTGAAATCCTTAAAGGTTTTGAGAAACAAAAAGACACCAACGGACTGGCCATTCACAGAGATCAATGTAGCGATTATGCCAGCTTGATCCTTACCTATAAAAAGGGCATCGATCAGTGTAGGAAAGAGCATGTTCCTGCTTTGTTCCACATTCAGGGTTGTACTCAGCCACAAGGACATTCCACTTCAGGATCACATGAGCGTTACAAATCGCCGGAGCAGCTTAAAAAAGAGTTAGAAAACGACTGTATCCTCAAAATGCGTGAATGGATACTAAAAGAAAAAATAGCTTCTCCTGAAGAGCTGGACATCATTGAGAAGGATGCGGTTAAACGTGCCCGTGATGCCAAGAAGAGTGCATGGAAGAATTTTCAAGAGCCCATCATCGACAAGAAGAATGAGTTTTTGAAGCTGGTGGACATCACTACCTGTAATTGCGCACAGACTTCGGCCATCGATCAAATTAAGAAAGATCTACAACCCATTGGCGAACCCATCCGCAAAGATATCATCGCCTCGGGCAGAAAAATATTGCGACTCATCTGCAACAGCTGCAGCAATCCAAATAATTCGCTCAAAACCAATGTCACCGAATGGTTGAGCAATGAAATGAAGGAAAACGACCGCCGTTTCAGTTCACATCTATACAGCGAATCGGGTATGGCTGCCACCAAAGTAACACCCGTAGCTCCCGTATTCACTGACAATTCACCTCTTGTTCCAGGAAGGGAAATTCTACGTGATAATTTTGATTATTTATTCGAGCACAATCCGCTTTTGATGGCCTTTGGTGAAGATGTGGGGAAAATTGGTGGCGTAAACCAAACCTACGAAGGTCTGCAAGCCAAATATGGCGAAAACCGTATCTGGGACACCGGCATCCGCGAAGCAACTATTCTGGGTCAGGGATTAGGCATGGCCATGCGTGGATTGCGCCCCATTGCTGAGATACAGTATTTCGATTACCTTTTGTACGGACTGCAATTGATGAGTGACGATTTGGCCACCCTGCATTATCGCACCCGTGGAGGACAAAAAGCGCCTTTGATTGTGAGCACACGTGGCCACCGTCTGGAAGGCATCTGGCACAGTGGATCGCCCCTGAGCATGGTCATTAACTCCATCCGTGGTGTACATGTGGCCGTTCCACGCAACATGACCCAGGCCGCAGGCTTTTACAATACCTACCTCGAATCGGATCAGCCAGTATTGATTATTGAACCTCTAAATGGATACCGCTTGCGCGAAAGAAAACCGGAAAACATCGGTGAGTTTAGAATTCCTGTGGGTCAACCTGAGGTTATTTCAGAAGGTACTGATGTAACATTGGTTACTTATGGAAGTTGCGTGCGCATTGCAGAAGATGCTGTAGAACAACTCAAAGGCTTCAACATTTCGGTGGAACTCATTGATGTACAAACACTCCTGCCCTTCGATGCCCACCACAGCATTTTGGAATCATTAAAGAAAACCAATAAAGTAGTTTTCTTTGACGAAGATGTACCGGGAGGCGCCACTACCTTCATGATGCAAAAAGTACTGGAAGACCAAAAGGGTTATTTCCATTTGGATGCTCAGCCACTCACCATCACTGCCAAGGCCCACAGAGCGGCTTACAGTACCGATGGAGACTATTTCTCGAATCCCAATGCGGAGGATGTGTTTGATGCCATTTACAACCTGATGCATGAGTACAATCCGGGGAATTATCCAAAGATTTTTTAGTCTTCTGTGGAAAATAGTACCACTTACCCTCGTTTGTAACGAGGGCTTAATCTTTAACCTGCAAAACGTATTTTGCTCAATAACATATCATTATAGCATTTCGAACACTAAAACAAAGCATCCGCGTTGCACGTGTCTGCCATAGGCATGAAACGTGGAGGAGATAAGGATACCTCCGCTGCGGTCGGAATGACACATTTGCTTTTTGTCATTTTTGAAGAAAGATGTATCTGATAAAACCAGATCCAATGCCCCTAAAACACAAGAGCTGTGGATATATTATACCAGATAACGATGGATATTATTCCCACTTACCTGGTCGCTAACTCAATTCCTTTAAAAAACCTATTTTTGTATCAAATTAATTCATTTTGACACCACGTTTTGTCTATATCCTTTTAATAATGACCTGGATGTTCGTTGGTTGCAGCGAACAACCTGATACGGGCGTGTCTGGTGGCCCTCAAAACATGAGTCCGTTGAAGTTAGTGGACACTTTGCTCGTACACCAATCAGAACTCCACTTCAACTCCATTGACAGCATTGAAAATCCGCTGACTGAAAACCACCTCTATACGGTAAAAATCCAGCAACATGTCGCCAAAGAAGCCCCCATCACCATCCAAGAGATGGCCCATAAAAATGCAACGATCAACGCTTCATCAGGAGATCGACCGATAAACAAAGCCTTTTTCATTCCACGATTCAGTAAAGCTTCCTGGCAATTGCGGATACAGTTTCAAAACGACATTTTCACCAATACTGACTATTATTTTACCAATGGAGCGCTCATTGCATTTACCTCTGTGCTGGCTAACAAAGGATTTTACCAGCTTTTGATTGGACAGAAAAAGCATCTATCGGTTGAACTTGTCGGATTTTCTATTACGCAAAATATTTATACCCCCACCAATCCGGATGTTACCCAAGTACTTGCCGGTGATCGTCCGTTTTCGGGATACCTGACCTTCGGACAATTCAGGGAAACCTACAATGTTCTCGACAAAATCATTATTAAAAGCAGGTTGGAAATGGGCGTTCTGGGTCCGGCTTCATTGGGCGATCAGGTACAATCATCCATTCACCAAATTGAACCCGTTGGTTGGAACAATCAGATCAGGAACATGCCCGTTGTCAATTATTTCTTCACCATCGAAAAAGGTATTTTTAATCAACCTTATGCCGAAATTAACTTGACAGGATCCCTCGCCGCCGGAACAGCTTTCAATTTAGTTGAACCCGGCATTTATTTCCGAACAGGTCGGTTTCTACCCGTTTTAAAAGGAGAAGCTTCGTTGGGGCAAAACTCAGCAATCAACCGACAAGTTCAATATTGGTTTTTCGTTGAAGCAAAGAGCAAATTCGTGGTTTACGACGCCACCTTGCAAGGAAACATGTTCAACAACAACGATCCGTATGTTATTTCAACATCGGAAATAAACAGGTTTGTTCCTCACATTCAAGCTGGATTAGCGCTTTATTACGACAAGTTTGGTGTGGAATGTTCTGCCTTTTATCTGGCTCCCGAATTTAAACAAGCCCGCGATTTTCGGTGGGGAAGCATCCGACTTATTTATAATTTTTAATCACCTTTATTCAATACCACATATGACTCCACAATCACCGAAAGGAAAACTACCCACCAACGGATCACTTCCCAAAGAAGAAATTATTTTTCCGGTAAGTTTTGAACTCAAAGCCGTCTTTGACACCACTTTCGCTGACAGCGAAAACAAACAACAGCTTGAAACCTTGTTCAACCGACTGAAGGTTAAAAATTCATTTATAGGAAAAAAGCTAAGCAGCAAGGGAACCTACATCAGCTACTCCTATAAAGTAACCATTGTCAGCAAAGTGCTGTTAGAACAACTTTATACCGAGCTAAAACAAATCCCAGGAATAAAAACTGCCATATGATAGAGAAATTGGCTGCTGTAGCTCTTGGAGGAAGCCTGGGAGCAGTACTTCGATATAGCACCTACTTGCTGTTTGAGCGCAGCAAAGACCCCTCATTGCCCTGGGCCACTATTACTGTCAACCTGATAGGATCCTTTTTGATAGGGTTTCTGTGGGGAATTTTCGATAAGATGTATGTCAGTCCGGGAATTCGATTGTTTATTTTTGTCGGATTACTGGGAAGCTTCACCACTTTTTCCACCTATGCTTTTGAAGTATTTAACATGGGAAAGAACGACAACATGATGAATGGACTTATGTATCTCCTCATTTCCAATGTATTTGGCATTACTCTGGCTGCTGCCGGATATTACATTTCAAAACTTTTTTAATGCACGAAATTGAACCATACTATCATTGGCGGGATTTCTATG
>JBFHGX010000209.1:0-5829 GCA_041582875.1 Bacteroidales bacterium | reverse complement strand
TGAGCGCAGCGGTAACGAGGATGCTAAATATGTTTTGTCGTATTTTTCAGCCCCTTCACCTTTCATCTCCTCTGAAGGAGGTTTATCCTATAAAATGTAGTTTTATCCTACCTGTGCCATAGCGAAGCGTGCTGTGGTGAAATCACGAAGTAATATTTCATCAGGAGCAGATGTAACAGGGAACTACCGTATGAAAAAGGATTAATGATGGCGGACGCAAAAGTATTAATTGCGCTGGCATACATATTTTCCGGTGCAAAGGCAACCCAAAAATTAACCAAACTCATTCAAGCAATCAATCCCAGGCGATTATTTTATCAGGCAAGGTAAAAGATTTAGTGAGGAAGTATATTTCATATTATAGTGGTGGCAGTGCATATCATGAAAATGAATACCTTGTCGACATTGATGGGATTACATTTATCAACTACCTTTTTACCATTGTCGAAAAGTGTTTATTAGATGAATACACGGATGAAAAGGTTTATATAGAAAAAAAGTAAATGCTCACAAAGACGCGGTAATAAAGAGCTTGGTAAAATACCACGACAATTATAGTGTGTTCAGTAAGTACTTATGGACAGGAAATTATCACAATTATTTTTGTGAAAACTTCCTTCGCGGAAACACACCCCTTAATGTGGATGATTAATTAATCCCCTATGAACTTCTTAATAGGGGTATTAGACCTATATAGTGCCTGCAAGAAAACAGCTATAATTCTTTTGTCTCTTACAAAAAACGTCAAAGACGAGGCTTGCGAAGGTTTGAAAATCAAGGAGTTTACTGTAGTAAATGACTGTTTTCAAATCGAGTATAACGAAGTGTTTGTCGTTTTCTTGCAGAGACTATATAGGTTAGTAAAGAAATTGGTATTTGTAATTGCACTAAAAGTAGAAGTAATAGATATTCATATAATATAGTTATTTATAATAGTATTTCATGGAATATAATAGTTTTTCATACATTTGATATTTATTATTCACAAAAAGGTATGGCAGATAATAGTTTTTCACATGAAGTAACAGGTTTTCACTATAGGACAACTCCTGAACCGGGAACTTTAGCTGGTTATGGAGCACTTATAGTAACTTACGAGCTAAAAGTTCCAATACCTGATAAAGTAGCACTGATAAGTACAAAACATAAGAAGTACTCAACAGAGCAGTGGGAAGTTTTTACTCCCCGTCATGCTCCTGAAGACTCATTGGCAGGTCACCTAACCTTTGCTTTAAAATACGAAGGAATTGATTTAGGTGTGCTCAAAAGTGTTTTTAGTTCAGTACCACAAAATGAGATTAGAGACTTCATAGAAGCAGAACCTACCAGCCACTATGGAAGGAGAATCTGGTTTTTATTTGAATGGCTAATGGGTATTGAGCTCGATCTGCCTGACCTGAAGACCGGAAACTACATTGAGGTACTGGATGAAAAACTACAATACCCGGGGTCCTCTGAAAACTCTCCCAGACACAGAGTCCGAAACAACTTGCCGGGAGTTAAAGCCTTTTGCCCATTAATCCGCAAAACACCCTACCTGGAGAACATGATCGCGGCAAAACTGAACCTCAGGATTGAGTCCTCATTGAGCCCCATCCGAAAAGATGTGTTGATGCGTGCTGCCGCTTTTCTCCTATTAAAAGATTCAAAAGCATCCTATGCCATCGAAGGAGAGACCCCCCCACAAAACAGAATGCAGCGCTGGGGAGTGGCCATCGGCCAGGCCGGGCGAAATAACCTGTCCAAAGAAGAATTGCTCCGCCTGCAAACCATCGTCATCGAAAAACCAAGGTTTTTTAAATTTGGATGGAGAGAACAAGGTGGATTTGTTGGGGAACATGATCGGATTCATGGAACTCCAATACCTGAACATATTTCAGCCAAATGGCAAGATATTAGCCGACTGGTTGATGGATTGATAGAGACCAACAACAAACTGAAGAATGCTGCATTCGATCCGGTTTTAGCGGCTACCATCGTTGCCTTTGGTTTTGTGTTAATTCACCCGTTTGTCGATGGAAACGGAAGAATCCACAGATACCTCATTCATCATGTGTTGTCCAAAAATGGATTCGCCAATAAAAACCTGATCTTCCCGGTATCTGCCGCCATACTTGAACGCATTTCAGAATACAGGGAAGTGCTGGAACATTTTGCCTCTCCACGTCTGGAACTCATCGACTGGGAAGTGACTTCGGATAACAACATAGAGGTGCTGAACGACACAATGGATCTTTACAGCTATTTCGATGCAACCAAAATGGCTGAATTTATCTACAGTTGTGTAGAATACACCATCGATCACGTAATACCTCTTGAGGTAGACTATTTGCATAAATATGATGAGTTCAAACACCTGATCGAACAGACCTTTGAAATGCCGGATAAAATGATTGCCCTGTTAACAAGATTTTTAGAACAAGGCAACGGTCATCTGTCACGCAGAGCCAAAGAAAAGGAGTTTCAAATGCTTGAACAAGATGAAATCAAACAGATTGAATCAATCTACAATGAAGTTTTCACCTGATACCTCAAAAAAGCCTCGTCTCGTCCTCGTTTGAGCGCAGCGGTAACGAGGATGCCCTAAAACATCCCCCCCCAATACTCGTCCTCGTTTGAGCGCAGCGGTAACGAGGATGCCCTACAGTATATGTTTTCAGTAAATATAGTCCAACCTCCTAGCGCGAGTCTGACGGGTAGGTTCGCGCGTTGGGACTCGTGTTAATCAAACACCTCGTCCATTCAGTTTACAACTACACATCCCCATTATTCCCCAACTCACCTCAACCTATCCTCCAAAGTCATACCAATATCGTCTCCACCTGAATTCGGAAAAGTATCATTTACGAATGTAAAATTGAAACAAATCCTAATTGACCTATCAACCTTTACGAATATCAAATTTCAACATATGATTCCTGAAATTCCAAGAAGAGAAAATGACACCTTGGTATTCATCGAGTGAATGATGAATTATAACACAAAGAAAAGGGTTGCAAAATAAGTACAATTGGCTCGAGTTTTTTAAAAACAATCAACTAAAAAACAACCCCATTATCTTTGCTCCTTAGTTGTTCTGTATCAAATATTAGTAAGTAGTAAAAACTTACTAAATTTGTTTTAAAATAGATCTATATGCGATATCTTGTTTTTGTTCTCATGTTAACAATTGCAATTGTTCCACGAACTGTATGGGCTCAGTACAAAGTGATGCTAAGCGATAATTATCCTCCCTACAATTTTATTAACGAAAAAGGAGAGCTTGTTGGATTTAATGTTGATTTGCTAAAGGCGATTAATGAGATTTACAATTCTGAAATTGTGATAAGTGGAGATAATTGGGAAAACATTAACAATGACATGGAAACAGGCAAGATACAAGCAATCGCTGGTCATCATTATCCCGGGGATCCTAATGATAACTATATTTATACGCGATCGGCAATAAATACCTCACACTGTTTTTTATATAACACCAACCAATCCAATAATTTCTCTCTTGAGTTATTCAGATCTCTAAAAGATCCCCTTGTGGGGATGTGGCAAAATGATGTTCTTATCCATTACGTACTATCCATAAATCCAACTGCAAAATTTGTATTTGTTGACAATTATAAGCAATTAATCGAAACTTTGGATCGAAAGGATGTAACATGTATTTTTAGTCAGAGAGTAGGAAGCATGTATTGTGCCGAAAAACTCGGCAAGGACTACATTCGCCCACTGGAACACAGGATATTGGAACGCAACATGGGCTTTAAAGTCTCCAAAGAATATCCTGAATTGGCCGAAAAATTAAACAATGGATTGGAGATAATTTTAGACAATGGAGAATACCAGCGGATTTATGACAAATGGATTACCAAATATAATAATAGCCATAACGATTGGCATCAATATTTAAAATACATACTAATTTTTAGCTCTCTGACAATCGCATTAATTCTTTTATTACTGGGTCTAAACTGGGTATTGCAATTAAAAGTTCGTAGCAAAACCCGCGATCTCCAGCAACAACTCGAATTAAACGCTCAAATAATGCAGGAGCTCGAGAAACAAAAATTAAAAGCAGAAGAAAGTGATAAAATGAAATCGGCCTTTTTGGCCAATATGAGCCACGAAATACGTACACCTATGAATGGCATTCTGGGCTTTTCAGCCCTGCTAAAAGAGCCAAAGCTTAGCGGAGAACAACAACAAAAATACATTGGTGTTATCGAGACATCTGGGGCACGTATGCTTAATATCATCAACGATATTATTGATATTTCGAAAATTGAAGCCGGGCTGATGAAAATGGATATTGCAGAATCGAATTTAAACACTCAAATCGAATATATCTATTCATTTTTCAAACCCGAGGTGGAAGCTAAAGGAATGAAGCTTACGTTTAAAAATACCTTGACTGCAAAAGAAGCCATCATTAAAACCGACCGCGAAAAGGTTTTTGCCATACTAACAAACTTGGTAAAAAATGCCATTAAATACTCAAACAAAGGTTCTATTGAATTTGGGTATAATAAGAAGGGGGATTATATAGAGTTTTTTGTAAGAGACACCGGAATAGGCATTCCCAAAGACCGTCAGAAAGCCATTTTTGAACGTTTTATTCAGGCTGAAATTGAGGATAAGATGGCTCGCCAAGGAGCTGGATTAGGTTTGGCTATTTCTAAAGCATATGTAGAAATGCTAGGTGGCAATATTTGGGTAGAAAGCCAGGAAGGAAAAGGCTCAACCTTTTATTTTACAATTCCCTATAATGAAACATTTAAAAAGGAAATTGACTTCGAAAATATTGATGTTGGCGATGGTTCACTTAATCTGAAGTTGAAAATATTAATTGCAGAGGACGATGAAACATCCAGTCAGTTTTTAACAATTATTGCAGATAAATACGGAGAAGAAATTATTAATGTAATAAATGGAACTGAAACTGTAGAAGTATGCCGCAATAATGCTGATATTGATTTAATATTGTTGGATATTCAAATACCTGATTTAAACGGATATGAAGCAACCCGCCAAATTCGTGAATTTAATAAAGATGTAATCATTATAGCACAAACCGCTTATGGTTTAAGTGACGATAGAGAAAAAGCATTGGATGCGGGTTGTAATGATTATATTTCAAAGCCTATTGATAAAAATGAATTCGATGCATTAATACAAAAGTATTTCAATAAATAATTGTATAAACCGAGAAACTAAACTACAGGAAATAAAGCCCCAATACTCGTCCCCCAATACTCGACCGCCCTAGCGCGAGTCTGACGGGCAGGTTGTTGTGCGTTGGGACTCGTGCTAATCAAACACCTCGTTCATTCAGTTTACAACTACACATCCCCATTATTCCCCAGCTCACCTCAACCTATCCTCCAAAGTCAAACCACTATCACCTCTATACTTCTTCTGTTTACTATTGCTAATAACAAGCGGAGGTAGATCCGGTTTCAATGCAGGATCCACCTCCAACGGAATCTTCCGTTGCTTTTTCAACCGAGTTTCAATTACCAAACCATTAGTAATCAACTTAGCCGCCTCAAAACTCCTTACCTCAAGCCGATTAAAAAACCCAACCAAATAATCATCCCCCTCATTCCGGGAAGACATATAAATATCATTCTTTCTACAAGCCAACAAAATAGCCATCGATTCATTTTTATTCATGATCATATTCTAATCAAAATTACGTCAACAAAATAATCATTCCCGAAAGACCTTCATTAAGTTTTAAGAAATATATCCAATTTCATTCCTTATTGAAAAAAAATATACTGTATTTTTGCAACGCTTGTTTTGTTTGTTTAACCCATCCAAATGACCGCCCGG
>JBFHGX010000208.1:0-5891 GCA_041582875.1 Bacteroidales bacterium | reverse complement strand
TTGGGGTGACTATTCGATGATGTCAGTGGACCCCACTGATGATCAGTCGTTTTGGTTTACCACCGAATACTCCAATGGAGGTTGGGGATGGCGCACCCAAATTGCATCAGCCTCATTTGCGGCACAACCGGTTTGCGATTTTGAATCAGATGAAACCCTTATTCCTGTTGGTGAAACGGTTAATTTTACTGACCTTACCCAAGGCATCCCAACCCATTGGACCTGGACATTTGAAGGAGCTACTCCTTCAACCTCAACCGATGAAACTCCTGAGAATATCATGTATGATACTGAAGGAGTATATGCCGTAAAACTTGTGGCTTACAATGCCATTGGAATAGATAGTGTTACCAAAGAATCATACATTACGGTAAGTTCTTCCATTCTTCCAGAGGTAGATTTTGAGGCCGACAAAAAGGCAGTTTGTTTGGATGAAACCGTTATGTTTACTGACCTTTCGCTATATAGTCCAATTGGTTGGAATTGGTCGTTTGAACCCAGTGATGTTACCTTTGTGAATGGAACCGGTGCCACCAGTCAAAACCCCGAGGTTGTTTTTGGTACCACAAGTGATTATGAGGTTACTTTAGAGGTAACCAATCTCAACGGAAGTTCCACTTTAACCAAAAGTGATGTGGTTATGGCAGGTGGATTTCCCACTTATTTTATCGAAGAATTTGAAACAGATGGATTTAAAACCAATGAATGGATTGTTGAAAATCCTGATGACAACATCACTTGGGAACTTTTTGAAACTGGCGGAACTACACCTGGGAATCACTCAGTAGGCATTAATTTCAGAGAATATTTCGCCATTGGACAGCGTGATTATCTTATTTCTCCTCCGTTTAATTTGACAGGGACCAGCACCCCCTCTATTGAGTTTCAATATGCATACGCACAGTATTATGCCGATGCTGGTGATTCCCTGATCGTTTCTGTATCTACAGATTGTGGAACCACATGGAATCGCATTTATGCCAATGCTGAGAATGGGTCAGGGAATTTTGCTACCCATGAGCTTACCACCGACGACTGGTGGCCAATGGTTCCTTCCGATTGGTGTATGGAAGGTTGGGGAGCCGGTTGTATTGTTCTTGATTTGACACCTTTTGCAGGAAACGATCAGGTTCGGGTTCGTTTCGAGACCTTTAGTTTTGCAGGAAATCCCTTGGTGATTGATAATATAGCAGTTAGTAGCTTGGTAGGAATTCCTGAAAACCGAAATACTGATGGTGATTTGGTAGTATTTCCAAATCCTTCCAACGGCAATTTCCATATTTCGCTTCCTTCCGGACACACTTATGATCAAATTCAGGTAGTGAACAGCTTAGGGAAAGTGGTTCTGGAAATTCCGGTTTCTGATGAAATCTCGACCCTAGAAGTATTACGTGATACCCAGTGGCCTTCGGGAATTTATTTTCTCCGTGCAACAGGAATGGGTCAATCGAAAACTGTTAAGCTGATTATTTATTAATCGTGTAAGGTGGCAAAAGCACCTGATTTTTGCCACCAGCTATAATGGTTTTAATCTAAATTAGGAATAAAACGTCCGTTTTTAGGACATATATTTCATAATATTTATCTTTGCGCGTCAATTATCCATTTGAATAATTGAGTTTTAAGTATAACCGGATTAAAAAAACATGAAAAAATCAATTACTGCATTTTTACTCGTTGCTTTTATTTGTTGTTCATCCTTTTTGAGTATGAACGGACAATCGATTCGTCCTTCAAAAATTTCAAAGGCTGTTTATTTCGATAAATCGAAAGCTTTGCGAGACATTACCCCTGTACCTGTTGGAAAACGTGAGCGTACTTGGAAGAACAAAGTTATTCCCAACATCTTTGATTTTGGTGATTTCAACAAGAAAGCCACCTGGTCGACAGGTCCTGATAAAGCCTTGCAAACTCAGCAAGGACATCCTATGAATGAGGATGCCATCATCGATGTAAATGTTGGTGGAATCAATAATATTTACAATATTGCTCCTCCTGATACTGATGGCGATGTAGGACCCGATCACTTTTTTCAAATGGTAAACAATGGTTTTGCCATATACAACAAGACTGGGGTTAAGGTATACGGTCCTGCGGATAATATCACCTTATGGAATGGATTTCCAGGCCCTTGGTCAAGTACCAATGATGGAGACCCTGTAGTGCTTTATGATGAATATGCAGATCGTTGGATTGCCACTCAATTTTCGTTGCCTTATTACCCCAATGGTCCTTTTTACGAGTTGGTAGCTGTTTCAGAAACAGGTGATGCCATGGGTGAATGGTATCGTTATGCATTTGAATTTGATAACATGCCCGACTACCCCAAGTTTGGTGTTTGGCCTGATGGATATTATTTCACCAGTAATCAATTTGATCATGGAGCATGGCAGGGAGGTGCAGTAAGTATACTTAACCGTGATGCTATGTTGGTAGGTAATCCTGATGCGGAAATGTTATTTTTCGAAATGGGATCAAGCAACGGAAGTCTTCTTCCTGCTGATGCCGATGGTACTTTGGCTCCCCCTCCGGGAGCTCCGTGTTATTTTGTGTCCTTGTCGGGAGCATCGCTTAAGATGTGGGAATCCAATGTGGATTGGAACACACCTGAAGATGCATCGGTAGATTATATTGGATACGTTGCTGTAGAATCATATTCTGACAACAGCATCAGCATTTCACAGCCAGGCACCTCCCAAAAACTGGATGATCTTGCGGGTCGTCTGATGTATCGACTTCAGTACCGCAATTTTGGTGATTACGAAGTAATGCTTACTAACCACACGGTAAATGCAGGATCGGGCAGGGCTGGAGTTCGTTGGTATGAGTTGAGAAAATATGGTGCTGAGTGGGAACTGTATCAGCAAGGAACTTTTGCACCTGCTGATGGTGCTTCCAGATGGATGGCCAGTATTGCCATGAATGATCAGGGTGATATTGCTTTGGGCTATTCTATGTCTTCATCAACAAAATTCCCTTCCATATATATGGCTGGACAAACCGCTGAGGCAACAATGGGGTTGGGTGTACTAGATATTGATGAGGTGGCCATTGTGAATGGAACCAAATCGCAGTCTGGTGTTGAACGTTGGGGTGATTATGCTGCCATGAGTGTCGACCCTGAGGACGGTACTACTTTTTGGTTTACCACCCAATATTCCAATGGAGGATGGAACTGGCGTACCCAAATTTGTGCTGTTAATTTTGCACAGGCTCCTACTCCAGATTTTGTTGCGGACTACACTTTGATTCCTGTGGGAGAGAGCGTTAACTTTTTTGATGAAAGTACCAATCTGCCAACTGAATGGTCGTGGTCGTTTGAAGGAGCTGATCCAGCAACTTCTACGGATCAAAATCCGGAAAACATTACCTACAGCACCGAGGGTAGCTTTACAGTTGAACTAACCGCCACCAATTATATAGGAAGCAATACAGTTGTTAAAGAGGCTTATATTACTACCAGTACCACCATATTGCCTGAGGTTGAATTTGAAATCAGTGCTATTGAAGGATGTGTTTCAGATGTTATTTCTTTCACTGATTTAACCAATTATGTTCCCCGTGAATGGAACTGGGAGTTTACACCAGCTACCGTTACTTTTGTGAATGGTACCGATGCCGGTAGTCAGAATCCTGAGGTTGTATTTGATGCTCCCGGAGTTTATTCGGTTAAGCTAACAGCCACTAACCTGAATGGTTCTTCTATGCTTGAAAAAACAGATTTATACACTGCGGGAGGTTTGGTTCCTTATTTTATTGAAACCTTTGAAGACGGTTTAGATACGAACAAATGGCAAGTAGAAGCTGCGTTCAGTGATTTTACCTGGGAAATTCAGGAAATTGGCGGGACTACTCCCGGCAACAAGGCTGCAGGCATCATTTTGCGTGATAAACCTGAAGGTCAAAGAGACCGTTTGATTTCTCCTGCTTTTAATTTGGCCGGACTTTCGAATGCTTCACTTGAATTTCAATATGCCTATGCTCAGCGCAACGATCGTTTATACGATTCGTTGATTGTATATATTTCAAATGATTGTGGTACGACCTGGGCACGTATTTATGCCGGTGGCCCTGATGGAACCGGTATTTTTGCCACCCATGCTTTGACCAGTGATTTTTGGCCGGAAGTTGCCAGTGATTGGTGTATCGAAGGCTGGGGTGCCACTTGTGTAAATATTGACCTTACGGCATACACAGGAAGTTCTGATGTTAAATTGGCTTTTGAAACTTATAGTGACTTGGGTAATTCCTTGTTTATTGACAATGTAGCTGTTAGTCAGTTTGTGGGTGTGGAACAAAATACAGATTTAAGTCTGAGTGTTTTTCCTAATCCTACCAATGGAGCCCTGCATGTAAGTTTTGGTGATCGTCAATACGACAAAGTAGAGGTGTTAAACCAATTTGGACAAGTGATTTATTGGGTAAATGCTGACGACAACATGCGTTCAGTTGTTATTCCTGACTTAGAATTAACATCGGGGATGTATTTTGTGGTTGCCCGTGGTTCCCAAGGATCAAAAACAGTAAAGGTGATCTCTTATTAGTAGGGATGTAAATGATATGAGAAGCAGTCAGAGAAATCTGGCTGCTTTTTTTTATTTAAAGGGGGAAGGCTGTTGGCTGTTGGCGTTGGCTGTTGGCTGGCTGAGGCGCGATTAGGGTCTACCACTATGGCGGAGAGGCGCAATTAGGAAAATAATGCAAATTCCTGAATATCTCTCTTTTCTGTCATTCCGAGACCCAACTCCCCCGAAAAAAAGGGGGGCGCACATAGTATGATGACAATAGGACTGAATATCGAATGTCGATTAATGAATAATGAATGATGAAGTTGGATTAGTGGGTTGATTCACCCTTCTTCCTTACTTCTGAAATCGGTGTTCGGTGTTCGAAATTCTAAATTCAACATGTTACTGATAATCATATTATTACCAAAAGTTGTCATTGGTATTGAGATTGCTGAGGTAGGAAGCAAGTGAACAGAGGAATCTTGAAAGGGTTGGAAAGGGAGAAAGGTAGAAAAGGGGGGGGCAGAATACCGAAGATGTGCTATAGTGGTGAAGGCGCGACCGATTGGGTGGCTCTGGAATTTATTCCGGTGTAGAGGTAAACTGTTGCTCTTTGGCTTGGTGAATGAAGTGAAGAATGGATAATATCGAATGCTGAATGTCGAATATTGAACAAATCGTGGCCTTTGGCCATTCAAGCATGGGACGGCTTGAAGCGGGGGAATAGAGCTGCTGTGTGCCTATTATCGTCGCCGGTAGGTGCCGTTTTTGAGGTTTGGAGCGAGGGATCCGGACACCATGACTTTCTGACCTGATTTGATTACTATTTCGGGGGAACCGGTAACAGAAAATCCTTCATAGATATTTAAATCACAATTTTGTGATTGGTTTGCCGCGGAAATGGTTTGAAGGGTTTTGGGGTTCCAGATGACCACATCGGCATCTGATCCCACTGCAATAATGCCTTTGGCAGGAAATAGTCTAAAAATTTTGGCTGCATTGGTAGAACAGAGCTGCACCCATTGGTTGAGTGTGATGCGGTTTTTAAGCACACCTTCAGAGAACAGAAGTTGTAAGCGATATTCTACGCCACCTGCTCCGTTGGGAATCAAGCGAAAATCGTTTATTCCTGCGCTTTTTTGTTGTAAGGAAAAAGGGCAATGGTCGGTGCCTACAGTTTGGATGCTACCGTCGGCAAGTCCTTGCCAAAGGCCATTGATATCGGATGGTTTTCTTAAAGGAGGGCTGATGACGAATTTGCTAGTTTTGTTGAACTTTCCTTCGTATTTTGATTCGTCGAGCAACAGGTATTGAGGGCAAGTTTCGACCAGGACATTTGCGCCATTGCGCCGGGCTTTTTTTACCGCTTCAAGAGATGATTTT
>JBFHGX010000207.1:0-5931 GCA_041582875.1 Bacteroidales bacterium | reverse complement strand
TTTTTCAGCCAGGCGATTTAAAATGGGATGGTGAAAATCCTTTTATCCTATACGATTACTCACCCGATTGGGATGGAAATAAAATTGCCATTGCACTTGCTTCGATGGGGAGCGATAAAATGCAGATTGTAATTTATGACGTGCAAACAAAAAGCATTCTTCCGCAAATAATCAAAAACTGCTTCAATGCATCAAGTCAAGTTGCTTCGTGGTTACCCAATAATGAAGGATTTCTTTATTTAGCCTACAACAGTGATACTTCACAAAGTATCAACTCATTGTTAAACACCAAAACCATGTATTACAAAATTGGCGATGATGTGTCTGAAGCAATAGATGTTTTTAGCAAGGCTAGTTGTCCGAACTTTAATATTAAAGCGGAGGATTTTTCAAATGTTTCTTTGGGCAATCAAACTAATAAATATCTGGTTGGTGTTGCTTCCGGACCTAATTCGTTTGATGATGGATATTATCTTAAAATAGATGACTTTTACAAAGGGAAGCTTAATTGGAAACCACTATACAAAAAGGAACACAAAGTTATTCGAGGAACTTTTGTTGATGATGATTTCATATTCATCTCTGTAAATAATGCTCCAAATGTAAACATTTCAAGAATTAATATACATCATCCTGATTTTAATTCGCCTGAGATATTGGTTCAAGAAAAAAACGATGAAGTTATTCAGGATTTTAAGGTAACAAGTTCAGGATTGTACTACAATACAACAAAAAACGGAGTTGAAGCAAAACTCTATTTTTACAATAATGAAGATAAAAATATTCATCTGCCAGGTAAATTCGGACGTGTATTAATTGACAATAAATCGTACTTAGAGCCAGATTTGTGGGTAACAGCAACAGGCTGGCTAACTGATCAGCAAAGAATGAAATATGATATAACAACCAATAAGTTCTCGGAAGAAAGTTTAACTCCCAAAGCTGATTTTCCGGAATTTGAAAATTTTATAATTGAAGAGTTAAGCATCAAATCACACGATGGTGAATTAGTCCCATTATCTGTTATTTCAAAAAAAGGAGTAAAAAAAGATGGTAATAATCCAACCTTGCTTTATGGTTATGGTGCATACGGAATTTCATGGAGACCTTACTTTTTACCTGATTGGCTAACTTGGGTAGAGAATGGAGGTGTTCTATGTTTTTCTCATATCAGAGGTGGCGGAGAAAAGGGTGATCATTGGCATAAAATGGGACAAAAGAATAACAAACCAAATTCATGGAAAGATTTCATAGCCTGTTCTGAATTTTTGATAGAGAGCAAATACACTTCTAATAAAAAGTTAGTTATATACGGCGGAAGCGCTGGTGGTATTGTTATTGGTAGGTCGATGACCGAAAGACCTGATTTGTATGCTGCTGTAATAAGTGAAGTAGGAATGCTCAATGCTGTGAGGTTCGAAAATATGCCGGGCGGACTTAATCACGCAAAAGAGTTTGGTTACATAACAGACTCTACTGAGTGTAAAGGTCTAATTGAGATGGATGCTTATTTGCATATTGACAATAGTGTTAAATATCCCCCATTTCTTGCTGTAGTTGGAATGAACGATTTAAGAGTGAGCCCGTGGCAATCGGGCAAGTTTGTTGCAAAATTACAAGAGAATAATTGGAGTGAGAATACAGCTTTAATGATGGTTGATTTTAATGAAGGACACTATTTTAATAGTACCAAAACAAAATCAATGGAAAAATTAGCAAGTGTTTTTTCATTTGCTTTCTGGCAAGCGGATCAAGACAATGTAAATCAAACCATCACGAAAAGTACAGGACATTTTATTTATATCAAAGAACCTGAGCTTGTGATTGCTGCCATTGGAAATGTGGTAAAAAGAATTGAAGAAACGGAAAATGCCATTGATTAAAAAAAGTAAACCAATGATGAATAGTTTTGAGCACAATAGAGAAAGCTGGAATGAATTGACGACGTTACATGCCAAGTCAAGCTTTTATGATATGGACAGTTTTAGGAAAGGGAAAACTTCGCTTAATCCCATCGAAATTAAAGAATTAGGCGATGTAAAAGGGAAGAAAATTCTTCATTTGCAATGTCACTTTGGAATGGATACTTTATCACTTGCCAGACAAGGAGCCGAAGTAACCGGAGTTGATATTTCCGATACCTCAATACAAAAAGCAACAGCATTGGCTACAGAATTAAATATCCCGGCAAGGTTTATTCGTTCAAATGTATATGAGATTGAGCAAGTTTTAAATGAGACTTTTGATATTGTTTATACCTCCTATGGCGCAATAAATTGGTTGGATGACCTCAACAAGTGGGCAAAGGTTATCAGTCGTTATTTGAAACCAAATGGAATTTTTTATATGGTGGAATTTCACCCATTCATTTACACGCTTAATGGCAATTCTGAAATTTCTGATAGTTATTTCAAAACACAAGCACTTGAAACGGCTGTTGAAAAATCTTATACCGACAAATCTGAAGTTTCTAATAAGAAACTAAAACACATTGAATGGCACCACAGCTTGAGCGAAGTTTTAAACAGCCTGATTACAAATGGATTAAAAATAGAGTTTCTGAACGAATTCCCTTATCAAGTGTATAACTGTTTTCCCAATCTGACCGAAAATAAGGAAGGAAATTGGGTAAGTGAAAAATATGGAGATAAGATTCCACACATGTATTCCGTCAAAGCCAGGAAGACTTCAAACAGAGCGCCAAATTGAAGTCGATGAAATAAATTTTGCAAGCCAACATTCCTGCCCCGAGTTATTCCTCAAGACGGTTTCTGATACTGTTAGGAGTGTTTGGCAATGTAAAATAACCGTACAATGACTGTAAATTATCTTTACAGTTGGCATCGTTACTCTTCGGAAAGAATGGGTGTATATACCAGATAATAAGTAGTATACGCTTTGTGGTATAGGGATTGGCTCATCTATAGAAAATTCGGTGTTTAATGTCAAATGTGTCACATTTATTGTAAAATCAATTGTAATGATGAAACTCAAAAACAGTTATTTAATCACGCTTATCCTACTTGTATCCGGTAGCTTATGCCAAAGTCAAAATATTAAATATGGTTCTTATGCTGTAGGGTTTAAGTATTACAAAACCTTTGATGAATCCAGACGGTATATACTCAATAATGATACCATTTCCAGACCATTATTGATTCATTTTTGGTATCCATCAGAAGTGAATGTTGAAAACAACAGTTACTATTTTAAGAATTACATAGATTTAATTTCATTACGTGAAGACTTCAATAAACCTCCTTCAGAGGTCGAAGGCAACAGTTTTAATTTTGTAAACGCTTATGCCGGTTTTGCCAAGCAACAATTGGGCATCGATAGCAACCTTACGACACAACAAATTTTAGATTGCCCTGTAACGGCTCAATATGGAATTCTCCTTGCCAAATCCTCTGAGAAATTTCCTCTAATTTTTTACGCGCCTTCCAATAGTAAATCAGCAGTTCAAAACCACATGCTTTGTGAGTATCTGGCCAGTCACGGCTTTATGGTTATTTCTGTTGGCTCTGCCGGTGAAAATTCTCTGAGCAGGAATAATTTGCACGAAAGCATATTAGCGCAGGTAAATGACATGGAGTTTATTCTCAACTATTTTGAGGAAAGTTTGAAAATCAATTATGCTGGTCTGGGTTTGATGGGTTTTAGCAGTGGAGGATTAGCTACCGCAATTTTTCAAATGAAGAATGAAAATGTTAACGCGGTATTCAGTATGGATGGAGGTCAGGAATATGGGGCTTATGTGCCGCTTTTTAAGTTAGAAGATTTTAATCTTAATAAATCAAATGTGCCGTATTGCCTGCTGGTTAATAATTATGAGAATTTCTCGATTTATCCATTCTACAACTCAATTATTTCTAAAGAAAAACAGATGTTCAGAATGCCTTATATTAACCACAATGGCTTTGTCTCTTTCTGGCGGTTTTTTGATTTATGCTCAACCAAAAACTCCATTAGCAAATTTTGCACCAGTTACGATTACATCTGTAGCACCGCCCTGGCTTTTTTTAATACGTATTTAACAAATAGCCCATCCGAATTTAGGATTCAAACCACCGAATACATAAAGGCTGATACTTGTGACAATTCCATTGTTGCACAATTGAACAATACCATTTTGACCTTCAGCATTGACTCTGCAATGAGATTCGTGGATAGGAATCAGGAAGTATTCAAAAGCAAAGAAAACGAAATTAATATTCTAAGTAGGATGTATAGAGATTCAGATTTGAATGTGTCCGTACAATTGTTGATGTTTAACATGGAAATGCATCCAGATTCATGGAAGCCTCTTTATGAATTAGCTTATGGTTATAAAGTGAATGGAGATCTAACACTTGCAAAAGAAACAGCATTAAAAGCCCAACAATTAGATCCTGAAAACAGCGAAATAAATCATTTGCTTGAAGAAATTAATAAGGCTGAAAAATGACGAAAATAAATTTATCCTCAAAAAAAATAACGAAATGAAAAGAATATCATTCCTACTCTCATCAGCATTTATTCTGATATGCATCCAAACTTCCTACGCACAAAATATTAATGAATTACCATACAAACCTTTGGATAAAGAATTTCTCGATTTCACAAAAACGCTTAAAGAAGCAGATGAAACTGACTATCAGAAATCCATAGACTTATGTACGGAGGCCCTCGATAAATTTCAGGATATGAATATCAGAAATAATATGATATTTTGGGAATTATCCTTCCATTATGCAAGTCTGAAACAATACGATAAATGTTTTGAAATACTAAAATCCGGACAGGATGAAGGCTTGTTCTATTATACAAGAACAGGCGATCGTGTTTTTCCTCCTTATCTCGAAGAATTGGAAAAACTTGATGGATATGAGTCGTTGATGGCTAAAAATACTGAGCTTATGGATGCGGCTAACCAACATAAAAGTTTTGATTTTATGGTTCAGCTTCCAACAGGCTATAATGAAAGTGAAACCTATCCTTTGATGTTTATAATACATGGTGGTATTGGAAACATTCCCAATTCTCAATACAAGTATATCTCAGAAAAGCTGGAAAAGGATTTTATTGTAGCTTATACACAGGGAGATATTTTTTTGGGTTCATTTTCCAGAGCTTATAACCATGAAAATTGGGAAGCCCCATTAGTAAATATTTATCAAGAGATCCTTTCAAAATATGCAGTCGACACCACTCAAATCATC
The DNA here is from genome assembly GCA_041582875.1 of Bacteroidales bacterium. GTDB lineage: Bacteria > Bacteroidota > Bacteroidia > Bacteroidales > F082 > UBA6244. The sequence goes on along the minus strand of JBFHGX010000207.1, from coordinate 730 downwards.
ATAGCCGGGCCTTCTGCCGGTGGCTATCGAGCGTTAGTTCTCGGAGTTGACAATAGCATTCCTGCTAAGGGGCTGCTTCTTTCTTTTGCTGTTTATCCCAGAGATTTAGACAGTACATGGTTTATCAATTCTGCTGAAAGAGGGCTTAAAGTTGCCCTCCTTTGTGGTGAAGATGATTGGGCCATTCAACAACAAAAGAAACTTGGATATCAGCTAGATCAATATGGAATACGGAATCGGTTTGTGGTCTTCCCGGAAATCGGCCATGAATTTCCCGAAAACTGGCCCTACTATTTAGATACTTCTCTAGATTTTATTTTAAATAACGACTGATAATAAGTAATAAATATGGGCGAGAAGGATACCACAGGAAAGGCCGAACGTTTTCCAAGGGTTTCACCAGATGGTAAATACTTATTCTTCATGCGACATACTCCCGGGCAGGATTTCTTTTGGGTGTTTATAAAAATAATTGATGAACTAAAAACGCAATCAAAAAACAAATAGAATGAATAATGATAAATGTAAACCGATACACATGAAAAAAATCATTATAAAATTTCTAGTTCTATGGACCTTGATAATTCCAGTTGTTTTATTTGGACAACAAGAGACTCCTCAACTAGGGAATACACCTTGCAGTACACTTTAGAATTGATTAGAGAAAATAAAAACAAATTTGAAACTTCAGATCATGAAAAATAGACATATCCTGATATTATCATTTATA
>JBFHGX010000206.1:0-5980 GCA_041582875.1 Bacteroidales bacterium | reverse complement strand
CCATCATCGCCATGACCTCCCGGAGGTGGTGGTGGAGGTTGTGAGATAAGTGGATTACTGATTAAAAGGAATCCTAAAATAATGATTGCGGTGGTAAATTTTTTCATGGTTGATTTTTTAAATCTGTCATCTCGAACGACCCCGATAGCTATCGGGGGAGGAGAGATCCCCCAAGAAACAGGTTGTCATTTCGAGACCCAACTCCCCCGAAAAAACCCCGATAGTGATGCGGGGGCGCACATAGTATGATGACAATTAGACTGAATATCGAATGTCGATTAACGAATAATGAATGATGAAGTTGGATTAGTGGGTTGATTCGCCCTTCTCCCTAACTTCTGAAATCGGTGTTCGGTGTTCGATATTCTAAATTCAACATATTCCTGATATTCATATTATTACAAAAAGTTGTCATTGGTAGGGAACCGACCGTAGGAAGTGACGAGAAATCTCCCGAGTAAGGGTCGGATGTTCAGGGGATATCTCATCCGCAAAAAGCGGATTTCGATATGACAGGATTATATTATTTTAAGTACACTTTTTTATTCACTACGCCATTTTTTGTTAGAACATTTACAATATAATATCCTGTAGGTGCATCCAGATTAATTTGCTGGTTTGCTTCGCGGTTTAATCTGGTTTCCAGTACTTTTTGACCGTACATATTGATTACGCTCACCTTGCCTTCAAGTTGGTTTATGTTGAGCATGTAGATGGTGTTTTGGTTCGACCAGAGTTGGATAAATGAAGGCGTGGAGGTAGGTTCCTCCATCCCTACAATACCAAAACGTATTTCGAACCGGTCGGGATCATCGTTTTCCTCTGACGAAAAATGATAGGTTCCTTCATTGAGCTTTTGGACCAATTCCATTTTTTTATCAATCAGATAAACCTGAAGATCATTCATGTTCTGCGTTAACTCAATATAAAAATCGCTGCTGCTATTTTTCACAAAACCCATGGGGATGACTAAATCCTGGGTTTGTTCCGGCAAGGTATTGAGGGCATAGTTTTCTTCTTGTGCCATGCTGTAAAACATTGGAGCATAACCGGCCAGAAAATAGCTGTCGAAGCGGCTATCGTAGCCCGGTGTGGCTTCACTGTTGAATCGGATAACGGAGGTTTGGGCTGTTTGGCCTTCGGGGTCGTTGGCACGCAACACAATGCCGTTGGTGTATGCCTGCGTTCCTTTGTACCATTCGGTGGCATCATGTACCTGGGCATCAGTTGGTATGGTGAGCGATGCGCCATTCACACTGGCATGAACCATAAAGCCATTCATGGAGGGGATGATATCATTGCCACTGCTAACCACCGTATAGCTGGCTTGGGCTTCATTATAAATCTGGCAAATATCATCCACATTGTTGAGGCTCCAAGTACCCAACCCCCACTGTATGGCGCAGGGAAATGGATTACCGACGAGGTTCCAGCCGGAAAAACCGGCGGCCTCTGTTTTTGACAAGCCGCTAACATCCACCGAGTTGTTGTTCAGACTGCCTTCAAAACTTTTGGTGGTGTTGGAGGCATATGCCGCAAGATATCCTTTACCGGTGACAAAAACCGGACTATTATCATTTGAGAAATAAGCCTCTCCGCTACCTTGATTGTAAACTGACGACAAATTCTTAATGTTTACCCACAAATCCAGTGGTTCGCTCCAACGGTAGAAGTCGACCTGATCGCTAATTGCGCCATTAATATCCACAAAACCAGGACTTATTTCCTGATCACCTACCGGACTGCTCACGAAATGCCAGCCGTGGTTTGACCTCCAGGAGGCAAACTCCCGTTTCACTGTGGCGCTCACGCTTTCAGAAGACTGTTTCAGCGAAGCCGAGGCGGTGGTTGATGCATCTAACACCAACCCGTCGTTACCACTTTGGTTCGACAGCGTACCTGTTACCGAAAGAAAAGAAGTGGGAGTCAGGGTTAGCGAAGCATCGTCCATGATGGTCAGGTTCGCCATTTGGGCCAGATTGGAGGCACTCAGGCTCGTCAACGTAAAATCTCCATTATCCACTACCCAATAGCTGCCGGAGGTACTTACGATGTGTGCACCATCGTTGTAAATGCCTTGTGCAAAGAGGAAAATTCCCCATGCGAGGAGCAGGGCGGTTATGGTTAGTTTTTTCATCTTTTTATTTATTTTCGGTTAACTGAATATCTAATCCCATGGCTTTCTTCAGGTTTTCGACTTCAGCTCTAAGCTGGTCAATGGCTTCAGTTTTTTGGGTTAAAACAGCGTTTTGGGTTTGCAGTTTTTCTACCTGCTGCTGGAGTGTTTCTATTTCGGATTGTTGTTCCTGTATGGCATCCACAGCCACGGTGAAGATCATATCGTAAGAAAGCGATTTAAAATTATCCACGGTTTTTGATTTCACGATGATTTCACCTTCCGGCCTTGCATCACCTTTTGTGTAGGTTTGCTCTTTGATATCGTCACCGTTTTTTACCAGAATAGTATAAGTCACTCCGTCTTCGAAGCCTACCTTTTCGAATGGTTGGAGTATCGGCACTTCGCCTTTTCCTGTATTCACTGCCACCGGCATAACTTCTTCCACTTCCTGCGCTATAAACCCATAATTCAGTCGATCGCCGTAACTCACTCTATCTATCTTGTTATAGGAAACAGGTCTTAGTTTGCCTATCAAATCTAATGAGTTATGCAATTCTGTAATATTTTCCTTAACCCTTTTGTCAGATGTTGCCACAATAGCACCACCTGCCATAATATCATTACTGGCACGTATGGTTACATTAAAATTGCCGGGATTAGCCCATACTAGAGTATTACTTGTACCAGAATGAAAGTAGCTTGCTGCTGTACTAATCCCAACAGCCCCATTTACATGCAACGGAGCGTCAGGTGCCATTGTCCCGATGCCAACTCTACCATTTTCTTGAATACGCAGTTTTGGATTTCCACCTATATTAAACTGGTAAAAATTATTTTCACGTTCATAAAAGAAAAAATCATTGGGATCAAAACCAATAACAACATCGTCAGTGCTTCCATCAATGTGTTGGGTCTGAAAATAGCCATTTTCATCAACCTTAAATTGACTTGCTTTGATATTACCATTTACTTCTAATTTGGCGCCCGGACTTGACGTTCCGATACCTACATTGCCGGAATTATAATAAATATCACTACCTGTTGTGGTCCACTGGCTGGCACTTGAGGCCAAACCTATTTGTACCCATGCGCTGCCATTGTAATAGTAATAGCCGGGTGTTACATCCGATGCTGTTGCAGTATTGTAAATCAGCAATCCGGCAACCGGAGATGAAATTGTTGATTCATCCGTGGTGCCAGTGAGGGCAATCCTTGGAGCCAAAAACCCCTTGGATGCTGATTTTACATCCAGCATTGCTGAGGCATTGGGTGCTGAATTGTCGTCGTTAATGCCTACACTTTGCGCATAGCTTCCAGCTGCCATAAGCAGCGATAACAGAATTAAAGTAATTTTTTTCATGGGGGTTTTTTATTAACTAATAATTAATGTTTCGCATATCAGTTAACTCCATGTGAAGATACGAGTTAACCTTTGCGTATTTTTTATGTTTATATTCAGTGATTTACAAATTCCATTTTGGTTTATGTGGCATTATCAATATCCTGTACTTTTCGTGTAAGATTTTTCATTTAATGCTCTCCTATATTTTATGATTTCTTAATTTGGTACAGCTCCGTTACTTTTCAGAATTACAAAAAGGCATCTCAAAAATAAATCATAACCGAAATGAATGAAAGCCGGAGTTGTAAAGAATTATCATTCTTTACAAGTTATTTCTACGCTGTTGCAATGTTGAAACCAAAAAGTCTTTTAGGGAGTATTTAATATTTTAATCTAAGTATTTTAAAAACAGTGCCATGAGATTAATAGATGATTTTTAGTGCCCGGAAAGCAATAATTTTATTATTTTGTAACAAATTAAATGTCATGAATCGAAGGTTAGGGATTTACAATGTGCTACTGTTTTTTTTTATACAAGGTTTATTGGTCGATGCCGTAGCAGGGTCAGACGATGCCTTCGATGATACGTTAAATCATTTACTCAGAACGGGGCAAAAACTGGTGTTTGTGCAACCTGACAGTGCCCAGTTGCTGGTAAACAAAGCCTTGGTGATGAGTAAGCTTACGGATGATAAACCAGCATCCGGCCATGCATTGTATCTTTTAGGCAATATCCATCTGGTAAAAGGAGACTATCCTGAAGCGCTCAACCATTACCAGCAATCACTAGAAATAAGACAAGGCCTGGAAGACTCAGCCGGGATATCGGACCTGTATTCTAATATTGGTATTATTTATGCGCGCATGGGCGATCAAGGAGCCTATATGAAATACCTGCTCAAGACTCTCGCTATCGACAGGGCTTTGCAAAATCGTCACATGATTGCTGCTGACTTTAATAATATTGGTAATGTTTATTATAATAGCAAGGAATCCAACGAGGCTTTGGTTAATTATCGAAAGGCATTGCTGGTGGCCAGAGAGATAGCTGATTCCTCACTGCTCTATGCAACCTATGGCAATATTGGAAATGCCTACCACCTTAAGCAGGAATACGATAGCGCTTTGTTCTATTCTAAACAAGCACTCGCCATTGCACGGCTTACCGGAAACAAAAATGAGCTGGGTGTTGGATTGACCAATCATGGGTTATTGTACAGCAAGCTTGAACAATATGATTCAGCCTTGTTATACTATAATGCAGCAATACATGTGCTGAAAGAAATTAATGCGCAGCGCCGGATGACAGGCGTTATCAATGATAAAGCCCGGCTGTTTCTAAATTGGGGGAAGCCGGATGAAGCCATTACCATGTTACTGCAAAACCCGGCGATTGCAGGAGGTGAAAATAGCCTTGAAAATGAAATGGAAAGAAATGAAATATTGGCATTAGGATATGCAGCACTCGGCGATTTTAAGGTTGCGCTAAGCCATCAGAAAGCATTTCATCAGTTGAGCGATAGTTTGATGAAATCGCACAACGATGCCGAAGTACAAAAAATGATGCGACGATTCGAGGTGGACGAAAAGGAACGGGAAATAGGTTATCTCTTACAAGAAAATCGATTGGCACGCGAGCGTAATATACTGCTGACAACCCTGTCGGTATTGATATTTTTGTTTTTTGTAATTTTATATTTACGAAATCGGAAACTGAATAATGCTTATCATCTTCTCCTTAATAAGCAAAAGCAAATTGCAAGATTGCAGACGGTAGCGTGTAACAATCATAAACCGGGGGAGGTATCACAAGAACAAGAAACTGTTGTAAATAAGATTGAAGCGATGCTTATCGAGCAAAAGGTTTACCTCGATTCCTCAATTTCGCTCTCTGCCTTCGCGGACATGCTTGATACCAATACATCGAAACTTTCGGCTTTCATAAATTCTCATTATGGCAAAAATTTCAATGCTCTAATAAATGAATACCGAATTAATGAGGTGCTTCGTTGCTTTGGCGAAAAACAACAAGATAAATATACCATGGAAGCTATCGCCGAAAAAGTGGGCTTTGGCAACAGGGTTACGTTTTATTCTACATTTAAGAAAGTTACGGGTGTAACGCCCACATTTTATTTGAAAAACTTAAAAGCTAAAAAGTGATGTTTCATTTATTTTAGAAATTTGCACCAGGTTTCTTAAAGTAATCCCACACCTTCTTCCCTCCATAAGCAGCTCCCAGGCCGAGCAAAATAAAGAGTCCTCCGCCAATGGGGGCGCTACCCGCATTGGTATTTCCGGAACCTCCATGACCTCCCGGAGGTGGTGGAGGTGGTTGGGAAATAAGTGGATTACTGGTTAAAAAGAATCCTAAAATAATGAGTGAGGTGGTGATGAATTTTTTCATGGTTGATTTTATTAAATCTGTCATCTCGAACGACCCCGATAGCTATCGGGGAAGGAGAGATCCCGTGAATGAAACCTATTTTTCTGGGGGATCTCTCATCAGCCTGAGGCTG
>JBFHGX010000205.1:0-6066 GCA_041582875.1 Bacteroidales bacterium | reverse complement strand
GTGACTAAGGTAGAAGAAGGAAAAGTGCATTATGAATTGCTGGATGGAAGTACAGGAGAAGAAACATTTGACTTCTCCATGTTGATTCCTGCCTTTTCAGGTCCCGGTTTTACAGCTTTCAATAAGAAAGGGGAGGATATCACCGCTACTGTTTTTGCTCCCAATGGCTTTATGAAAGTGGATGCAGATTATACACCCAAGCCTTTTGAAGAATGGAAAGCTTCTGACTGGCCTCTGACCTATCAAAATCCTACTTATCCTAATATGTTTGCTCCCGGCATTGCTTTTGCTCCTCCGCATAGCATCAGTAAACCCATGAAGAGTCCCAATGGAACAGCCATTTTTCCGGCACCGCCACGTACAGGAATGCCATCGGGTGTTATGGGTAAAATTGTTGCCGAAAATATTTATGAATGGATAAAAACAGGTAAACCTTTGATGAAACACAAGGCCTCCATGGCCAAAATGGGTGCAGCTTGTATTATTTCGGCAGGCTACGGCTTGATTGGCGGAGCTGCCGCTACCATGACGGTTTCACCCATTGTGCAGGATTGGGATAAATATCCTGAATATGGACGCGATATCAATTATACCATGGGCGAGGCCGGATTAGCGGGGCACTGGCTCAAATGGTTCATGCATTATATGTTTTTGCACAAAGCCAAAGGTTATCCTTTCTGGTGGTTGCTGCCCGAATAAGTCTGATTAATCAAAGTTTCATTATTTATTATGCTATCAAAATGAAAGAAGAAGTAAAAAGAACCATAGCCTATAGCGAGGAATCTTATCCTCCCATGCCCACAAAAGGCACACTTTTCTGGCGTCGAAACATTATTTGGCAGGCCTGGCGTTGGGTAGTACTCAACATTAAAATCATGAAAATTGTGGTTGGAGGTCATTCCTAATCACATGATAAGCCTTTATAGGGAAATCATCTATTTATCTGTTAAATGAATGATTTCCCTTATTTTTGCAGCTTATATAATAAGATGCAGCATCCTTCACACCTACATATCCAAGATTACGACTATCCTCTGCCTGAGCATAGGATAGCGAAATTCCCATTGACAAATCGAGCTGATTCGAAATTGCTTTTTTTTGATGGTGCCCATTCCAACGAAAAGCGTTTTGTCGAGCTTCCTGATTTATTGCCTCCCAAATCATTGTTGATCTTTAATGAGACCAAGGTGGTCAGGGCCAGAATACTTTTTAAAAAGCAAACCGGAGCTACCATCGAAGTGTTTTGTTTGGAACCGGTGGAACCCGTGAACGATTTTCAGTTGGCATTTCAGCAGACTTCAGGGGTGATTTGGAAGTGTTTGGTAGGGAACGTAAAAAGATGGAAATCAGGAACTATGTCCAAGACGATTCAGGTTGGAGATCGGTCTGTAGACTTAGTTGCTGAAAAGGTTGGCCAACTTACGGATGCATTTTTGATACGGTTTTCGTGGACTCCAGAAGAAGTGCCCTTTCATGAAATCATTAGCGAAAGCGGATTGATTCCTCTACCTCCCTATTTAAACCGCGAAGCAGAACCTGAGGATAGTGTTCGGTATCAAACCGTGTATGCTAAATTCGACGGATCAGTGGCAGCACCCACTGCAGGGTTGCATTTTACGGATGAGATGTTAGCTCAGCTTAAAGTAAAGGGCATGGATAGCGAAAAAGTAACGCTTCATGTGGGAGCTGGCACCTTTAAACCTGTTGCGAGCGATACACTCGCTGAACATGAAATGCATGTGGAGAAAATAGTGGTGTCGTTGACTTCGCTTAAACACCTCCAAGAAAAACTTGCCGATCCCATCATTCCGGTAGGAACCACCAGCATGCGTACATTGGAAAGCTTGTTTTGGATGGCGGTGCATTTGCAGCAGGGTGATACCTCTTTTTCTGTAACCCAATGGGATCCCTACGATTTGGTTGTTCCTGAGCATTTTTCATCCGAAAAGGCTTTAGATACAATTATACAGTACCTGGAAGATCATCAACTAGCTGAATTGACGGGTCAAACACAATTGATGATTGCACCAGGTTATCGGTTTCGCTTTGCCAACGGACTCGTAACTAATTTTCACCAACCCAAGAGTACCTTGTTATTGCTGGTTTCTGCGCTCATTGGCGAAAACTGGAAATCAGCTTATGATTTTGCTCTGGAGCATGATTACCGCTTTCTGAGTTATGGCGACAGTTGCCTGATGTTGCCCGTTTTGAATTTTAACACCAATCAATAGATATGGAATCCCAAGCTGAAAAAAACTTCACAGGCATTATTCTTTCCGGTGGAAAAAGTCGCCGAATGGGCAAAGAAAAGGGATTGTGTCATTTTCGAGGTAAAGCACTCATTGCATATGCTATTGAAACTCTTCAGCCTTTGTGTGATGAACTGATTATTTCTGCCAACAACAAGTTGGATGAATACCAACTTCTGGATTTTCCTGTAGTATGCGATGAAATGGCTGAAACTGGTCCAATTGGCGGACTTTTCAGTTGTTTGAACAAGAGTGCAAATGCGGTAAATCTGGTGATTTCATGCGATACACCTTTTGTAACCCAAGAAGTTTATCATGAATTGCTGAAATATATAGGCGATTATCAGGCTGTAGTTCCTATCCATGAAAATGGTTTTGTTGAGCCGCTTACAGCGGTTTATCATCGGTCGTGTCTTCCTGAAGTTCAACAGCAATTGCTGGCTGGGAAATATAAAATAATGGACTTACTCGATAGAATTAACACCAAATATGTGCCTGTTAATTCACAAATTCCCGGATTAAAAACGTCTATATTTCATAACCTGAACAATCCCGAAGACTTGTTGTCATGTTAGTTGTAAATCGTAAGCATGATCAGGATTTATGGATAAAAGCTGCTGTGGTAGGTGGTTTGTGGGCTTCTATCGAGATTATCATAGGGAGCTTTTTACACAATACGCGCATTCCATTTGCAGGCACTTTTTTAGCTGTCGCAGGAACTATTTTGCTGATAGGGTTCTATCAAATATGGCCACAGCGCGGATTAATTATCAGGGCAGGACTTATCACGGCTTTAATGAAATCCGTTTCACCTAGTGCGCTGATTCTTGGGCCGATGACTGGTATTTTTATGGAAGCAGCTCTTGTTGAGTTGGTTATTCTTTTGCTTGGCGCTAATCTCCCTTCGTATTTGTTAGCAGGTATTTTTAGCGTTTCAAGTGCTTTGTTCCATAAAGTGATTAGTATGATCATTGTTTACGGATTCGATTTGGTGAAACTGTATGTTAATATGATCAATTTTGCCCTGAAACAATTTCGTTTGGAAGCCGCTGAACCGTTGCAGATATTTTTTGCACTATGGGTGGTATATGTGGTGGTTGGCTCTTTGGCTGGTTACACGGGTTATTTGGTGGGAAGAAAGGCATTGGATTTGAGCAATGAAAGTGTAGAAATTCAGGAGGATATATTTAATCAACAGCGTGAGTTTTTCCCTATTAACCCCGATTTTAAAACTTCCGTTGGACTTTTGTTTACTCATATCCTGTCGATTCCATTGGGCTTATACTTGTTTAATTTTGTCAACTTTTATGTGGGATTGGTTTTTGTATTGGTGTATGCTCTTCTATTTGGCTACAGGTATCAATTGGCCATGCGGCGATTGCGCAAACCCGTGTTTTGGATGCAATTGGTGATTATTTTGGTTTTGTCAACCTTTTTTTGGAACGTAGGAAAGCATGATTTTGGACCTAGTTGGGAAGGTGCTGTCGTGGGTTTTGAAATGATGATCAGAGCCTTGTTCATTATTGTGGCCTTTACCTCCCTGAGTGTTGAATTGCGCAATCAGCGTGTACGCAATTTCCTGTTCAAGGTGGGCATGGGTCAGTTTTATAAGGCAATAGGTTTGGCTTTTAGTGCCCTTCCGGTGATGATATCTTTGTTGCCTACTTCTAAAGACTTTTTTAAAAACCCCATGAAATCACTGTTAAAACCCCTTGTGATGGCTGACCAATGGCTTGTAATATTTCGGGAGAAAAGCATTTAAAAACAATCCTGCTTTCCTTTCTTTTGTGAATAAACGAACCGATATTATCTTTAGTCAACTTCTTAATAAACGCTATAACTGATTAATCTATCAGGGCAGAGATATACTTAAAAATAGTGTACCCTGCTAAACTTACAATGGTTGAGAGAATAGCTCCCCAGGCAATGTCAATAATAACAATGGGTAAAGGCCAGTCTTTAAGTGTAGCCAGATTGGTTAGGTCATAGGTGGCATAGGTGATAAAACCGAAGAGAGCACCTAATATAATAACTCTCCATACTGATTCCTTCTCAAGGGATGGATAAATGACAAAAATGGTTAGCCCTGCTACAAATATCAAATAGAAGATGATGGCTGCAGTCCAGTTAATTGAGTCGGTTAAAAATTCGCCTAAATATTTGTTGTAAATATTTTTAGCTATAAATCCCAGCCAGGCTAAATCCACGATCAAAAAGACAATGAAGGTCAAGGCATAACTTATCAATATTGTTTTAAAACTCATAGCAGTATGTTTAAAGTACAGGTAATCAATGTTAAAAATACAATTATATTGAATAGTAATTCCAAAATTTGATACTAATCGTAATCCAAATACCAATTCATTCTACGAATATAGGTGATCCTCACCTATTCGGACTTACTCATTAAATTTTTCATCTTAAATCATTAACAATTATTTAACATTTAGTAAGTGTCAGTGTATGAGTGGTATATGTCGTCACAACTTTAAATGACTAATATAAACCATGTAAAAGTTAGACATTAACCAAATATTGTTTATGTTTGCATCATAAAAGTTAGACAAAAAATAATTAATCACTTAAAACTTGAATAAAATGAAATCGTTTAGAAAATTAAATTCAGCGAGATTAATCATGTCTTTGACATTGATACTATCCATCAGTTTTACGGCTTTAATGGCCAATTCACCGGCAAAAGCTACTAAATCTATTGTAGAGATTGCCGTTTCCAATAATGACTTTAGCATTTTGGTAGAAGCCTTATCAAAAGCTGAGCTTGTAGATGCGTTGAGCGCAGCAGGTCCATATACCGTATTTGCTCCTACAAATGAAGCTTTTGAAAATCTTTTTAAACAACTTGGAGTGAATGGTATAGCTGACCTTACTAAGGATCAACTAACCCCAATCCTCTTGTATCACGTAGTTAACGGGAAAGTGATGGCTTCAGCTGTATCTACCGGAAGTGTTCCGACGCTTAATAAAGATGCCTCATTAAGTGTAATGAAATCGAAAAAGGGGGTGGTCATTAATACGAATTCTACGGTTGTAGCTACTGATATTGAGGCTACCAATGGTGTTATTCATGTTGTGGATGCCATTTTATTACCAGCAGATGCCAAAAAAACATCCAAATCTAGTGGTAGTTCTTGTGACTAAAATTTTCTGAGTATGAACAAAAAATCCACTCCATCACTGGGGTGGATTTTTTAATTTTTAGGTTAAAACAATTCTTTTACCCTGGCTTTAACGTCTTCTTCGTCCGGATCAACTCCAAAAGTAAACAGAGGTTTAAGGTAAAACAGGTCTCGTCCCGACTTAAATTTTTCTTCACCGCCACCGGTGATATTCAGCATGATGAGGTCATCTGGTTTTACCAATTTGTTGTCAACAGCATTGATAAGTGTAGCCACGGCAACGGCTGCTGCCGGATGGATGTCAATTCCTTCTGTTTCTTCGAATAGTTTTCCAGCAGATCTTCCTTCCTGATTGTTAGCCAACATCACATCACCTCCGGCATCTTTCATGGCGTCGTATAAACCGCCGATAATGCCATAAGGCGGTTTGCGGTTCGAGAGCACCTTGGCATCAATAATCTCTACCTGATCACGAGCATCTGAATCATTAAAAGGAAGTAAAGCCCGTGAATCTGCTTTCCAGGCATCATAAATGGGGTGAAAGGGGAAATTCTGGCTGACCATCAATTTGGCTTTTTTGTTTCCAAAACGGCCATCAGCAATCAATCGCAAATTGGCTTCCCAGGCAGCAATGGCGCCTGTGCCGCTGCCAATGGCCTGAAAATAATAATCAGGAATTT
>JBFHGX010000204.1:0-6110 GCA_041582875.1 Bacteroidales bacterium | reverse complement strand
GTTGTTTTATTTGGACAACAAGAGACTCCTCAACTAGGGAATACACCTTGCAGTACACTTTAGAATTGATTAGAGAAAATAAAAACAAATTTGAAACTTCAGATCATGAAAAATAGACATATCCTGATATTATCATTTATAATTTTCTTATTTCATGCCTGCACTGTTGATTACACTTCAACAAACTACCTGAAGAAAGTATTAAATAATCTTGAAACAATAGAATCTGCAACATATACCGTAATTTCTGAGAACTGGCAACCCGGAGATACCGCCGCTTCGGATACCTATTATTCCTTTGTAAAAGAGTATGATAATCCATCAGATACAACAATAGGTTCAAAGTTTGTAAGACTAAATGGTTCAGATACTTCCATTCTTGAATTTTGTTATGATGGTGAAATGAGAGCGCTTGTGTATAACGACGAAAAAAGAATTGTGCTTGACAGTTTTAATGTTAATCCCAGGCCATTCAGAGCCTTAACGCCGCCTTTTTTCAATTATGTAAAAAGCATTCTTAAATACGCACTTGAAACAAAAGATAGTATATCGTTGGATATAAAAGACCTGGAAGATATTGTTTATTTGAAATTAACGATTTACGAGGAAAATCAAATTGAGTTCTTTGGGAAAGCTTTCTGCATGCCAATAACGCCATATACTTTTGGCGAGAATACTTCTATTTATGAACTTTGGATAGACAAATCGAACAACCTGCCTTTTAAAACCAGAAGGGAAATGGTTCACAATATATCTGTAAGAGTTCGTAAAAATTATGAACTGAATAAATTGGACATAAACGACTTTAAAGCTTCGGATTATTTCCCTGATGATTATAGAATCCAAACCTATGGATCGGGAGGAAAAAGAAAGGTGAAAAGTGAGCTAATTGGCAAAGAAGCACCCGACTGGACTTTGCTAACAGGTGATAAATTTCCATTTTCTTTAACAGACTTGAAAAGTAAAGTTACGATGATCCAATTTACCAGTGTAAGCTGCGGGCCTTGTAAAGCTTCCATTCCATTCTTAAAAGAGCTGTCTAACATTTACAAAAAAGAGGATTTTGATTTTGTGGCCATTGAGTGCACAAGCAGAAATACCAATGTGTTAAAAAGCTATATGAATAGAAACCAGTTCGATTACAATTTTGTGTTATCGACGAAAGAAGTGTTAGAGGGCTATTCCATTCGTTCTTTTCCTGTATTCTTTATCCTTGATGAAAACCGAATAATTAGAAATGTCATATACGGATATGGGAAGGGGAGCACGGATAATGAAATTCGTGAGGCTATTGATAAACTGATGTAAATTCTTCCTGCTGTCTCGTTAAAAGAGACGATAATAACGAATTGTCATGATAATAAAAGTAAAAAAAGACCCCAATTTATTCAGCCCGACTAACCTGTTGTTATCATACCTCTTGTTGGCAATTTCAACTACTACTTTGATGGGTCAAGAGATTAACATTGGTTTTCATGATTCCATTGAATCTTCCATACTAAATGAGAAAAGAAGGTTGATGATCAGTCTTCCAAAAGAATATTATAATTCAGGCAATTCTTACTCCGTACTTTATCGACTTGATGGGGATTTAGATCTGTTCATTGAAACCGTTGGTGTAGTCAATCGCCTGGTATACGTGGAAGAGCTTATGCCTGATATGATAGTTGTTATGATTGAAAACACCAATCGGAATAGAGACATGATGCCCACAAAAACCAATTATTTTCAATCGCAGCCAGGAGCTGATAATTTCAGGAAATTTATTGAAAATGAATTAATTCCTCATATGAACCGCACTTACCGAACGACAGGTGACAATGTGTTGTGCGGGCAATCATTAAGTGCCATGTTTACCTTGTATTGTTTCCTGACTAGTCCGGATTCGTTTGATTCGTTTATAGTATCTAGTGGTGGATTTCCCGATTGTGAGGAATTCTTTATGGAATTGACAAATGATATGCTTAAAAACAATCCAAATGACATGAAAAAAATCTTCCTGACACATGGATTAAAGGATTTTCTTGACCCTGATGGAGTTATTAAAGATCAGCTATTAAACTTCACAAAATCGATTGACTCCAATGAAAACATTGCCTGCCGATTAAAAATCTATGAAGATGAAGGACATGTTCCTTACCAAAGTTTATATCATGGAATGATTTTCTTGACTAAATAGAACACAACAACTCCTTACCTCAGACCTAATAACCCAATATAACCACAAACTGCGTTAACTGTTCGTTGCTGGTAGATAAGATTACATCACCGCCCATCTTAAGCATGATCTGCTTGCTAAGGCTTAAGCCAACTCCCGATCCTTCGTCCTTGGTAGTGTAGAAAGGAATGAAAATTTGTTCCTTTATTTCAGGAGGAATGCACGGGCCGTTGTTGCTAATTTCCAAACGTACAGATTCTTCAGATTGTAATAACTTGATTGTTAACGTGGGATCATCTGTGTTGGGTGATTGTAATGCCTCGCATGCATTTTTGAACAGGTTAATGATTACCTGAGAGAAAAGTTTTTGATCAGTGGAAACAATGCAGCTATCGGGCATTATTTTGTTCAGTTTTATTTTTTCAAATCCACAGTAAGTGCTTGCTGCCATAAGGTTGTTTTCAAGAATTTGACATAAATCAACCTCAGCGTATTTAGGTGCCGGGAGCTTGGTAAATTTGCGGTAATTGTCAACAAAACTCATGAGTCCAACGCTTCTTTCTTCTATAACTTTTAGTCCCTTGATGGTATTTGTTATGGTTTTTGGTTCGAGTTCGCTTATGTCAATGGTGCGGTTTTCTTTAGTGAAATAACTTGATATGACCTGCGATAGCGTGGTAATGGGTGCGATATTGTTCATTATTTCGTGCGATAAAGTACGGGCGAGTTTTATCCAGGCATCCACTTCGCCATTGTCGAGTTCTTTGGTGATATCGCTAACGGCCACCAATCGGATTTTATCTTCCTGACTAATGATTTCCGATAGTTTGAACAATAGTTTTTGACCATATTTATTTTCAAAAATGGCAGACTGGCTTTGCTGGTTTTTAATGGGATGCATTAAGAATTCCGGAAGAACCGCATCAATTGCAGCCAACACATTTATATGATGATGATCCTGTAAACCAGTAAGTTTAATGGCAGCAGGGTTTATATTAATTATTCGTCCATTTTTGTTGATTGAAAACAATCCGGTAGCTGATTGGTTTATTGTTGAACGAAAATACTGTTCCTGGGTGCTTATTTCCACTTTGGTTTGCTTAAAGAGTTCGTTCAGCCGGTTGATTCCAAAATAAATATCATCGATGGCCCTATTGCCGCTTTTTGAAGGAACTTTCAACGTAGTATCTTCGTTTTCAATCCCGAGCAGGAAAAAAGCAACCCAGTGGTTTATTTTATTGAAATACCTGATAATATTTATAAGGGCAATGATTAGCAAGAATGCCGGTACTAGGCTGAGCGTGTAATTTTCTTCAACGAAAAGCAAATATGAAATGGCCATCGAAAGCAAGATAATGATTGCCAAACGGATTGAAATGGACTTGTTAAAATGGTTATATCTCATGGCTTCAAAGGGTTAAAAAGGGTGGGAGGGTTGGAAGGGGTATGAAGGGGTAGGATGGGAGGAAAGATAAAAGGGTTGGAAAGGTGAAATGGGGTGGGATGACGGTAGAGTGTTTGGATGATTGGTTCTTGCAAATGGGGAATATTGTATTGACAGAACGCGCCATATCAACAGCCTTCTGCCAAATAATCAAATCCTCAAACTTTGTAATCTCATTCCCCATACCTAATCTATTTTATGTTTCAACATTTCAAAACCTTCCCACACTTTCTACCTTTCCTAACCCTTTCCAACCTTTCCACCTTTTTTTTAGATTTCATATCTCTTCAATTTATTATAAAGCGTTTGGCGTGTGATGCCCAAATTTTTGGCTACGTTGCTCATGTTTCCCTTCTCTTTTTTAATGCTGGCCAATATCATCGCCTTTTCCATTTCTTCGAGGGTGCTGTTTTGCAGGTTCAAATCCAGATCAGGATTATCGTTGTTCAAATTGAAACTCGATTCGCCAAGTACGCTTTCATCTGCTAAAATTACTGCTTTCTCTATGCTGTGCTGCAACTCTCTCACATTACCCGGCCAGGAGTAATTCAGTAGTTTTTGGCTGGCTTTATGATTGATTTTCAGGCCTTGTTTGTCGTATTTGGCGCAGTATTTACGGAGATAAAAATCGGCCAGCAACAGGATGTCATTTTCTCTTTCACGCAAAGGGGGCAATTTGATGGTAATGGTATTGATGCGATAAAGCAAATCTTCCCTGAAAAGACCTTGTTGAATCATTGCACCTAAATCTTTGTTGGTGGCCGAAATAAGTCGGATGTCAATGGGAACAGCCCTGCTAGTGCCTAATTTGGTTACGCTCCTGTTCTCCAGCACGCTAAGTATTTTGGCTTGCATCGACAAAGATAGATTGCCAATTTCGTCCAGAAAAAGCGTGCCTTTGTTGGCCGTTTCAAATTTACCCATTCTATCTTCTTTGGCATCAGTAAAAGAGCCCTTTGTATGACCAAAAAGCTCGCTTTCGAAAAGCGATTCACTAATGGATCCCATGTCGACACTTAACATCAGTTCGTTGGCTCTGTTTGAATATCGATGTATTTCCTTGGCGATAAGCTCTTTTCCAGTGCCATTTTCTCCTGTGATAAAAATATTGGCATCTGTTTTGGCCACTTTCTTCACCATATTCATCACCCGTTTCATCGAATCTGATTGGCCGATGATCGACTGTGTAGGTTGCTTCAATTCTTGTTTTAGTGTGGTGGTAGTATTGATTAATGAAACATTTTCAACCCGGCTCTTTCTGAGTTTCATTGCTGCATGCAAGGTGGTGATGAGCTTGTTGTTGTTCCAGGGTTTGAGAATGAAATCGAAGGCGCCTTCCTTTACGGCTTTCACGGCCAATTCAATGTCGCCAAAGGCAGTAATCATGATCACGCTTATGGTGGCGTCATATTTCTGAATTTCGTTTAACCAAAAAATACCTTCATTTCCACTATTGATTCCCGCATTGAAATTCATGTCCAGGAGCACGATGTCGAAGTTGTGCTGTTTGATTGTTGCGAGCAAACCAGCCGGATTACTTAAGCAAAACACGCTTTCGAATTCTGTTTGCAGCAGCATTTCAAGTGCGGTAAGCACACTTTTGTTGTCGTCAACGATGAGAATTTTACCCTTCATAACGCTTTCATCCTTTGGTTTAAGCATCGAAATTAACTAATTGTAAACTAATCAAACACCCACTGTAAAATATTTTTACAATAAGTAGTGTTTTTCTTCCAATTAATATTTATAAATAATAGATAATCAGCTATATATATCTTACGGCATGGGCATTGAAAGTTGTTGATTGATTACGTCATGCATTTAAGCCAAACTTTAAATAAAATGGACATACCAATAGAAAAGAAAAAGGGAATAAAAAGGAAGCATATTCTGATCGGAATTGGTGTTCTGGTAGTTTGTTTTCTGAGTTTTCAGGCCTTCTTCAGGACCAATGTTTCAACATTAAATGTGGATATTGAGAAGTTAAGTGTTGAGCAAGTCAACGAAGGAATTTTTCATGATTACATTACTGTTACCGGAAATGTGGAACCCATTGCTACCATCGTTCTCGATGCCCGCGAAGGAGGGAGAGTCGAAGAAAAAGTGGCTGAAGAAGGCGAAGTTTTACAAAAAGGAGATATTATTTTACGTTTAAGTAATCCTGATTTAAGCCTGAGTATCCTCAACAGCGAATCTCAGTTAGCTGAAAAAAGCAATTTCCTGAGAAATACCATGGTAACTATGGAGCAGGAAAAATTGCAGATTAAAAGAGAACTGCTGAATCTGGAATACGACATTGTACGCAAGAAAAGGAAATACGATCACAACAAGTCTTTCTACGCCGATGACCTGATTTCCAGGGATGAATTCCTTGATTCAGAAGAAAATTATCACTTTGCCAAAAGGAGTTACGAACTATATATGGAACGTCAGAAGCAAGACTCTATTTTTCGTTCCATTCAGATTATGCAAATGGAGGATAATCTGCATAATATGAATTTGAACTTG
>JBFHGX010000203.1:0-6167 GCA_041582875.1 Bacteroidales bacterium | reverse complement strand
TATTCAAACAAAAAAACAAGTGGCTTTTTCAGTTTTTACCCAATGAAACACTTGATCAAGATGAGCGTTTTGTGCTCACTCCACATAGAGAAGTTATTAAAAATTTCTGGGAACGTACCATCAATTATCTTCCTGCCGATAGGATAAACCATTATTTCATGCGGATCACCGATCGGAAATGGCGCGCCAAATGGAAACGAAAAAAATACCCCATGGAACAATATGACGAAGCCATGTTTACCTCGTTGCATGTTTCAAAAAATCACCCTGCCAATTTTCAGAGCAGGGTATTGGAAGCGCTTAAAGATGATACTTCATTAAAAACAGAGCCAACATGCGTACTGTAATTATTATTGGAAGCACAGGATTTCTTGGCTCTGCTGTTCTGAAGAACCTGCTTGACAGACCCTACCATGTATTTGTGGTTGAACATAAGCAACCCATAAAACCAATCGAAAACATTACTGTTATCAAGGGTGGTATATCAGGATTAACCTCGTCAAAGCTGAAAGAAATCAATCCTGAATTCATTTTTCATTGTGCGCGACCTACCCTGCCGTTTTTAAAAAAATGGGGTCGAATATTGGCTGCTGAAAAAGCGCGATTCCTGAACAACCAACTGCTAAAAAACCTGGATAAAAGCGGTTTAAACACACATTTGATTTTTGCTGCCGGAAGCTTATCCTATGGAAATAGTTCACTTCCCCATTCCGAAAAATCACTCCTCAACCCGTTAAGTTTTGCCAAACAATATATTCGGGGTGAAACGCCCTTTTTAAAGGATTTTTCAGAAACTAAATTTTCAGTATTGGTTTTGCGATTTCCCTGGTTGCTAGGAACAGGATCATGGTTTTCATGGTTTTACCTGAAAAATATCAATGAAAAAAATAAAATTCCTCTTTTCGGAAAAGGTGAAAACAAGATGTCAATAATTGATTTAATGGATGCAGCCAACCTGATGGTACGCTACGCAGAGAAAAAGCTTGCTAGTGGAGTTTACAATATTTATTCGCCTCATTTGCCTTACCAGTTGGAATTTGCCCAAATAGTGTCTCAACAATTCAACTGTGAAATTACAGATTTTAAGCATCTTTACCCCAATGGACTTGAGCAATCTGCCTTGGAAGCGTTTCACTCCAACATTATTCTAACCTCCGATTACATCGAAATCTTGCAAGCCTACCCTTTCAAAAGTATTACAGAAACGCTTAAAAAACTGGGTTAGTCTTCCTGTTTTCTAAAAACGAACAAGGTATACTCTCCTTTCGACCACAAGCCTGTTTTCTGCAGTTTTTGATCCCATGACCATAATTTATCGGCTTTTTCCGGATGATTTTTTATTTTATGGTCGTTGTACCAAGGCGGATATGCGATGCTGTATCCTTTGGTTTTCATCAACTTAAATTTCCGAAAAGCCTTCTTTATACGCTTCGGACTATAGCAATGCGAAGGTAAAAAACGCGAAACCGAATATCCTCCCCACACTTTTCCCAGTCGGGCGAAAGCAGTTTTAAAATTGAGTTTAAGCATTTGAACCAACAATTCGCGTAAATACCATTTGTTTACAAAAGTGAGTACTGCAGTTCCATTGGGCGTTAAAAGCTGGCGTATTTGCTCCGCTGAATAATCCAGGTCTTCAACCGTGTTGAGCGCCCCAAAATACACATAGATTAAATCGAAACTTTCCTTTCCAAATTTTTCGAGTAGTTGTCGCTCGTCGGCCTGCAGAACTTTGGCGTTTTGAATTTTATCTTTATCCAACCTTTTTTGGGAGAGTTTCACCATTTCAGATGAAATATCAACTGCTACAAATTCCTTTTCAGGATATTGTGAAGCAAACCAATGTACATCAAATCCGGGTCCGCACCCAATTTCGAGGGTTTTCTGGAAAGGAAATTGAATGGTAATATTACGAAAGTCACGGCGGATGCGGTCGAGACTGGTATTCACATCAGCTCTGGCTTCAAAACCCAAATTGGCATCCTGATCGTAGTAGCTGGCCACCTCCGAGTAATAGTCTGATTGATTCATTTTCGACATGAAATAATTATTAATCTACAAATCAAACCCAAAATACTTTTTTACTACAAATCCGATGGCGAACGAAATGGCAGCCACTCCAATGGAAATAGAAGCCATACTTAAAAACCGTTTCCTAAAGCTAACTTCTTTGGCCACCGAAATATAATAGTTGTATCCGGCGATGATCAGCAAAGTAACCAACAGCATCACGCCCAGCGCAACCAATCCGTTGGAGAATACAAAATAGGGGAAAACCAACAGAAAAACAGTAATCAGATAAGCCACGCCTGTATAAACAGCGGCAATAATAGGATTGATGTCTTTTACTTCTTCGTCTTCCTGTGATGCCAGATAACCCGAAGAAGCCATCGATAGTGCGGCGGCAATCCCCATAATAAGTCCGGTGATACCAATTACTTCATTGTTACCGAAAGCAAAAGTAAGTCCGGTAAGGGTTCCGGTAAGTTCAACCAACGCATCATTCAATCCCAACACAATAGCTCCCACATACGATAGCCGGTTGTCTTTAAGGATATTAATCAGTTCATGCTCGTGATCTTCTTCCTCTTTTTGGATGTCACCCACTTCCGGGAGCAGTTGTTTGGCCTCTTCATAAAAAGCATGGGCATTTACCTCACCTCTTTCCATCAGCTTGAGCGAAAAACTCAGTCCGAAAATGCGGGCAAGCCAGATATAATATTGTGCCTTTCGCAGATTAGGTTTTACCTCCTGACCGGTGATTTTTTTCCAAATGTGGTAGTGTTTTAACTCATCAGCTGCAATTTTACTGAGGGTTGATTTGTTATGCTCATCTTTAGCCAATTTACTTAACCCTTGATAAACATGATATTCGGTAATCTCGGCCCGTTGCTGTTTCAGGTAATCTGATTTGTTCATGAGTGAGGTATTTGCGATAATGACCTGAGTTTATTCAAGTTCAGATCCATTAAAATCATGTTCAAAAATACGCTTTTTCGTGTACTTGTGTTGGAGAGATTTAGTGAATTATGCAATTTTACGGCCCAACTGTTCGCCCACGAACACAAGTTGTCCGCTGTTATCTGTTTTCACTATCGACAAATCAAATAAATAAACTTTATATATTTCATTTTGAACTACTTAAAATTTTTGGCACGCATTTAGATAACCCTATAACAACTAACACTTAAAACTACAGTCATGAAGACACTAAGTATAATTTTCGGTTTAATGATGGCTTTCTCCACTACTTACGCAACAGGAACAACCACCAACGCATACGAAATGCTTGAAGAAGAAGTATTCATCAACGACATTCCTTTTAACACAGGCGATTTGGCCGCTAATTACCTCTACAATGAGGCATTAAATGTCAATTTTACGCTGGAAGAGGAAAGCTATATCGACGACATTCCTTTTGATACGGAATGTATCTCAGCCGACTGCCACTACCAAAAAGCAACTCAGGTTGTATTTGACATGCCCGAAGAAGAAACCATATATGATATACCCACCCATTTGATTTGATCAGCACTACTCATTTTACAACACCGAAATAAAAATTATGCCAGCAAAATTGTAATTTAACTTTTCAACGTTGT
The DNA here is from genome assembly GCA_041582875.1 of Bacteroidales bacterium. GTDB lineage: Bacteria > Bacteroidota > Bacteroidia > Bacteroidales > F082 > UBA6244. The sequence continues at coordinate 2,565 of JBFHGX010000203.1, read as the reverse complement.
AACGGATGCTTCGCGCTCCAATTAAATCCTGGGATACCGGGATTTTTTTTTGTAACAAGCGAAAACCAACGAATGCCATTATCTTTGACTCATCAATACCTCCAAAATGACAGAAATAAAAAATACCTGTTCGTGGCCTGCGGGGCGCCCATTGGATATGCACTACCATGATCATGAGTGGGGTGTACCTTTACATGATGATCAAAAATTATTCGAATTTCTGGTACTCGATGCTTTTCAGGCAGGATTGAGTTGGAGCACAATACTGAAAAAACGTGAGAATTTTCGCGCTGCTTTTGATGGATTCGATCCCAACATGATTGCTCACTATTCCGAAGAGAAAGTGATGGAGCTCATATCCGATACAGGGATTATTCGAAATCAGTTAAAAATCAGGTCGACCATCACCAATGCGCAGCTGTTTTTAAAAATACAGCAAGAGTTTGGCTCCTTCGACAAGTACATCTGGCAATTTACACAACACAAAACCAAGGTGAACACTTGGAAAACCATGGCCGAAATTCCGGCTACATCGCCCGAATCGGATGCCATGAGCAAGGACTTGAAAAAACGGGGTTTTAAATTTGTGGGGAGTACCATCTGTTATGCTTTTATGCAAGCCGCCGGCATGATCAACGATCACTTGGTGTCGTGTTTTCGATACGAAGAGGTGAAGAAGATGGAAGTCGGGAGACACAAGTAGGAAGTCAGAAGTTGCTCTCTCGCCGGGTTAATCAAAACCCGTCGGGTGGAGAAGGGGGAAGTTAAAAGTGCCTAGAGTGAACTAAAGTTAATAGTGTACTAAGTACGACAATAGATGCGGATTTAATGTCAAAATCTACAAACGTATTGTCCTCCAGACTGAACGGACGAAGAGAGTGAACGGAGGGATCTAACCTCCTTCGCATTTTTTAATACTTTTCTCGTTCATCAACATACCAAACAAATAGTAAATGCGTTAAAACCTTAACAAACTTCTAGCATGAATCATATGATAAGCATAGCCTTTTTTTTAAGGTATTGTCAAACCCATAAAACATTGCGAAATTATCTGCCCCAAATAAAGGTGGACTATCTTGTCTTTGAGCATTGTAAATTTATCACGCTAAATAAATGATATTTATGAGTAAAACTAGCAGAACAATTATTTTTCTATTCTTAATGTGGTTGTTTCACCCACTATTCTCTCAACAGACTTTCGAAAAGATCATCTCCTATCCTGAAGACCAAGTTATCAGTGACGTTGTAACTGATGAAGATGACAATTTTATTATTGTCGGCAGTCTTACGCTAAATAATCTTCAGATGAAATCCGGGTACATTCTAAAATTGGATGGATATGGCAACATTATTAGCGAACGTACCATTCAACAAAATGATACAACTGCTTGCCGTTTTTTCAACATCCATCACATAAATCAGTACTATTATGTGTTGGGAGCCGTATCAGTTGATTCTGTTACCGAAAAAATTTGGTGTGTAAAACTGAACGATGGGCTTGAGGTCGTAGATGAGCAAGTGCTGAATACTGTGGATGAAAGATGGTTTAGTGTCATGAATTCAATTTTTGATTCGGATTCAAATTTCGTATTGACAGGCTATACCGAAAGGATAGATATAAACCACATGGGAAACCCCATTTATAATTACGACCCCTATTTTTACAAAATAAAACTGAATGGTGATTCTTTGAGAGCCAAATTTCCTACCTATGAGTATCCCTTAACCGTCATGTACGATATCATTGAAAGTAAAGACAGCTCAAAATATTTTGCCTTTGGCATGGTGTATCCCAGTCCGTTTGCCACCCGAAGTGTCATGTTATCTTTAAACAAAGAACTGGACAGCATAGCTGCTGATTCCATACCCCTAGGAGTTTACCAATTCTATTCTCCGGCATATATTAATGATAATAAAATGGTTATATATGGAAATGGCTTGCCATATGCGTCTGTTGTTTATGCTTTAAATGTACTTTCCATTACTGAAGAGGCAGAAATGATTAATTACAATCATTTCAAAATGGAAGGATCCATTCGGGATTATCCATCATGGCAAAATGGCATTAGTATAAACAATGGAAATATTTACATAGCCGGTACTTCCAATTTTGATTATACCAGTCCGCGATACAGCACCCGGGATTCATGGTTTCATTTGATCAAAATAAATGAGGATATTACACCACAATGGGAGTATTGGTATGGTGGAGATGCCTACTATTCAACATACAACATTTTGGCTACTGATGATGGTGGCTGCTTGATGATAGGCACCAGATATGATTTTGAAGTTCAGTATTTGATACGCGACACCTACATCGTAAAGGTTAACAGCGAGGGCCTCATCACCAGCTTACCCGAACACCCCGGTATCGAAATGCATGAAGCCATCGTTTATCCCAATCCCGGAAATGAAGAAATCAAAGTGAGGATTGCCATTCAACACCCACAATCAACCTTTGAACTATTTGATATGAATGGTCAGTTTGTATTGAGGGAAAGCTTTTTCGGAACGGAAGGTGTGGTCAACACCACCTTTTTACCCCAAGGTACTTATTTGTAT
>JBFHGX010000202.1:0-6346 GCA_041582875.1 Bacteroidales bacterium | reverse complement strand
TATAACACCTTTGCTTCTTCGTGCAACAACCTAACCAACTCTCCGGCATTGTCTTCAGCAACCATTTTGCAAGCAGCCTTTTTGGGAGGAAGTTCAAATTTCACGAAGGCAGTACGCTCTTCAGCACTTACAGGATCTACCTTGGTCAACGGTTTTTTACGGGCCATCATAATGCCACGCATGGCAGGAATACGGGGTTCTTTAGCAATTCCTTTTTGAACAACAGCCACCACCGGTGTGAGGACTTCCAACACCTGTGATCCACCATCAATTTCGCGGTTGAACAACAACTGTCCCCCCTCGATGTTGATGCCTGAAACAGAAGAAACAGAAGAAATATCGAGTAACTCAGCCAACATACCTCCAACAGCAGAACCGTTGTAATCAGAAGCTTCTATTCCAGCCAAAATCAAATCGTAATCCTTAGCAATTGAAGCCAATTGAGTGGCTACTTCAAATGCATCTTTGGCTTCAATATCTATGCGAATGGCATCATCAGCGCCTACGGCCAACGCTTTGCGAAGGGTGGGCTCAGTAGCCGCAGTTCCCACATTAGCAACAGTTATATGTGATACACCACCAGCCTCTTTCAGCTCAACGGCACGGGTGAGCGCCAACTCATCCCAAGGGTTAATAATCCACTGAACACCGGCATCATCAAATGCAGTGTTATCAGCTTTGAACCTGATTTTTGTAGTTGTATCAGGCACATTGCTAATTAATACCAAGATTTTCATATTTAGACTATTTAATTAATGTTTAATTCTTAATCGTTCAGGTAAGGGGACAAATTTCGTAAAAAATCTTTTACAAGGGTTTGATGCCATGGATGAATACAACGAATAACCCTATAAGCTTACCAATATTGAACGAATTTTATTTCCTCAGTTGAGGCGCTCCAAAAATCCCCCCCTGAAATACGCCCCTTCGTTTTGACTCCAAAAAATGACCTTCTTTCACCTTCTGCACTTCTTCGATGGTATAAAACGCATTGGGGTTGTGTGTGTTGATAATACGAAGTGCCGAATCCAGGTCCTTCCGCTTAACAATACTAAACAACATCTTTACCGGACCGCTCCTCCCTTCGGCATCCACAACAGTAACGCCAAAACCGGATTCTCGCAAGTTGAGTATCAAATCGGAAGTATCAAATTTGGGAATGATTCTCACCACTACCGTGCCAATGGACATTTTCTCTACCAGGATTATTCCGATGTAATTTCCCATGGCAAAGCCCGCACCATAACCAATATAACTCATGAAATTGTCTAGCTGCTGCATGATCTGACCAATGGCCAACAACCAAATAGTCACTTCAATAAATCCAAGTAGAGGTGCCAAATATTTATAGCCTCGAGAAACAAAAATCAATCGGATAGTGCCCACCGTCACATCCATTATTCGCGCAATTGCAATCAATAAGGGCAATACAACCCAGTTAAATATATCAGGACTAATCCATTCCGGTACAAGCATCTTGATCAATATTATTTTAGAAACAAAATGCAAAAGTAGTTTAAACCTCTTTCAATTAATGCGATTATTGAATCGTATTTACTTACCTCAGTATCGCCCTCGATATCACAATCTTCTGTACCTCCGAAGTACCTTCATATATCTGAGTCAGCTTGGCTTCACGCATCAAACGTTCCACATGATACTCTTTTACATAGCCATAACCACCATGAATTTGCACAGCTTCCGTTGTGACTTCCATCGCAATATCAGCGGCATAAAGCTTGGCCATGGAGCCTTCCAGCACAAAGGGTTTCCCATTATCCTTCAACCAGGCAGCTTTCAAACAAAGATTCCGTGCATTTTCAATTTTCACGGCCATATCGGCCAACTTAAAGGCAATGGCCTGGTGGTTGGCTATCTCTGTTCCAAAGGCTTTGCGTTCTTTGGCGTAAGCCACCGCCCTTTCGTAGGCTCCTGAAGCTATTCCCAAAGCCTGAGCCGCAATGCCCATACGACCAGCTTCCAAAACTTTCATGGCAAATTTAAAGCCAAATCCATCATCACCAATGCGGTTTTCTTTGGGCACTTTTACATCATTGAACATCACCGAATGGGTGTCCGAACTGCGCATACCCATTTTATCTTCATGAGGCCCCAACGATATACCGGGTGAGTTCTTCTCAACAATAAACGCATTAATCCCCTTGTGTCCCTTTTCGGGATGGGTTTGTGCCATGACCAAATAAGTAGTGGCAGAATTGGCATTGGATATCCAGTTCTTGGTACCATTCAGCAGATAGTAATCACCCATATCAACTGCAGAAGTATGCTGATGGGTAGCATCGGAACCCGCTTCTGGTTCACTCAATAAATAAGCTCCGATAATTTCACCACTGGCCAACGGACGCAGGTATTTCTGCTTCTGGTCTTCGGTGCCATATTTCTCTAATCCGTAACAAACCAACGAGTTGTTAATGGACATGATCACGGCTACCGAAGCATCTACCTTTGAGATTTCTTCCATGGCCAGTATGTAGGAAATGGTGTCCATTCCACTGCCACCATACTGTGGATCGACCATCATGCCCAAAAACCCAAGCTCTCCGAGTTTTTTTATATGTTCAACCGGAAAGATGGCTTTTTCATCACGTTCCAACACGTCCTGCAACAATTCGCGCTGAGCAAAATCGCGGGCCGCTTGTTGAATCATCAATTGTTCTTCTGTAAGTTCAAAGTTCATTTTTTTAGTTTTTTCTTGCTGTTATCGATGTATTGAGTTGATTTTATTCTCGTTGTTAGAAGTTTTGTAGGACACGCATTCGCTGTGCCGTTTGTGTGAACTCTTGCAGAATGCGCTCCATTATCTGAGCGACTGTATATTCCTGCTGAATCATGCTGCTTACCTGGCCAATTTCCAATTCTCCATTTTCTATATCCCCTTCAAACATCCCTGCTTTGGCTCGGCCTTTCCCAAGCAATGTCCGTAATTCCTCCACTGAGGCACCCTGACTTTCGGCATCTACGACCTCATCAAAAAAGCCATTTTTCAACAACCGCACCGGAACCAACCGCTTCATCAATAAACGGGTAGCGCCTTCAGGAGCATTAAAAATGGCTTGTTTAAAATCAGGATGAGCACTCGATTCGGTACAAGCAGCAAATACACTGCCCATCTGAACTCCCTCCGCACCAAGCGCAAAGCTAGCATACATGGATGCTCCCGATAAAATGCCTCCTGCCGCTATCAATGGTTGTTCGATGAGAGAACGCAGTTGCGGAATCAAAACCAACGTGGTGGTTTCTTCCATTCCATTATGTCCTCCGGCTTCAAATCCTTCGGCTACAATGGCATCCACTCCGGCAGTAGCAGCTTTTAAAGCAAACTTGCTGTTGGAAACCACATGGGCTACGGTAATGCCATGCGATTTTAACATGGAAGTATATTTGGCAGGATTTCCCGCCGAGGTAAACACGATTTTAACCCCTTTGCGGATGATGATTTCCAATAACTCATCCGTTTGCGGATAAAGTAACGGAATGTTGACTCCAAAAGGTTTTTGGGTGGCTGCCTGACACTTGACAATATGATCTTCCAGCATTTCGGGATGCATCGATCCGGCACCTATCAACCCCAATCCACCGGCATTGCTTACCGCAGAGGCCAATCGCCAACCACTACACCAAACCATCCCTCCTTGAACAATGGGATATTGAATTCCAAATAACTTGGTTATACGGTTCATTGACAAGGCATTAATCTTTGAAAGATTTCATTATTTCTTCCACCACATGATTCGCTCCTTGTTCAATGTCCAGGAGGTTAGCATCCAGCATGTAACACGGAGTAGTGAACACGTTAAATTTCGTATCCACAACCACTTCGCCATGGGTCGTCACTTTGTGACGACTTCCCATCGCCTCAATGGCAGCTATGGTTCCGGCATCATTTCCAATGGTGACTTCTACACCTTCCAGTACTTTAGCTACAAAAGCAGGTGCAATACAAAGCGCTCCAATGGGTTTCTTTGCAGCCACCATATCGCAAATCGATCGTTCCACTTCAGGAGTTACTTTCGCCTCTGGGCCGTCATGGGCTACCGTGGATAAATTTTTGGCAGCTCCAAATCCTCCCGGAAAAATCAAAGCATCGTAATCGGCTACATTAAATTCTGATAAGCGTTTGATTTCACCACGTGCAATTCGCGCCGACTCAACCAAGACATTGCGCTTTTCGTGCATTTCCGACCCATCGAAGTGGTTCACCACATCCGACTGAAGTATATCCGGAGCAAAACATTGATAGCTGCCCCCCTGTTTCATAATGGCCAGCATGGTGAGTACGGCTTCATGAATTTCAGCTCCGTCATAAACGCCACACCCGGCCAGTACAACTGCAAATCTTTTCTTATTCATATTTCTTCTTTTATATGCATTTTCCCTGTTTCCGCCTTCAATAACGCGTGCATCCTTCATAAAGAAAGACATCAAAATTCAGGGTTTATACTATTTTATCCTAAATAAAAACCTTTGAGGTTATCACCTGCTAAAATAGACAAAAAAGACAAAACAAGAGGCCATATCAATCAATAATATATAGCTTTCAGAATATGTACTTTTTCAGCCTACATTGACAAACAAATGACGAAATTGTTTAATTTTACTGGTGTTATGATACAATTTATACTCAATAATAAACCCGTTGCCACTGATTTGCCAGGAGGTACTATCTTGTTGGATTTTATTCGCAAAGAGGCGCACCTCCCCGGAACGAAAACAGGCTGCAGAGAAGGCGATTGCGGAGCATGTACGGTGCTCGAAGGAAGACTTAAACCCAACAACAAGGTTCACTACCAATCCATTACATCTTGTCTGACCCCCATCATCAACGTTCATGGAAAACATATCGTAACCATCGAGGGGCTCAACCTGAAAAACGATCTCAATCAGGTGCAACACGCCATGAAAGAGCACAATGCTACCCAATGTGGCTTTTGTACGCCCGGATTTGTGGTGGCTTTTACAGGATACACGCTCAATAAAGAAACCTCCATTCAAGGGATTCGTGAGTCAATCAGCGGTAATATTTGCCGTTGTACGGGATACAAATCCATCGAAAAGGCAGCTATCGACATTTTTAGTCACATAAAAGTGCAACCTAAGGGCCGTAGTTTGGATTGGTTGATTAAACATCATTTTATTCCGGACTACTTCAAGGAAATTCCCGCCCGACTTCAACAAATCGAACCCATTACCTCCACCCAAGCAGGCATCGTAGTAGGTGGCGGAACGGACTTATATGTTCAAAAGGCTGATCAATTGTTAACATCCGATCTTCTGCCGATTCAGTCCCGGCCTGCGTTACATGGTATCCAACAAATTCAGTCGAAATTGATTATTGGTGCAGGTTGCACTCCTTCTGACCTGCTCAACAGCGATCTGGTGATGAAATATTTCCCACAATTCAACCAGTTTTTTCAACTGATCTCTTCTCAGGTGATTCGCAACATGGGTACACTGGGCGGGAATTTCGTAAACGCTTCTCCTATAGGTGATTTATCAATCATTTTTTTGGCGCTTAACGCGGATTTAACCCTGATCAACCTCAAAACCCAACAGTCAAGAAATCTCCCGCTCAGGGAATTTTTTATCGATTATAAAAAAACAGCCCTCCAACCTGACGAACTCATCCAATCTATTTCCATCGAACCCCATCAAGGCAAATTATTGAATTTTGAGAAAGTCAGTAAACGTACATACCTGGATATCGCAAGTGTAAACAGTGCCATGAGCATTCACCTATCGGGAAACGAAATAAAAGAAATTCACTTGTCAGCAGGAGGAGTGGCGCCGATTCCAAAATACCTTAAAAACACCTGTGCTTTTTTAAAAGGGAAAGAATTGAATACGGAAAACATCCGCAAAGCTCATTGTGTTTTAAAAGAAGAAATAACACCCATCAGCGATGTGCGTGGAAGCAATGAATACAAAAGACTGTTGTTGCGCCAATTGTTTTATGGTCATTTTATCCGGCTCTTTAAAAATAAAGTCAATCCAACTGAATTACTCAATCTTTCATCATCATGAAGAACATCGACGCCAACTCACACCTCAGCGGGAAATCGATCTTCATCGACGATATGCCCGAAATACAAGGAACCCGCTTCGCTTCGGTAGTTACCTCTCCCATTGCCCACGGAAGATTGCTTAATATCGACTTCTCGGAAGCGGAGAAACTGCCGGGCATCGATCATATATTGACGTACCGCGATATTCCGGGGGAAAACCAAATTGGAGGTATTATCCCCGACGAACCCTTGTTTGCTGAAGAGGAACTTCATTTTATTGGCCAGCCCATCGCATTGATTATTGGTCAATCGGAGTTCGTTTG
>JBFHGX010000201.1:0-6382 GCA_041582875.1 Bacteroidales bacterium | reverse complement strand
CCACCTCTTCCCATTCCGAACAGAGAAGTTAAGCCTGCTTGCGCCAATGATACTGCCACTAGGTGGGAAAGTAGGTCGTCGCCAAAGACTCAAAAAGCTCATTCTTTTATTAGAATGAGCTTTTTTTTTGTCGCGTTTTTTGGTGTGTACCGACTTCTAAAATGGAGTTATCCAATAGCCTACTATAAGTCTGCAAATGAATTGTAATAGCTTTCTAAGCAAAAGGTTTAATATTCTGTAGAGGTTTCTATTACTGATAATACACGTAGTTGACTAACTGTGTTGTTGGTTTTTATAGATGGAATTCAACTGTATAAGTTGTGTATCTTGAATATGAAATTTGCAGGTAGGCACATCTTCGTACGGATTGATTTCATTTTGCCACATTGCTAGCTTCATCCAATTCCTTAATAAAAACTAGATCAAAGTTAAAGCCACCGGCGATTCTTAGGTTTACATTACAGGTTATTTCGCCTAAAATAGTATTCGAATAAAGACTTGTAGTTTTAGTCGGTTCGTCATTTTGTTCGTAATAGTAGTCAAGATCAGTTCTCAGAAAAAATTATTTGTATGATTTAGCTTTAAGTTTCTTTTCGGTCAATGCCAATATCATGGTTCTTGTTTGTTTTATTGAATTTTTATTTGATCATTGGCCAATCATAGGTTTTGCATGTTATTTATTCTTCCTTGATTTTTTGTCTTTTTCAATCACTTTTTCGATGTAGTATTCATCTCTGGGTAACAGGTCGTTTAAGTTAGCTATTCCATAGACCAGAATTGCGGTTGCGATGCTTGCTTGTTCTTGATATTCAGCTATGCTTTTGTTGTATAGGTCACGTTCGGTATGCCAAATTTCGCCATAGTTGAAGTTGTAGCCTTTGGGATCAGTACAGTTCCATCCAATGGTGGGAATGCCTTCCACAGCAAATGGACCACTGTCAGTTCCCCATGCTTTGGTTGGTTTTTCGCGCGGTTCGCGTATTTCGATGGTAACCGGAAAATCAGGATTGATGGTGTTGATGGGGGCGCAAATTTGCTCAAAATCAGCTTTCATGTTTTCAGGAACGCTGATGCTTGTTGGTACCGTAGGACCTCCATCGCGGTTTACCATATTCGACACCTTAACCAGTTCATCTTGATGTTGATCCACCCAATTCTGCGACCCCAGTAGTCCGAATTCTTCGCCAGCCCAAAGTACTGCCAGAATTGTTCTCTTTGGCTTGCCGCCAGCTTCCATGATCAACCGTGCGGCTTCGATGGTTACCGAAGCTCCTGATCCATCATCCACACCACCAGTGCCCACATCGTATGCATCCAAATGTCCGCTCATGATTACATATTCGTCAGGGAATTCCGTTCCCGGGATGATTCCAATAACGCTGTGGTACTTCACAGGACCCATTTTAAAGTGGTTGCGGATGTCAAACTCCAATTGAAAATACCTGCGCTCTTCGGCCATTTGGTAAATTACCTCGTATTGATGTTCATCCAGTTTTATGTCGGGTACCGTGGGCAAGGTTTCAAAGGACATGTCCATGAGGTTTTTGCGATCGTACAGCACACGAATGGGTGTTTTGGCCGATTGAATGATGCCCAGAATACCTGCTTCGCGCATTTCGTTGTAAAACAAAGCAGGTTCTTCTTTGAGTGGAAGAAGCTCCTTTTCAGGGATTTTGCTTCCCCTGTTTTTCCAATTCTCTCTTTTGATTTTATTGTTTTCCTTTTCAATAACCTCATTTTCCTTTTTGATGGAGTCCCTGACCAGGTTAGCTTTTTCCGAGTAATCGATGGGCCAGCCGCTGCTTTCTCCTTCAATCAGTACCCAGGCACCTTTCAAGGCCCCTTTCATGCGATCGAATTCCTTCTGAGTTTTGGGTTCTATTAGCACATGGCCGCGCTGAACTCCTTTTGTTCCAGAGGTATAGGATGGTGTGGCAAAATGCAAGGTCATACCATTGTCTGAAAGCATGCGTCCGAACCAGGGACCTCGGTTAAAACCTACAGGAAGTTCACCTGCTTCTTCCATTTCTACTTCCATTCCCCAGCTCTCGAATTGGTTGGCTACCCACAAAGCCGCATTTTCGTATGCATCTGACCCAATCAGTCGTCCACCAAAACGATTACACAAAACATCTAACTGATGCATAGTTTGGTTATCGGTTTTGGCTATTTCAATCATTTTCATGACGACGGAATCTGTAGTATTTTGTTTAGATTCAATATTTTGTGCATTTCCCGTAAAGAAGGCCATCAACAGGGTAAAAAGAAAGGTGTATTTCATTTTATGTGTGTTTTTTGATTAAGCTATTTTGATAAAGCCCATTCAACAGCCTTTTCAGCATGAATGGTGGTGGTGTCGAAAACCGGAATGGTCACATCAGTGGACTTGACAAGCAACGGGATTTCTGTACAGCCCAATATAGCGCCTTCAGCACCTTGTTCTATCAGTCGAACAATAATTTGTTTGTAAATTTCTCTGCTTTCCTTTTTTAAGATTCCTTGAACAAGTTCTTGGTAAATAATTCGATGAATTTCGTTGCGTTCCTCTAAACTTGGGACAATCACTTCGATGCCAAAATGATCAGCAATATACTTTTTGTAAAAGTCCTTTTCCATGGTGAATTTGGTCCCCAACAAAGCCACTTTTTTTAGTCCCTTTTCAGCGATGGCCATACCTGTCGCTTCAGCAATGTGTAGAAACGGAATAGAAATGTTTTGAATGATGGCAGGACTACACAAGTGCATGGTGTTGGTACATAAAACTACTATGTCAGCTCCTGCTGCTTCTAACTGTTTGGCCGAAACGATCATCATTTTGTCAAGGGTCTCCCAGTCGCCCTGATGTTGTAGTTTTTCAATCTCTGCAAAATCTACTGTTACCATGATGTTTTTACACGAATGAAATCCGCCCAGGGTTTCTCTTACCTTTCGGTTGATGAGTTCGTAGTACACAACGGACGATTCCCAGCTCATCCCGCCAATTAATCCAATGGTTTTCATCTTCGTTTCTTTTATTGGGTATTTTATTGGATTCAAATGTATGAATATTATCAGCAAAGCAAATGGGTGATAAGTTATTCATATCCATTTTAAACGAAGGGGCGGGATAGAGGTGTTTTGTATGATTTAAACCTGATTATTAAGATGGGCAAAACTAATTCCGACCAATGAAAAAGTTACAATGATTTATCGTGATTATGAATCATGGAATATGATAAATGCCTTTATTGTGTTTAATAAGGGGAGTAAATAGCAACATCAAATAAAAAACATCGCCACGCCACCAACACTAATTGTTGCGCCAATGATTTCCTTAAGGGTAACTTTTTGTTTGAACAAAAAATAAGCAGGTGCAATAATAATCACAGGCACAATGGATATCAAGGTAGCTGCTACACCTGCTGATGTATGTTGTATGGCAATCATCGAAAAAGTAACACCCAAAAAGGGACCAAAAAATGAACCTATTGCAATACCTCCCATGGGTTTCTTTTGGATGAGGGTAACCCGAACTTGTCGCCATTTTCCCAGCAGGGTAATTAGAAAAATGAAGCCCGCCATTCCGGCAATAATTCGGATTTGAGTGGCGGCCAATGGGTCGTAATCACCCATGCCTTTTTTGCTTAGTACCAATCCGCCGGCTTGCCCCATAGCGCCCAAAAAAGCAAAAAGTAAGCCTTTGGCAGGATAGTTGAATTTGATTTTTTTTCCGTTTACCGGTTTAGCTAAAATGGTTAGCGAGATCCCAAAAATAACCAAGGACATACCCAGCCAGCTGCTGGTGGTAAGCGATTCATGAAGGACGAAATAACTCATGATTGCAGTTGCTGGGGGAGCAAGCGTCATGATGAGCATGGCTACGCGTGATCCTATAAGAGCATACGAGCTAAACAAAAATAAATCTCCCAAAACAAAGCCGATGAGTCCGGATATTGAGAGCCAAAGCCATGCATTTGTCGTGGCATCTATAGGAAGAAAAAGCCCTCTTGTGAAATAAGTAACTCCTCCAACCAAAAAAAAGGCTGTGGTTAAACGGATGATATTTACGGGGTATGTACCTACTTTTTTGGTGGCAAACTCGAAAGCCAAGGCGGTAATTGTCCAAAAAACAGCAGTAATTAATGCTGCAATTTCACCATAGAAGGTCTCCATCATGAGATTTAATTTTAAGGATGCAAATGTAGGCGTAAATTATCAATGGAAACTATTTTTTGGTTGGTATCATTTTATCGAATAGTAAAACTTGATTCTATATGAAAAAAAATTGCGCGCTCTGAAATACGTCTTGCCGGAAACGTAAGAGTTAGGAAATGATAATGTTATAGGCCCAAAGCTAGCTTTTTTTTAGATTTCAAAACGCCATGTAACTCCCACTCGTTAATCCAAAACTGATTATTTGTATTTATTTCTAAATTGGTCTTCATCGCCTTTGAGCGGAAATAGTTAAGTTTGCACAAACAATAAACTAAATTCACTATGAGCGGAAAAGTAAACGTTACCTGGACTGGTGACATGGCTTTTGAGGCCGAAGTAAACGACTTTAAGATTAAACTGGACGCTGACGAGCGTGTGGGCGGAAAAAATACGGGTCCACGACCCAAACCATTAACCTTGGTTTCTCTGGGAGGCTGCACCGGAATGGATGTGGTTTCTATTCTGGCTAAAATGCGTGTAGTTCCTGATTATTTCAACGTTGAAGTGGATGGCGAAATGACAGAAGAACATCCCAAATATTACAATAAAATACATATTACATATACTTTTAAAGGTAAGGATTTGCCCATGGATAAGCTGGAGAAAGCAGTTAATCTTTCTCAGGAACGCTATTGTGGAGTGAGTGAAATGTTGCGTAAAGCAGCCGTAATAACACATACCATCGTAGTGGATTAATCGTAATAAAAATATCCTTCACAACCTGCCAATTTATGGCAGGTTTTTTTATGCCTTTTGAATAGTTGTCTTCTTAATTCTTTAAAATGTCTACCTTTAACCCTTAATTAATCAATGATTTTCAAAATGAAAAAAGGAGTTGTTTTGTTTTTTGCCTGTATATTGTTTTTGGTTGCGAATGCCGGAACTGTAAATGAACAAGAGGTCGTAAAATGGGCCGGTCATTTTTGGAAAAATAAAGGATTTAGTCATCCTGCCAATACAGAAGTTGTTCAAAGTGTTGTTGCCGTGCAATACCTCGGCCATGTAGTGTATTACCAAGTTAATATGGCTCCCGAAGGCTGGGTGTTGATCGCGGCTACCGATGCTTCAGTACCTGTTTTGGCTTATGCTACCAGTGGAGCTTTCGATAGTGATAATCTACCGGTAAATTGTGCTGGATGGCTCAGACAATATGAAGATAAACTGGTAAACATTATTGAAAACAATTTGGATTCGACCCCTGAAATTGAGCAACAATGGGAGGATTTAAAGACCGACTGTTTGAATAAAAATTCTAGGGCAGTGGAGCCTTTTTTAACTACAACATGGAATCAATCGCGTTATTACAATGATATGTGTCCGGCCGATCCGGCTGGTCCCGGAGGTCACTGTTATGCAGGATGTGTGCCAGCTGCCATGGGGCAAATATGTAATTATTTTCGTTGGCCCGAAACAGGGCTGGGACAGTATTCATACATGGATTCCACCTACGGGTTGTTGTCAGCTGATTTTGAAAATACATCTTACAGATGGGATGAAATGGCCATCGCTTTAAGCAGTACTAATCTGGCAGTAGCCGAATTATTGTATCACTTGGGGGTTTCATGCGATTTGGTTTATGGCCCTGATGGTTCAGGAATGTATAACCACAAAGCGGCGTATGCTTTACGGACGTTTTTTAAATATGATCAGGCTACCGAATATGTATACCGTGATAGCACTTCCATGGACTGGGATAGTTTGCTTATTACGCATCTCGATAGAAGAATTCCTTTGTACTACGCAGGTTGGTCGGTACCCAATATCAACGGACATGCTTTTGTTTGTGACGGCTATCAGGAAGATCACTTCTATCATTTCAATTGGGGGTGGGGAGGTTCCAGTGATGGATATTTTTATACAGAGGCTCTAAATCCATCTGGTAGTAATTTTAATCTGGCTCAGGAATTGATTATCAATTGTGCTCCTGATTCATTGCTGTACAATTACCCTTCCGGTTGTTCGGGGTATGCAGAGCTAATCACCACCAACGGAACCATTGATGATGGAAGTGGCCCACTATATGGTTATGAAGCAGGAACAAATTGCAGTTGGCTGATTGCTCCTGAGGATTCTGTGTCGTCCATAACCTTGCACTTTTTAGATTTTGACCTTACTGCCGGCGACACCCTGTTTCTATACAAGGGGAGCTCATCTGCTGATCCTCTTTTTTCCGCTTTAAGCGGAGATG